>DMER01000057.1 GCA_003451645.1 Alphaproteobacteria bacterium | reverse complement strand
ACAGACTGCCAGCCCGTCCCGAAGGTATACAAGTACACCGGCACAGCGGAAGTCGATGTCGAAAGCATGTTCGACGTTGGCCATCGCCACAAGAGCGGAAAGCAGCCGCGCGACTACCTGATGTCGTGGCTCTCCATGTTTCGCCCGTTTGCATACGCAACTAAGGACGATAGCTGGGGCGAACTTGAGAAACTGATCAGTATCGTGATGAATAACTACGTGCAAATTTTGGTAAGGGCTGAGGCCGCCCGCGCCGCGCTCAGCCAGGAGGCCGGATCGTGATCGACGCAGACAAAGCAGAGTTCAGAAGGCTGGTGGAGCAATGGCAGCTTGCCTTCGCAAGGCGCCCCGCCTTTGGTATCGACGGCGACAAGAAAGCCGAAGCCTTTTATCAGACGGCTGAGCATCAATTGCTGCACTTCGTTACGTCACACGCCAGCGAGCTTCTGGCGCTGGTAGAGGCGGATGGGTGGCGGACGATTGATCAGTGCCCGCCTCATAGCAGGATCATTGCCTCTGGATGGCAAAAGCCATCGCGCACCGTTAAAGGCTACTGGTGGGTTCACGAGGATGTGGCGGACGAAAAGGGGCGTCCTATCGACCGACCTCACGCGATGTATTTCCGACTGCTTCCTGAGCGCCCAGATTTTCCACCCCCGGAGCCCGCACAATGACACGAGAGACGCTGAAACACGCACTTGCAATCCTGGCGCTCGGAGTGATGGCGGGGTGTGGGGAGCAGGACTGTCCGCAGCACATTGTCTACATCGACACGAGAATGCCTGACGCCGTAGCGGTCAATTATTCCATTGGCGTGATCTGCGTTCTTGACCAGTACCGCGCCGGAGAGCGTCTGTTTTTCAACTGCGATAAAGAATGCGAGGCGGCAAGCCCTGGCGAAAGCGGCGCAGCAGCGTGTGAAGCTGGCCGCCTGATCGGTGCCGCATGGGTAGCGGAAGGGTTTGCGCCATGACCCGCCTCAACCCGGACGGCACGCAAGTCTGTATACAGAAGGACGAAAGCCATGAGTGAGAACACAGGACCGTGGGAAGCCAGCTTGGACGAATATGTCAATCAACTTCCAGAACGGCACCGGGCGCGGACGGAGCTTGCGGAGTTGCGTGCCCGTATCGCGTACTTGGAGGAAAGCGGCGTATCGAGTGAGGCGATGGAAGTGCTTGGCCGCGCGGCTAGCGAAATCCGCACTCTTGAAAAGATCATAGGCAAACACGAGCGCCGTGAAAAGCGCCTCAAGCTGACGGACGACGAAAGCCATGAGTGAGAGAGATCAAACATGGTGGCTGGAGACTGAGGACTTTCCGCCAGAAGAGCTTCACCCGAGCGACGATGACGATTGGACTATGCCTATGCGAACAGACGGCACTCCGTCTAATGAGTATTTGGGCAATGCAATCATGATTGCGCTGTGCGGTCGGCCAAACATGACTGTCGGACAAGCAGCTGAAGCGTTCGGAGTAAGTCTTCAGCGAGCAGCCGAAGCGATTGCCTGGCACTACTGGCTATACATCCCAAAAGACTACTCAGCCGATACACGTATTGAAGTGGAGGGGCTGTAGCCATGACTGAGAGAGCGATTGAAGCTGCGGCGCTGCAGGTTGGCGACTACGTTCTGGCAACCAAGTACGAGGACGGCGACACGGGCGACCATTATGTGATCGGCTTCTTTGACAGTATGCTTCCTAAAATTGGCGGCGACCGATACATGATCGTTGACGGCGAGGGCAAGCAGTTCCGGGGCAACGGCTTCCGACGCGCTGAAAGGATCACGCACGAGGAAGGCGCGTGGCTGCTTGACCCGCTCCGCTGGCCTTTGCCCTTGTCGCAATGGACGTACGACGAGGAAGGCAACGGCACGATTGAAGGTAGCGCATGGGGCTGGCTGGAGAAAGCCCGCGCCGCCCTGCGCGCATTGGGAGAGTGAGATGACCGCACTGGACGGAAACGACAAACGCACAGTTCACAAGATGGTCCGGCATCTGATGAAGCATGGGACGTGGGAAGCCGAACTTAGCTCAAATGGCTACCTGCAAAAGCTGCGGTGCGGCGCTGTGCTGATAGACAGGTACGGTTCAGACGGACACGTCAAAGTCGTCGTTGGCGGTATCGAGCTAACGCATAGCTTCTTCGCGGCGTGGGGTTCGCTTGGGTGGTCCGCCGAGCGGTTTTTTCGGAAGCGGGGCGATATAGAACACACTCAGTACCTGAGAGACTGCTTTGCCAAAGCGCGGGCAGCGCTGCTGAAGGCGGAGGGGTAGATGGGCGTTCATCCACAAAAACCGTTCATCGGAAACCGCACGTTTGACGACACATATGGCATGACCGAAGCGGTCAAACGCGAGCTGTGTTATCAGGGTATGGTCTTTGTCTCGACACTGACAGTTGACGGCAAACAGTACGGCGGAAACATCATTGCTCGCGATCTGGAACATGCCATCAGGCGCGCAGATGAGCGTGGGTTTGGCGAGCGTGTTGACGGCCAGCTTGAAGCGTTTGGCGAACTGCCACCGGACTCCCCATGACCCCAGCCCGGCTTCTGACAATACCTGAGGCGGCTGAGGCGCTGGGGGTGTGCGAGGACACGTTCCGCGCCATCGTCAAGGAGGCCGGCATCCCGCGCATTCAGATTTCAGCAAGGGTTGTGCGGTTTGATCCCGCCGACATTGCCGCATTCATCGAGAGGGCCAAATGTCAGTCTACAGAAAAGGCCGCATCTGGCACTACGACTTCGTCTATCAGGGCGTCCGGTTCTACGGTTCGACGGGCCAGGACACAAAGCGCGCAGCTGAAGCCGTGGAGCGAAAGAAGCGACTTGAAGCCGCGACCGGCACCCGTGCGGACGCAGGAGAGCTGACCCTCGACCTTGCCGCGTCCCGCTACTGGGACGAGGTCTCACCGCAGATCAAGGACGCTGATCACCTAGAGCGCCGCATCCACGTCATGCTGGCCTGCTACGGGAAGAACAAGCGCCTCAAGGACATCGACGCCCCGGACGTTCTGGAAGCGATTGCGCGCCGCCGTGTCATGGGCCGGTGGCCGCCGAAGGCCGGGACGATCAACCGGGATCTGATCGACACCACGATGCGCCCGCTTTTGAACCGTGCCCGGAAGGTCTGGAAAGCCCGCGGGCTGGCAGAGATAGACTGGGCAGGCCTTCGCCAGCGCGAGCCCGAGGCCGAGGCGCGCGAGTATACCCCGGCGCAGATCGAGGCATGGCTTGAAGCCCTGCCCCCGCTGGAGCGGTTCGCGGTCCACCTGCTGCTGCGCTACGGGTTCCGCTTCGGGGAGTTGTTCTTCGACCTCGACGCCTTCGACGGATCACGCCTTGCCCTGCCAGGATCGAGTCGGAAGAACGCGCGGCCGCATATCGTACCGCTGCTTGAGGAAGACGCCCGCACGCTCGCCGCCCTTGTCGGCATTGCCCGCGCCGCGAAGCAGCCGCACGTCTGGCTGCGGAACGGTGAGGCGCTGAGCTATGGCAAGCTGCACGGCAAGATCAACCGCGCGGCCAAGCGGGCGGGGCTGACAATGGGGCGGGTGATCCACGGCGCGCGTCACCATGCCGGCACGCGAATCCTCCGCGAGACCGGCAACCTGCGGATCGCGCAGCGGCTTCTAGGCCACGCAACTATTCAGTCTACGGTACGTTATGCCCATGCGAGCGAAGGCGATCTGCGGGCCGCTCTGGACGCCCTGTCCCGACATAGTCCCGAAGCTGGCGAGGGAAATGCTGGCAACGCGTTGAAAGAGTGAAGTTTTTCGGGCGACCGCACGGGATTTTAAGTCCCTTGCGTCTACCAATTTCGCCACGCCCGCAGCCCGGTGATTCCTAGCATTTACGGGGGTTTCGGGCTAAAGTCACTCACCCGATTGGACCCGAACGGGGCGGGAACAGGCAGATCGGTCCCGAAGTAAAGTCCCGACATAGTCCCGAAGGGTGTTGCCCTCGTGTTCATGGAGAGAGAGATGGAAAAGAGCGACAGCGCCAGAGCAACGCTGGTGCCGAATGAGACCACGTTGGCCGCCACCGTCTATTTTCAGGTTGTCCCGCAGCGCATCCTCGACGCTGTAGACAAGATGATTGCCGAAACATACGACGATTCTGCGCGGAACGCCCTCATGGATGTCCGGGCGCTACTCAACGAAAAAGCCCCCACCGACCCGGCCTGAGAGGCCAATGCCGATGAGGGCCTGCCGGGGCTGGGGGTGTCCGGCTTGCAGATGATTGCGAAACAATATGGCGAGCGTGCGGCGCCTATTTCTTACCTTTTGGAGGGGTTGGCAGTGCCGGAGCCCGGCCAGCGTCCATCGCCATCATAGCGTCGGTGAACTCTTCCGGGCTGGTCGACTTCCGCAGTTCGACAAGCTGGCGCATGGCTTCGATCCGGATCGTCTCCTGCTTGTCCATCGCGTGCGTGTTGATATGTGGCCGGATGATGGACAGGACTTGCATCAGGATCGGGACCGAGAGGGTCGCCAGGATCAGCGTTTGGGCGGTTACACCTTCGACGGGAGCAGCCCCTGCGCTATCGAGAATGCGCTCGATAATCGAGAGGCTGGTCGCGGTGTATTCATCGGAGATCGTTTCTTCCATTCTTGTCCCAGCCTACAATCCAAGGGGATGCTGCTGCCAGCACCGTGATGAGCAGCGTGAGCGGCCCTGTTTCGACCTTCCCGGTCCATTCGAAGATCGACAGGGAGTGGGCCTGAAGGCCTTTCCAGACGAACACGCCGGAGAGGTAAAGCCCGCCTACCCACGCGCCGAGGTGCGTCAGGAAGCCCGCTGCCGGGTTCTTCGCTGCGATCATCAGTGAGATGACGCCTGCCGCGTAGCAGGCCAGAGAGGCTACCAGATCCATCACGCAATCCTTTCTCTGCGGCGCTCCCGGTATTCGAGAACGACATCGATCATAAAGGCCGTCGAGAACAGGATGACAATCGACATGATCAGTGAGCCGATGGCCGATGTCCGTGCCGTGCGGGCTTCCATGTCGCTATCCTCGCCCGGGACGATTTCAGCCATGCCGCGCCAGAAGTTAGAGGTGCGTTCGGCCTTGAGACCTCCGAGCTGGGCTTCGGCTTCGGCAAGGGCGGCCTTGGAGACCTGATGGCTGTCTAGGGCGGCCTGCGTGATCGTGATCGACGCGATGAGCCCATCCGGGCCATTCACTTCGTTGCAAAGTTGCCTTTGCCTCGGCTTCAGGTCCGCATTGCAGGCGCCGGCCGGGTCGAGATCGACCATGCCCCAGCCGGTCGCCTCCGCCTGCGCAGCAGCCAGCGCGCGCTGGTCGGCTTCGAGGATGGCCAGCATGGTGACCTCATCGAAGGCATTCACACGGGTCTGGAGACCCCGCACGCGGGCGATGGCATCGCCTCGCGCGGTGCCCACATCGCCCGAGACGACCGTCCGGGTCTGGGCCCGTTCGATCTGGTTGGCGACGACGCCGAACAGGGAGAGGCTTGCGGTGAAGACCGCAGCCGCCACCGGAAGCTGCCATTTCTGCTTGTCGCGGATCGCCTCGGACGCGATCCGGTGCGAGACGATGTATCCGAGCGTACAGGCAAAACCGAACACCCACAGGGCAACCGCAGGAGCCGTCCCCTCCATAGCGCGCAGCCAGCCCTGCCCGGACGAGTTGCCCTCGATGCAGATGAACGTGGCAATCACGGCGCCGCCCGCAATCGTCACAATGGTCCGCAAGGCCGTGTTCTGGTCGTCCCACCACGCATACAGGCGCGCGAGGGGGTCAACCTTGATGTTGGCCTCTGCCGCCATACGGGCGGCCTTGTCGATCTCTGTCATTGGGTCAGCTCCGTGTAGGTGATGCGCGCGGCGCGCTCGGCTTCAATCCAGCCTTGGATCTCTTCAAGGCAGGCGGACTGCGTGGCGATTTCTCCAGTCCCGTCCGCGAGGGCCTGTATCCACTTCGATTTGTCGGAGTATCGGAACGGTTTCAGCGTCCCCACGCACGCAGGCGGTTCAACCGCGAAGCTCCTGTCGATCTGCACCACCGGAGGCGGGCAGGTCGCAGTGACATCACGGACTGTCACCTGCCTCGGCGGCAAGGGCTGCGTTGAGCATCCCGACAAGATCAGCGCCAACATGCTCGTTAGCGCACCCTTTGAAAGCCCCAGCATCGATCTGTTTCCTTAGTTCATCGAGGGTTGAGAATGCCGCATCGAGGCGGCGCTGTGTTTCGGCTTCGCGGCGGACGGCCCGCTGCTCTGCCTGTTTGCGAAGCTCCTGATCTGCCTTGACGAGCTTCACTGTTTCGACGGCCTGCGCCGCTGTGGCCTCATTGACCTTGGCGACTTCGCCCTGGCACTTTTCGACCTGTACCTCGCGCACGACGATTTCCTGCGCGGCTGTCTCGGCCGCACGGTAGGCAATCGCCACGCCTGCGTTCTTCCCTTGTCCGTACCCGGTGTAAAACCCGGCCCCGAACAAAAAAACGACGCCAACGATGGGCGCCACGATCTTCATAAGAGGCCCGCCAATCATGCCATCATCCTCGATTTGTCCGCCGCTGCCGCCAGCTTGGCGGAATACTCTTTCCGCACCCGGATTATGTTAGAATTGTACTTGCTGAACCCGAACCAGTCGCCGCGCTGGAGCGCCGTCATCAGCCCCGCCATCCGGCAATACCGCAGGAACGCATCAAGGTGCGCCGCCTCGCCGTCATACAGGCGCTCGATGAAGTGCATCGGGCTGTCGTAATCCAGCTTCTCGGCCCAATAGCCCATGATCTGGAACCGGCCCCAGCTCACGGCGCGGACAGCCGCATCAAAATCAATGCCGGCTGCCTCCAGGATCATGTCCCAGCGTTCCTCTTGCGAGGTTCGGTAGGGGTGCGCCTCGCGCTTCGGGATGCGGGACGGGTCAATCCACTTCGGGTAAAACAAGTGCGGGGCCTGCGCCTGTGCTTCCTTCGGGCGCTTTGCGAACTTGTACGCGACGTGCGGCTCGTAGAGGACAGTCAGGCGGCCGTCCTCGTTGAACCCGCTGCCGGCGCTTTCGACCATGTACACGGCTACGATATGCGCCAGCGGGACGCCGCTTTCCTCTGCCGCCTTGCGCCATGCTGGGCCGGGCACCAGCGTGTTGGCATCAAACGCCTCGTCGTCGTATCGGCGCAGGGCAACGAGCTTTGCCAACTGGTCCTGGCGCTCAGCGCGGGCCAGCTTGGCTTTCAGGATGTTCAGCATGGTTATCGCATCCAGCCGGGCTTCGGGGGCGGTTTCATGCCGGGCGACGGGGCGCCGGGCGGAGGGCCACCCGCAGCAGCCGGATCGGGCTGGGCTTCGCCGCCGCCGACCTCTTGCAGGAGTGCGCCAAGGGCTTCGAGTGTCCACTCAGGACCTGCGGCTTCCAAGAGGGCCTGAAGTGCGCTAAGGATTTCGTCTGCGATGGCTTCGTTTTCCATTGGGGGTTCCTTCATGCTTGACTTGGTTGCATCGATCTGGAGCTGGTTTCTTATTCATTTGGGCGGGCCGCTCGGTGTGGCAGGGATGATCTTGGCGCCGGTTGGCTTTGTGATTTCGGTCTGGTTCACTCTGTCAGAGCGGAAATCTCAGCGCGAAGCTGCTCCCGCGTCTCAGCCGTCATCGACCCGGTAACTGTCAGTCCGCGCATCTTCTGGTAACGGCGGATGCGGGCTGACGTGTTGGACTTGCCGGGTGCGCCGAACTTCCCGTCATCGGTCAGCGCCTTTTCGCCATCCTCAAGCGGAACGACTTCGTTCAGGTAGCGCTGGATTTGCGCCAGCTCTTCGCCCTGCACATAATCGAGGTGCTTGTTCTTGTACTGGAACTGAAGCTGGCGCTCGGTCTGGTCCTTGGTTTTCCAGTCGCGCTCTTTGTCGGCTGTCGTCTTCAGGCCGTAGGCGGCCGCAGCAGCGCCACCCCAGAATAGCCCGTGCCCTTTCAGTTCATGGCTGCCCAGCGGCTTCGCCTGCGATGCCCGCAGGGCGTCCTGCGCCCGCGCGGGGTTGGTCAAAAGGTCTGCAATCTCGTTGTCCTGCCGGATCTGGCGACCGCTCGGGCCGAACAGGCTGCCGGCGTCTTCGGTTTCCAGCAGAGCGCGGCGCAGCTCCACATCGATCGCTTCGAGCTTTGCAAGACCGGGGGCCTTCTTCGGTTTGTCCAGCAGCGTCTTCATTGATGCCCGGAGCGTGTCCACATCCTGCTGAACCTTGGCAATCTGGCCCGACGGGGCGCCTTTGGAAATCAGCCGGGCAAGTTCTTCCATGCCGCTCATATACCGGGCAGAGGCGGTCTTGCGGGCCTCGATTGCGATGGCCAGCCCCTCATCTGTCGGGCTTTGCGCACGAAGGTCATTGAGCCGCGACCGAAGGCTTTGCATGTACCCTTCGATGCGGTTCAGCGTCTGGAGGGCGCGCTCCGAACGACCAAGGACTATGCCGTCGGCTTTTTCCTTGCCGTAGGCCTTCTCTGCCCGGCGCTGCACGCCTGCCAGCACGTCAGCCGCGGCGCCGGGGTTCTTCATGCGTTCAATGGCCGGGCGGGTCGTGGGGACAGTGCCAGAGGCCGGAGCGCGCATTTCGCCGGGGGCGATAGACGGCTGAAGCAGGCGCGGATCTTCAGGAGACCGGAGACGGCGATCAAGGGCGCGCAGGCCAGCAGCAACCTTCCGGCCCGGCGCGCTTACCGCGCGGCCAATGCTAAGATCAGGCCGGGTTTTGGCAATCTTCTGGGCGACCCGCGCGGCAACCGCTGAAGCAGGAGCGGTGTTGTCCGGCTCTTTCCAGCTTGACCCCATACGCGCGTTGCGAAGGTTGGGGGGCAGGTCCATCGGCACGGCTTTGGGCATGGGCTTCCGGGGTCCACCTCCACCTAGGCCAGCGGTGAGGATGGGGGAAGCGGCTTTGGCCTCTGCCAGCATCCGGGCGCCAACACGTCCGGCCTTTGATGCGCCAAAGCCAAGCGCAAATCCGGTTGCAGCCCGCGCCAGTTTATCCTCAAGCGTGGCGTCTTCTTCCATCGGCATGGCGCCGGAGAACAGGGCGCCGCCAACACCTGCGCCAAGGTCTGTGCGGAGGCCGGAGAGGCCGGAGGATTTTGTACTGCCGCCCATGCGCTGCACAACCTCATAAGCAGCCCGCTCAATATCAGACGCGCCTTTGCCGCCCTTTGCCGCATAGGCCCGTGCATACGGCTCAGCAAGGCGCAGCAGGTCGCCTTCGGTCAATTCCCGTGCCGGAGCGTTCAGACGCTGCTCTGCGGTCACAAGGCGTGCAAATTCGCTCTCCGGGCTTGCAGGCGGTGCTTTTGGCCGGGAACGGATCGCTTCGTCATAAGGCACCTGCGTGCCGTCTTCCTCGATGGCATATTTGCGGACGGTGGGCTTGTTCTCCGAGACGTTGCCCATTGCGGGAGACAGGTCGCCAGCACGCCGTGCGGCTTCCTCTGGCGTGGCTCCGGTAAATGCCTTGCCGTTGACCTCGAACACATAGATGCGCTTGCCCGGCAATGCGCGCTCGCCGTCCTTTGCCAGCGTCAGGGGCAACGCCATCGTGTCTTCCGGCAGGCCGCGTCCAGAATAGACCCCGGTGAACCCCTCGATGGCTTCGCGTTCCAGATCGGCGGCGGTGTAGTTGCCGGGACCGGCTGTTGCGTCGAGATGGTCCTTGGCTTCATTGACAGCGCGCTCCCATCCGTCTGCATAATCCTTCTCCGTCACCTTCACACCCGGAGCGGGGCGGCCATAGAAGGCGCGGTATTCCTGTTCGGTGAGCGCGTCGATTTGATCATCGGCCACGCCGGGGTTCTGGCGCTGGACGAGAAGGCGCAGGGTTTCGAAACGGTCGTTGCGGGCCCTGCGCGAAGGGGCAGCAGGAGGTGGCGCAGGCGACGGCTTGCGTCCGCCAAACCCAGCAAACCCACCTGCCCGGATCGGGGTGGAGGGGGGCGGAATAGTCGGCGTCGGCGGCTTCGGCCCGCGCCCCGTTGCAGCCTGACGCTGGCGGATTTCATCGATCACGGCGAGCAGCCGGTCCTTGCCGCGCGTGGCAAGCAGTTCGCCCAGCTCGCGCGAGACAGCCGGGTTGTAGATCATCGGCTGCGTGATGCGTTCAGCAACCGCTGCGGCGATCTTCCACGGGATTTCCTGAGGTGCGCGCAGCATATCGAGAGCGCCCGCGAGACGGCGCTGATCGCCGCCCTGGTTGGCAATGGCATCCGCTGCGCCGGCAGTCGGGGAGCCGCCCACCGTGCGCCGCTCGCTCTCGATCATGTCGCGCTGGCGGTCGAACAGGCTGCGGACAGAGGTCGTGCCTTTGACGCGCTCGCCCGTGCTCAGGGAGAAGTCGAACTTGTAGTCAGGCCGGACGCTGCCGACGAG
>DMER01000253.1:12035-12183 GCA_003451645.1 Alphaproteobacteria bacterium | reverse complement strand
AGACCTTCTTCGTCGACGACGACGTCAGGACGCGCACGCACCTGGACAGCATCACCACAGTCGTCGACGCCAAGCACATCTTGCAAAATCTCGACGACAGCCACGAGGCGGCCGAGCAAATTGCGTTCGCCGACGTCATCCTGCTCAA
>DMER01000253.1:11250-11738 GCA_003451645.1 Alphaproteobacteria bacterium | reverse complement strand
CGTCGAGGCGCGCATCCGGTCGATCAACGCGTTCGCGAAAGTCCATCGCACGCGCAAATGCGACATTGAGCTGGATAATCTTTTGGATCGCGGCTCGTTCAGTCTCGATCGCATCTTGGAGATAGAGCCGGAGTTCTTGGGCGAGGACGCGCACGAGCACGACGACGGCATCGTCAGCTTCAGCTTCTCGACCGACAAGCCGGTGGACGGCGACAAGTTGACGAAATGGTTGAGAAAGCTATTGAGCGATCGCGGTCAGGACATTCTGCGGTCCAAGGGCATCTTCTGCATTGACGGCGAAGAGCGGCGGTTTGTCTTCCAAGGCGTGCATATGCTGATGGACGGGGATCTGACCCAACCCTGGAGAGAAGGCGAGCGTCGCTGGAGCCGCTTGGTCTTCATCGGCCGTAATCTCGACGAGGCGGAGTTTCGCAAAGGCTTCGAAGCGACGATCGCGGCATGAACGCGACGGCGCCGAAATCGCAAAC
>DMER01000253.1:7237-11030 GCA_003451645.1 Alphaproteobacteria bacterium | reverse complement strand
TTACGGCGGTCCCTGCGCTTGAGTATGATTTCGAGGCTTATGTGTCCGGCGCGATATTCACGCCGGATGGAACGCCCGTCTTCGCGCTGGGCGACGGCAGCCTGAGGATCGCGGATCGTCCAGCGCCGCGCGCGATCCAAATCCATCGGGGCGCAATTTTGTCGCTGGCCGGAACGCCGGATGGCGCCGTTGTGACTGGCGGCGATTGCGGCGCACTGATCCGCACGCAACTGGACGGCGCGCAAGAGACCTTGTTCCGAGCGCAAGATCGCTGGATCGAAAACATCGCCGTTTCGGCCGATGGCCGCGCGCTGGCCTGTACGGCTGGGCGCGATGCGGTTGTAGTCGTTGCGGACGCGAAGCGTCTTTCGCCGCCGCGCCACTTCCCGCACACGTCGACGGCGGCGGGCGTCGCCTTCGATCCCAAAGGGAAACGTCTCGCGGTCGCGCACTATGGCGGCGTGTCGTTGTGGTGGGCGTCGTCGGAAAGTCAAACGCCCGCGCTCTACCCATGGCGCGGATCCCACTTGCAAGTATGCTACAGTCCCGACGGACGTTACCTGCTGACCGCAATGCAGGAGAATTCGTTGCACGGATGGCGGATCGCCGACAAAGCGCATTTCCAAATGAGCGGCTTCCCGGCCAAGATCAAGTCGATGTCCTGGGGGCCTAAGGGACGGTGGCTAATCACCTCCGGAGCCAGCCAAGGATTGATCTGGTCGTTCGAAGGCAAGCAAGGGCCTATCGGACGCGACGCGCGCGAAATTGGCGATCCGGAAGCGCCGATCGTCTCGGTTGTCGCCGCGCATCCTGTGCACAACCTTGCCGCAATGGGTCACGCCGATGGATCACTGGTGTTGGGGCAAGCGATCGGGGCGGAGACGGCTGTGCTACGGACCGGCGACAGTGCGGCGATCTCAGCGTTGGCGTGGAGCGCCAACGGCGATCGTTTGGCCGTCGGATCGCAGAACGGATTTGCCGCGGTGCTCACATTTAAGCGGGAAGCGTTATGAGCATGTTCAAACTGCGCAATTTTGGGACAGGCGACGCGGCGGCGCTGTCGCGAGTGAAGGTTTGGGTCCTCGAGCAATTTGGAACGACGCCGACCCAAGTTGTTACGGTGACCGAGGCCGCGTGCCAGGAGCCTGGTTGCGACCCGCGCGAAACGATCATCTCCGTGTGGGATTGCGGCGCGCGTGCGACGTTGAAAATCAACAAGGCCGCGGCCGACGTGACGCGAACCGACATCGCGCGCCTGTCGGAATCGGGCGCCAACAGTTACCAAGGCCATGATCATGACAATTGCTGACGGTCAGCTTCGCATGGCCCTCGCCGCGCTTCGCGAAGCGATTCAGTCGTGCAGGTCGAAAGGCGTCGGAGACGAGGCCTTGGGTCAAGCCGCAATGACGGAGGCGATGCCCTTGTTAGTGTCCGTATACGGACCTGAACGCGCGAGCGCCATGCTGCGGGGGCTCTCTGATCTTGCCGCCGTTGAGTTGGAGCGGCACTGACCTGCCAGGCGATCTCATGCCGCATTTACCGCCAAGAGCAACCGAGTCCGACCGCTCTCCAAAATCGGTGCGGAGCGCTGAACGATGCCCATGCCGGCGTTTCTTGATTATGGCAAAGACCGGCGCAAGGCCGCACTCAATCTGTGTGACTGCATCGCCTACGCGACCGCCAAACTGCGCGGCGCGCCCTTACTCGCCAAGGGCGGCGACTTTCAGCATACGGATGTGATGCTCGCCAGCGGGACGGCCACCACCATACCTTGAATGAGGCCGGCCGGGCCACCCGCCGATAGATCCAACGCCTGTGCAAAATATGCGACTCATTCGCACTATTGACAGAGCAGCACTCAGATCCGATATTGCGAGTCATTCGCAAAATCAAATGGGGGCGCGCGATGACAATTGTGAGACAGTTAGCGATAGGAACCATCGCTTTAGTGAGCGCTACTGGACCAGCCGCCACCGAGGAGATCGCGCGCGAGCCGGATGTGGTGGTGATCGGCCAGCGCAACAATCTGCTGACCATCCCAGGATCGGGGATTACGCTGGACGCCAGCACCTTTGATCAATCACGGCCTGCAACCCTGAACGACATCTTGCGCCAGGCGCCCGGCATCTTTGCGCGCGATGAGGAGGGGTTGGGCTTGCGCCCCAATATCGGCATTCGCGGGCTGAACCCGGTTCGATCCTCAAAAGTGCTGCTGCTGGAAGACGGTATCCCCTTCACCTTTGCGCCCTATGGCGACAACGCCACCTATTATCATCCCTCCTTCAATCGCTATGAGCGCATTGAGGTCTTGAAAGGGGCAAGCCAAGTCCGTTTTGGACCCCAAACGATTGGCGGGGTGATCAACTACATCACCCCGCGTGCGCCTGAGACCTTTGCAGGGCGCTTAACGGCAGCCGCGGGAAGCCATGGCCATGTCGATCTCGACGGCACCATTGGCGGCCCGCTTCTGGGCGGGCGCGGCCTTGTGCACGCCCAGTCCAAAGGCAGCGACAGCGCGCGGGCGAACCAAGACCTTCAGTTCACGGACATCTTCGCGAAGATGGAGTGGGACATCGCGGACGATCAAATCGTGACCCTGCGCGCCAGCCACTACAAGGAGGACAGCCAAGTCTCCTATTCCGGCCTGACGCTGGCAGAATTCCTGGCTGACCCTTATGCCAATCCCTTTGAGAATGACCGCTTCAACACGGAGCGGGTGGGTTTGGCCTTCAGCCACGCCTGGTTCTCGGATGATGCGACCACAGTGAGAACGACGCTTTATGGCTCGCACTTCACGCGCGATTGGTGGCGTCAGTCCTCCAACTCCAGCCAGCGCCCAAATGACAGCTCGGACCCGCTCTGCGGCGGCATGGCCAATGTGAACACGACCTGTGGCAATGAGGGACGCCTGCGCGACTTTTGGGTGGCGGGTCTCGAAACCCGGCTTGCCCATGAGCACGACCTCTTCTCCGTCCCTGCAAAAACGGAAGTTGGCGTGCGCTATCACAGCGAAGACCAATTCCGCCGCCAATGGAATGGCGACACGCCGAACGCACGGACGCCAGGCACAAGCGTCAATGGGGGTGTTCGTGAAAACAATGTCCGCAAAGTCGATGCGCTGTCAGGCTTTATCTCGACCAAGATCGAGATCGCGGACCTGATCATTGAGCCGGGCATCCGCGCGGAGCACATCGAGTTTGAGCGCAAGAACAAATTATTGTCCGTACGCGGTAAAACCTCATTGTCCGTGCTGGTGCCGGGCCTGGGTGTGACCTACCGCCTCACGCCGCAGACCGCGATTTATGCGGGCGTACACAAGGGCTTCGCACCACCGCGCGTCGAGGACATCATCAACAACACGACGGGCGGCTCGGTCGAGTTGGATGCAGAGGAAAGCGTCAATTGGGAGTTAGGCGTTCGCGGCACGGTGACACCGGGGCTCTATCTGGATGCAGCCTATTTCCGTTTGGACTTCGCCAATCAGATTATCCCGCAAAGCGTGGCCGGCGGTGTTGGCTCGACGCTCACCTCCGCGGGCGATACGCTGCATCAGGGCTTTGAGCTCTTGGCACGTGCGTCGGCCAAGGATGCGGGCTGGATCGCAGGCGGCGATGACATCTATGCCCGCCTGGCAGCGACCTATGTGATGGATGCGGAGTTCGTGGGTACCCGGTTCTCCACCGTCTCAGGCTTTGGCGCCGTATCGGTGTCGGGCAACCGCTTGCCTTATGCGCCAGAATGGCTGGTGACCGCAGCTCTGGGTTACCGCTTTGGCGATCTGGCGAGCATCGAG
>DMER01000253.1:3793-6958 GCA_003451645.1 Alphaproteobacteria bacterium | reverse complement strand
GTGATTGCCAATGGCCAGCGCGGGCTGATTGAAGATGCGTTGATCTGGAACTTGGCCGTCAATACGAAGATCCCGGGGACGCCTCTCACCGTCTTTGCGACGGGCAAAAACCTGACGGATGAGCTCTATGTCGTTGACCGCGCGCGCGGCATCCTGCCAGGCAGCGACCGCTCGTTCCATGGGGGCGTAAGCGTCAGCTTCTAGGATGCGCGGCTGATGGGATTGCCTTTGCCAGGGGAGCGCGGACTGGTTAGCGTCATGCTGACCTGTTCGCGTTCCCCTTTTCCTTTGGATAGTTTCATGCAGCAACGTACCGCCGCGCGCCCTGCCAGCACCATCACCGCAGAGGAGGCCGCGGGCCTGGTCCATTCTGGGATGTGGCTCGATTTTGGCGGCAGCATCGTTCAGCCCGATGCCTTTGAAGTCGCGCTGTCCAAGCGGGCGAAAGAGCTCAAAAACGTTAAGGTTCGCGCGTGCCTTTCCGTCCGGCCGCATCAGATTTTGGCGGCTGACCCGGAGGGGACTGCCTTTCATCTGGTGAGCTGGCATTTCAGCCTTTTTGACCGCCTGGCGCATGATGAGGGCCGCTGCACCTATGCGCCGCTGAACCTGGGCGAGGTGCCAGACTATTACCGTCGCTTCATAGATCCGATCGACATCATCGTTATCAAGGCGGCCCCACCGGACGCGCAGGGCTGGCTGTCGACCGGCCCCACCAATGTATGGCTGCGCGCGGCCATTGAGCGCTGCAAGTGCCTCATCATTGAACTCTGGCCGCAAATGCCTTTGGCTGAGGGCCAGGGCAACCGCGTGCATATCAGTGAGGTGGATTACCTGATCGAGGCGCCAGACGCGCCGCCCTTCGAGATGCCAAGTCTTCCGTCTACGGAGGTTGACAGGGCCGTTGCAACAATGCTCGTGAACGAGATTGGCGATGGCGCCTGCATCCAAATTGGCATTGGCGCGATGCCCAATGCGGTATGCTCGCTGCTGGCGCAAAACGCCCCGCGCGATCTGGGCATTCACACGGAGATGCTGACCAACGGTATCATCGATCTCTACAAGACCGGCCAGGTGACCGGCGCGCGCAAACAGATAGACCAAGGCAAGATCGTCTATACCTTCGCTTTGGGCGACAAGCATATGTACCGCACGCTTGGCGGCAACCAGGATTTCTGCTGCTATCCGGTCGATTACACCAATAGCCCGGACACCATTGCCCGCAATCACAATGTCATTGCGATCAACAACACGACCCAGATCGATCTGCAGGGCCAAGCGGCCTCAGAATCGGACGGCCACCGCCATCTGACCGGCACGGGCGGGCAACTGCAGTTTGTGCGCGGTGCTTATCAGTCGCCGGGCGGCAAGTCCTTCCTTCTGTTATCGTCCGTTTACGAACGAAAGGGGATGCGCAAGAGCCGCATCGTGCTCAATCTGACCCCTGGCAATATTGTGACCACACCCAGGTCCGATCAGATGTACATCGTGACCGAATATGGCATGACCTGCCTCAAAGGCCGCTCGGTGGCCGAGCGTGCATTGGCGCTGATCAAGCTCGCCCATCCCGATTTCCGCGACGAACTGGAACGCCAAGCCTATGACAAACGTCTGATCCCGCGCGGCTTCACCTTTGGCCAGGGCGAGTAGAGCCGCGCGCTCAGCCAAGCTCAAAGACGAGCTTGGTATCACCTGCGCTGAGCGATAAGGATTTTGGCACCGGTGCCGAATGATGCGCCGTCCCCGTGATCCGGCGGGTCTTGGCAAATCCTTGAGACCTCAGATCGAGCTCAGCGGCCGCGATGCCATCCAGGCGGATAGTCAGACCCAGGCGCTCTGGTGTCTCGTAATGCCAATGCACAAAGATGGTGCCGGCGGGTGTCCGACGGAGCCCGCGAACCTGCCCCAGGCGAGGATCTGGGTGCGGCGCGATCACCACCTGCGGCCGCTCTGGGTCGGCCATGTCCACACGAATGCCCGCCAAAGTATCAAAGAAATAGGCCCCCACGGACCCTAGAGCCACGTGATTGAACGAATTCATCCGGACATCTTGAAACCCATGCTCCGGCGACCAGCCATCCCACCGCTCCCAAATAGTCGTGGCACCCTGATCGATCATGTACCCCCAAGAGGGCCAAGCGCGCTGCAAGAGGAGGTCCAGCGCCAGGGCCTCATGACCGCCATCAGCGAGTGCGGGCATCAGGTGATCCACACCCATCAGGCCGACGAGAGGCCGCCGTCCCGCCTCTTCGACGCGCGCGGCCAGATGGCCGACGGCTGAGCCGCGATGAGCCTCTGGGACCAAACCAAACCGCAGGGCCTGCGCATAGATCGTCTGCGTATCGCCCTCGATAAGTCCATCGGGCTGCACAAAGGCGGACGCGAAAATCTCCGCCTGACGCTTGTACCGCGCGGCAAGAGCCGCTGCCTCAGGCCGCTCAAGCCTCGCCGCGAGGTCGCTCAAGGCTTCCAAGACGCGCGCAGTCAATGCGCTGCCAACGACATGCGTGGGGCTGGTGCCAAAGGTGGACGCATCGGACTGCGCATTGGTTTGCAGGGCCGAGAGTGGCTGAGACAGCCAATCGCCATAATTGTTGCCCACGCGTTTGCGGCGGATGCCGTCTGGATTGGCCTCCTCGATGCGGTTTGCCCAGCGCGCGATGGCATCGAAGGCGGTATCAGCCGTGCGGCGGTCGCCATAGGCGTGCAACAACATCCATGGCAGAACGGCCGCGAAATCAGCCCAGCCTGGGGCCCCCACCCAAGGGAATGCAATGTTGGGTGCTACATCCGGAAAGTCGCCCTCGGGCAATTGCGCATCGAGGATGTCTCGCATCCATTTTCTGTAGAACGGCGCGTAATCGAAATTGGCGATGGCCGTGCGGGCAAAGTAATGCGCATCACCCAGCCAGCCCAACCGCTCATTGCGCTGCGGGCAATCTGTCTGGACCTCGATGAAGTTGCCACGCGCGGTCCACTGGATGGCGGCTTGCAAGGCGTTGAGGTGCCCAGCCCCGCATGTAAAGTCGCCAGCAAGCTCCGCACCCTGATCAATCACCACAGCAGTTACGCTGTCCGCCTCCAAGGGCTGGGGCAGGTCCTTGATCTCGACATACCGGAAGCCATGCAGCGTAAACGAGCTTTCATAGATTTCGACCGGATCGC
>DMER01000253.1:1821-3527 GCA_003451645.1 Alphaproteobacteria bacterium | reverse complement strand
TCGCCGCGCGCAGATTGGCGAGATAGACACCGCCCTCACGATTGAGCATTTCGCCGTGCTTGATGACGAGCTCGGTCCCCCGCTTGGCATTGCGGATGGTCAGGCGCGTGCGCCCCACCAGATTCTGCCCAAAGTCAAAGACATACCAACTGCGCAAGGTGCCAAGCTTGATCGCCTCTTGCGCAGGTAGCACCATCGAGGGCCTGCAGCTGGCACCGGCCTGCATGACAAGCGTAGCGGCCGGCCGGTCCAAGCTTTCGACAGGGCCCCATGGCCCCTCGCTGCTCAGGGGATCAATGGCCAGCCGCGCATCATAGACCTCACCGGTGAGCATGTCAGATGTCTGCAAAGCGCCAAAGACGCCCTCCCACTGGCCGTCCGTGAGCACTGTTTGCGTAGAGCCATCCGTATACTGAATCTCCAGTTGCACCGCGAGGGCTGGCGTCTCGCCATAGATGCCGCGTTGCCCCATAAAGCCCGCATGGCCCGCATACCACCCTTTGCCGATCAAGCCGTGCAACACATTACTGCCGTTTTGCAGCGCATGGGTCACGTCAAAGGCTTGGAGCTGCAACCGCTTGGCATAGTCTGTCCAGCCGGGCCGGAGCAGGGATTGGGCGGTGATTTCTCGCGCATTGACCCAAAGGCGGTAGAGGCCCAAAGCGGAGACATAGAGGCATGCGCGGACGACGGTCTTGGTGCTGACGAATGTCCGGCGGACATGGGGCACGGGGTCATGCTGCTCCCGCGTCTGCCCCGGATAGAGCAAGGTGATCCAGTCCGCGCGGAATTCATCTGACGGTGCGAACAACCCGGTCTCAAACATCGCCATGCGCGACACGGCAAAGTCCTCAGCCGCGCCGTCGCGAACCAAAACGCGCCAATAGCAACGCTGGCGGCTGACGAGCGGCTTTCCCGCATAGGCAACCTCGCAAGCGCGCACTGACAGCACAAACCCTGAGTCCCAGAGATCGGCCGCACCCTCTGCCAGGGCCTCGGGCGTGCTGGCCACTTGGATGCGATAGGCGCCTTGGCTAACACGGTCCTGCAGCGACCGGACCGACCAGCTGAAGTGAGGACTTGCAGTTCCGAGGCCAAGAGGATCAACAAGACCCTCGGCGCGCGGATCGGTGACGCTGAGCCGGTCTGTTGGCGCCGCGTGGTCTTGCGCAATTGCAACCGAGGCGCCGGGGACCTTAAAAAACCGCGCTGCCGCGATGAGACCGTCCACCGCGCTGCGTTCAAGCACCAGATCGCGCGCAATCCGGTCGAGGACCTCTGCCTCACCACCGGCGGCACCATCACGGGCCGCGCGGGCATAAGCTTCGGCAACCAGCATCACCTGCGGGTCACGTGGGTCATGCGGCCGGGGAAAGCTCACCCTCTCTGACTTCGCCATGACGACCTCGCAGCTGTCGCGAGCCATCCGCCATCGGTGGCCGCGACCCCATGTTAGGCAGGCGGCTTGAGTACCACAAGATAGGCGCTCGCCGAGCGGTCTGCCGGACCGCCATGCGAAGTGTCGAGCCTGTAAATGCCAGGTGTCTCAGGCAGCTTGAACTTGAAACGATAGGTGCACAGGAACCCCATCTCTGGGCTCGACAGGCTGACAAAGTCGGGATTGTGCTCGGCCACCACCGCGCCCTTATCGTCGATCACGCGCACCGTGGGCCGCAGCGGCTTCATGAAGTCGGCGGCATAGCCAC
>DMER01000253.1:1077-1639 GCA_003451645.1 Alphaproteobacteria bacterium | reverse complement strand
CATGAAGTCGGCGGCATAGCCACCCAGATCGATCTTGACCTCAATCTCACTGCCCGCAAGAGCCGATTTGGCGTCGACACGCATCCCGTCGGACGGCGCAGCTGGATCATGGGCCGAGATCGTCATGCCAAAGCGCCAGATGCAAACCTTGCTTTGATCCTCGCCGGTCAGGACCGCTTGCACCCCGCCTTCACGCGAGGGGTCAAGTTGCTCGGTCGATAGCGTGGGGCACACCTCGGCGGGGTCCGATTGCGGATCAAAGGTCAGCAACCGGGCACCCGCGCCGCCAAAGCGGCGGAACAAGGCGGGCGCATCGAGGTCGAAAGACCGCGCCATCGTATACTGAGCAAACTGATCGTCAAAGATTGTCGGGTGGCTGCGTTGCACCACGGCCGCTGACATGGGCATCCCGTTGCTCGCACTTTGGAAGGCGACCGCTTCGTCCCCTTGCACATTCACGACGCGCGCGACCCCAGTGAAGTCGGGAGTAAAGATCGTGCGCTCTGAGGTTACATGCATGCGCGAGGCCACCAAATCATAAACAGGTCCCGGCGGCAGCGGC
>DMER01000253.1:404-872 GCA_003451645.1 Alphaproteobacteria bacterium | reverse complement strand
CCCGGCGGCAGCGGCTGCTCCATGATCGCGCGCGCGGCCAACGAGTTACGGATCATGCGCTCGATAAAGGCGAGCCCTGTGGGTGTGCGATAGCGCGCTGGCAGCCATTTGAGCTTGGCCCAGTCGCTGACCCGCGTCATGTCCAGAAAGGTGCTGCGCTGCGGCCCGGTCGATACGGCGCAACAGGTCTTCAGCGGGATGAGCTCATAGGCCGCCGGCCAGCTGAACAGCGTGTCGCGAATGACGTCCTCCCCGCCCGCAAACCAATTGGGCAGGGTGCCCCAGCCGCGATCGGCGGTGCGCATCACCTGCGCCGCACCCAAATGCGGCGTACCATGGAAGACGACGTTGCTGACCTCCGCCGCGCCGCCTTCGTTTTTCAAATAGATGCGCGTAACAATGCCACCCATGCTGTGCGCGACAATGCGCACCTTGGGTGCGCCCGTTTGCGCCTTGATCTGGGCGACG
>DMER01000253.1:0-136 GCA_003451645.1 Alphaproteobacteria bacterium | reverse complement strand
GCCTTGATCTGGGCGACGCGCGCTTTGAGCCGCTTGGCGGTCTCGAAATTGCTCTGCCGCCAGTCATAGTCGAACACAAACAAGGTGCGGCCGTTCACGTGGCCTGTCTTGACAAGGAAATCGACAAGCCCGGAAT
>DMER01000232.1:879-5191 GCA_003451645.1 Alphaproteobacteria bacterium | reverse complement strand
CCGGCGGTTTCAGGATTGGGTAAGGAATACGTTAGTGGGGGTTAATGTTTGAAAGTGGCTTGGGTTGAAGTTGAAACCTCCACCTTCCGTTCGTTCAATACTTTGGACCCAACATGCCAACCCAAAGGTGGCGCTAGTCCGCCTTCAGGAAACGTCCGTTTTGGGGGCGAAAGCGATTTCGTCTAGCCGGCAAACAGCTCGATCAATAATGCTTCGATCCGCTTTCGACCGGTCATCTGCGCCCTGAGATTTCAACAGGCATTGCATCAGCAAGTCAGACACTTTAGCAAAGTCGGCAGAGCGGATGCTCGAGACGGCGCGGGCAGCTGACAAGACGTCAGATCTCGTGGAGAGCTTTGGCATTTGATTGGCTTCGATCTTCTGAGCGATTGCTAGGCCGTGCGCTGAAGGAGATTGGAATGCGCTTCGTTCGCCTCGAAGGCGTTCAATAAGCGTTGAGCGACTGATTGGATATCCTGGCGGCTCAGCTGACAGTTTTTCTACCAATGCGGGGATGGTTAGCCCGGACAGTTGAGCGAAGTAGAAAACAGGAATCCACCGGCGCTGTGTATGGAGCAAATGGCGTATGTACTCATAAGGAAATGCGACTTTAACCTGCTGAAGGAAATTTCGGGTTACGTCGGCATCGGAGATTGCTTCTCGTACAACCCGTTCACGTTCTTCAACTACAACCTTTGCGCCTATAGGGCGGACATCCCCGACTAACTTGAGTGATGGCGCACCATCCCTTTCAACAAATTGGCCTTCACGGACGAACTGCACTTTGCTCAGCAATTCTTCATCAATGACGAAGCTTCCTGAAGCCCCCTCCGCGATACCGGAGTCTAGATCGAGCACGGCTATCTCGCCGGCTGCGCGTTTCGCGACCATTGTTGCTGCGGCTTGAACCGCAGTGCGCTCGCGTTCACGAATGATTTGCTCGACCTCTCCGGGCTTCGCCGCTTTGCTTTCGCCCACATAGCGATAGTATATGGTGCCTTCCTTGAAGTCGTCTCCGTCATTCTTCACCGCGATAACAGGGCGCACAGCACTGCGAGTGACCTGAAGGACACCAACAGACACAGCGCCAAGATCGAGGCGAAAGCGTGAATATTCAGGAACAGGCTGCATTGCGCTGGTCACACGCTGAGAAATGTCGGCCGGATCAAGTGCGTCCCACTCATCGCGTTTGATGCCAACGACAAGCTTGTCAGAGTCTCGTAGGCCAATCAAAATTCTACCGCCCTTGTTGTTTGCGAGAGCGGCCATCGCGCGCAGCACTTTACTTGGGTGTCTAACGTTGAAGCTCTCTTTGCATTCTCGATCATCCGTCTCTTCGCCCACGAGAAACCAACTTCCATCTCGATTTTCAAAGAGCGCACGTACCGCTTCAATGTGCTCTTCGCCGGGCCCCTTTGACGCGTTGCCGACAACCGCCTCAATTCCCGATCGTCCTCTTTCGTACGCGAACATGAATTCGTCGAGTGCTTCGTCACTCGCCGCCTCAACGTCAGCGCCGAGGGAACCGTCGCGTATTTCAGTAATCCTGAAGGGGCTCACCAGTCGATCTGGGCGAGAGAAATATGCCTGAATCCGAGAAAACTCGATACCGCGGCGCCGCATCGCTTTAATCAAGGCAATTTCAGCTCCAGATATGCTGCTCGTTTTTCTGCTCATGCTTGATCTGAGTAATCCGTTTCAAAATGTCTAATCAAACCAAATTAGTCCCGCAGGCTACTTCTTCTGAGCTTACTTAATGTGACAGACTTTGGTTCGTAGCGGAGAATTGGGTTGCATTCCACTCTTCCAAGCCAGCGACTCTAAGCGAAACACATGTGGATGTTAGAGTAAATGCGTCTCCGGAAGCATTCAATTTGCGCAGAGCGAGGCGCGCCACCAGCGCAATGGCCCGCATGCGAACAAACGACTGCCCCGGCTTCAAGCCCGTAATCGCCTTTGTGCCGCGCCGCTCGTCCGTTACATCATCTCGTGCGTGAACGGTTGGGGAGCGGTAAACGGTCAGCGATTCGGGCGCGATGCGTTCTAGGTTCGAGCCAGCAGATTCAGGTTTGCTTAAGACACTCGTCAATAGGTGTTAATGCCCGGAAGCCGCAAGCTCGATTGTTCCGTGTGCGGACCGTCTGTCCATGAGCCCCCTCAGTCCTGCTGCGCTCGTACCGAGCTACGCAGGACAGCTCCCCCGCAAGAGGTGGAGCAAAGCATCCTTCCTCTACCGCGAGCGGCGGTGGTATCAGCGAAGCTGACGGTGGGGCCCTTCGAGCCTGTGATGGTCTGATCGACGCCCCTTGACGCCCGCTTAACACCCTTGTGCCACGGTGCGCCCTCACCCACCGCATCTCGTGCGTGAACGGAGAGGGAAGACGCAGCGATCAGCGATTCGCCCCATATTTGTTCTTATTTTGTTTTGCTCGAGCGACTGGTGTGTTGATATCCCTGTCAAGGATTTGTCACCTGCGAAACGGCGGCACTAGCGCCCGGGTGCGCACCTCCTCAAGAGCGTCAGCCCTCGGTCGCGCACCCAGAGATGCGCCAGTTTCCCGGGCGCCCCATTTCTCCGTAGACGGAGTGTATCGATCATGCGCCACTAAGCCGCTTTCGTTAAGGGCATAGACAATTTCGGCCAAAGGAGCGCTATATCTCGTGCGTGAACGAATCTAGAAGCCATAACCGTTAGCGATTCGGTCAAGCAATGTTCCGCATTTGAACTGCTTTCTTAAAGTGTTGTAAACGGGCGGCGGTCAAGGTCTGATAACGCTTGCGCCCGCCAGGCGATCGCGCTCCACCAATGACCAAAATGCAGGCTTGCAACGGACCGCCGTTTGTCCGAGATGATAGGGCAGCATGGGACAGACACACATCACGACTCCGGGCCGGGTACTCGCCGTTCTTGGCCCGACAAACACTGGGAAAACCCACTACGCCATCGAGCGCATGATGGGGTATTCCTCTGGCATGATCGGCCTGCCGTTGCGCCTGTTGGCGCGGGAGGTTTATGACCGGATCCGGGGCATCAAGGGCGACGAGGCGGTCGCCCTGATCACGGGCGAGGAGAAAATCGTCCCCAAGACCCCGAATTATTGGGTCACCACGGTCGAATCGATGCCACTGGACGTCAGCGTCGAGTGTGTTGCGGTTGACGAAATACAACTCGCTGGCGATCCTGACCGCGGTCATATCTTCACCGACCGCTTGCTGCGTGCCCGCGGGCTTTCGGAGACCTTGTTCCTGGGCTCGGACACCATGCGGCCCCTGATCGCCAAGCTGGTTCCCGGCATTCAGTTTCTGTCCCGCCACCGGTTCTCCGATTTGGCCTATACCGGCGCGCGGAAATTGACCCGCCTGCCCCGCCGCACGGCCATTGTCGCCTTCTCTGCCAATAGCGTCTATGCGATTGCCGAGCTCGTCCGGCGGCAGCGCGGTGGCGCGGCCGTGGTGTTGGGCGCCTTGTCGCCGCGCACCCGTAACGCGCAGGTTCAGCTCTATGAATCGGGCGAAGTCGACTTCATGGTCGCCACTGACGCCATTGGCATGGGCCTCAACATGGATATCGACCATGTGGCTTTTGCGGAGACTGAGAAGTTCGATGGTACGGTGCGCCGCCCCTTGCGGCCAGCAGAACTGGCGCAGATCGCCGGACGCGCCGGGCGCCACATGAATGACGGCACCTTTGGTGTGACGGGGGATGCGGTACCATTTGATGGTGAGGTGGTGGAGGCGATTGAGAACCATCGCTTTGACCCCGTTCGGGTCGCACAATGGCGCAATCCCGATTTGGACTTCACGAGCCTGGCGCACCTGAATGCAAGCCTGGAGGCTCTGCCGCCCATGCGCGGGCTTGCGCGGGCCCGCGCGGCCGATGATGTGGCGGCGTTGAAATTGGTCACCGAACTGCCGCTGGTCAAAGACGCGGCCACCGGCGGCGCTGCGCTCAAACAATTGTGGGAAGTCTGTCAGATCCCAGATTTCCGTAAGGTCACGATCGATGAGCACGCGCAGTTGCTGACCAACATCTACCTCCATCTCATGAGCCATGAGGGCGTGCTTCCAGATGATTGGATGGAGGGCCACATCGCGCGGCTCGACAATCCTGAGGGCGAGATCGACATGATCGCCAGCCGCATTGCTCATGTGCGTACCTGGACCTATGTTTCGAACAGGTCGGGCTGGCTCAATGACCCGGAGCATTGGCGCGAACGCGCGCGTGCCGTCGAGGACCGCCTATCCGATGCCCTGCACGAGAAGCTGACTCAGCGCTTTATCGACCGGCGCACGTCGGTCCTGATACGGCGGC
>DMER01000232.1:0-647 GCA_003451645.1 Alphaproteobacteria bacterium | reverse complement strand
GAGGATGAGGAGTTCTCGGCCAATATTGACGAAGAGGGCGAGGTTCTGATCGAGGGCGAATATGTCGGCCGCTTGCAGGGCTTTTCCTTTGTTGCCGATCCCCGTGCCCTTGGTGTGCATGGCAAGGCCATCCGGGCCGCGACCATCAAGGGACTTGCAAGCGAAATCGCGGACCGCGCACACCGCCTGTCGATCGCCCCGGAGGCCGCTATTTCGCTGTCCGAGCATGGCCGGCTTTGGTGGAATGGCGGCATTGTCGGCCGCCTTGCAAAGGGGCCCGAACCCTTAAGCCCCCGCGTGGAAATGCTAGCGGATGACCTTTTGTCGACCACCATGCGGGAGCGCGCCTTGTACCGCCTGCAAGGGTGGGTCAATGGCCACATCGACAAGGTTTTGGCCCCCTTGATGGCTCTGCAGAAAGCACTGCAAGAACCAGTTACGCCGGATGTATCTTTGGCGGAGAAGACCTTGGAGCAAGCCCTGGCGCCGGAGCGCGATGCGCAATCTGGGGCCGAGCCCCGCGTGGACATGCCTGAGCCAGTCGTTGGGGATGTGCCGCCTGTCGGGGCCAGTGAGGCGGTACCTGGGAGTGCGAGCGAAACGTCTGAAACCACTAACTCCGAGCTGGACGCTGAGGCAGAGGCAGA
>DMER01000228.1:14718-14901 GCA_003451645.1 Alphaproteobacteria bacterium | reverse complement strand
CCGGGAAGCGCAAAGTGCAGGGTCTTGCAACGGGCTGGACGCAAACGCCCAGCGCATGGCAACCTCAACCGGTATTTGAGTGTGTACGCAAGCTTGCGCGGGTGGGATACGACTGGTGCTTTGATCCAAGCCCTCGACATTGTTGAGCAGTTTGCGTGCGCGGACACGCCTGCTGCCATGGGG
>DMER01000228.1:9926-14483 GCA_003451645.1 Alphaproteobacteria bacterium | reverse complement strand
ACAGCTGTTCTTCCAGGCAGCCAGTAAAGTTGGCGCGGTAGGCTTTGGCGCGCGGGCCTATGACGCGGTTGGCGGCAGCCTCAGCACGCAGTGCGGGGAGGGCGCCTTTGCGGCGGCCCTGCCTGCGGGTTGGACCCAAGCGGCGGCGGCTCGCTACATCGAAAGCCTCGACCCTTTGCCACCGGCCGCGCGGCGTCTGCGCCGGGGTACCTTTTTGTGGAGCGAGGCCTCGCCCAAAGCAGAGCGCAAATGGTGCGGCTATTGGGACGCATTGGCGGAATTCGGCATCAAGGACGGAACGGCCGTGCACCAATCCCTCGCAGGCGGGGTCACCGCGCGGGTCACTCTCGCGCTGGCCGATGATGCCCTGCCGCCCACCAGCCGCATGGCGCTAGAGCTGGCGAGCCATGCACTCCTGGACCGCATTCTGGCGATGACCGCGCCCGCAAGTGACTCCATTGAGGCGATACTGTCCGGCCGGGAGCGCGATTGCCTATCCTATGCGGCCCAAGGACTGAATGACCGGGAGATCGCAGAGAAACTCAATCTCAAGGACTCGACCGTGCATTTCTACATCGAAAAGGCCAAGCGTAAACTCAAAGTGCGTACACGTGCGCAAGCGGTCGCACAGTTGATGACGGGCGGGGTACTGTAGCGGCTAACCGCTCACGATTGGAGGCCCCTTGCACGGGCGCGCGGCTGCGCTAGCTTTGTTGCCAGAGAGAACGGCGTAAGAGCCGCCCACCCCGCGCCAAAGGAAACGCACCCATGATCACGCTCGACGGCTTGAACTCCATGGCGGATGTAACCCGCCAACAAGCAAAGTTGCGTCCCCATGATATCGCGCTTGTGTTTGAGGAGCGCGAGACGAGTTTTGCACAACTCGATCGCTATGCCTCGCAAGTGGCCAATGGGCTGATTTTGTGGGGTGTCAAACCGCAGACGCGCGTGGGTTATTTGGGCAAGAACTCCGACCTTTACTTCGAAATGACCATGGGCGCCTATAAGGCCAATGCGGTCGTGGTGGGTGTCAATTGGCGGCTGGCGGGCCCTGAAGTGGAGTACGTCGTCAATGACGCCCGGTGCGAAGTCCTCTTCGTGGGCGCCGAGTTTTATGGGCTTATTGAGAAATGTCTGCCCAATATGCCAACGGTGCGCCATGTGGTGGCCATGGATGGCGGGCACGCGCAATGGGAGAGCTTCTCCGCCTGGCGCGACCGGCAAAGCGAGCGCGACCCGATGCTGGCGATCAAACCGGAAGACACAGCCATCCAGCTCTATACATCCGGCACGACAGGCCACCCCAAGGGCGTGGAACTGACTAACGACAATTATATGGCCGTCTTTGAATCGCTGGCGAGCGACCCCAATAGCGGCCTGAATTGGAACCCGAAGGATGTGGCTTTGGTCTGCATGCCGGTCTTTCATGTGGCGGGCGTGAATATTGGCGTTTTGTCCGTGGCGCAAGGTGCCAAAGGGATCATCCTCAAGGACATCGATCCGGGCAAGATCCTGGACCTGATCGGCCGGTACAAGGTGAACCATGCCTTCTTTGTGCCCGCGGTGATCCTGTTCCTGACCCAGCACCCGGCAGCCAAGACAACGGATTTTGGCAGTCTGAGGAATATCTCGTACGGAGCCTCGCCGATTGCGGAAGAATTGCTAGTGCGGGCAAAGGAAATCTTCGGCTGCCGCTTCTCGCAGCTTTTTGGCCTGACAGAAACGAGCGGCGCGGGGACTTGGCTGGCACCGGAGGATCACGAGCCTACGCGGAAAAAGCTGCGCTCCTGCGGCAAGCCGCTGCCGGGGCTTGAGCTGCGGATTGTGGACGGGCAGGGGCGCGATGTCCCCAAGGGCGAGGTCGGCGAGATCGTGCTGCGCGGCCGGACGATCATGAAGGGTTACTGGAACAAGGCGGATGCGACTGCAAAGGCCATCGTCAATGGCTGGTTCCATACCGGTGATGCAGGGTACACGGATGATGAAGGCTTTGTGTTTATCCACGACCGTGTCAAGGACATGATCGTGTCGGGTGGCGAGAACATCTAT
Source organism: Alphaproteobacteria bacterium (assembly GCA_003451645.1). GTDB lineage: Bacteria > Pseudomonadota > Alphaproteobacteria > Micropepsales > Micropepsaceae > DMER01. The sequence continues at coordinate 12,434 of DMER01000228.1, read as the reverse complement.
CCAGCTGAGGTAGAGAACGCGATCTTTGGTCACCCGGCGGTCGCCGATGTGGCGGTCATCGGAGTACCCGACGACAAGTGGGGCGAAGCCGTCAAGGCGATGGTGGTCCTCAAACCGGGCGCACAAGCGGACGGGGCGGAGATCATCAACTGGGCGCGCGAGCGCATCGCCGGGTACAAATTACCAAAGTCCGTTGACTTCATCCAAGCGCTGCCGCGCAACCCGTCGGGCAAGATCTTGCGCCGCGAACTGCGCGAACCATTTTGGCGCGGCAAGGAACGCCGGGTCAATTGAACTCGAGCCGCTAGACGGGCTTGGCAAGCGTGGCGGCGGAGGCTATGACGGCGTCAGGTCCCGCCACGCAAACGTAAGAAACAGTCTAGAGCCCTTCGCCGATGACGTCGTCAGCGATAGAACAACAGCGGCCCAAGCCTCGACGGTCGAGCCAAAAGGCCCAGCCACGGGTCTATAGCGACTTGGCGGGCTGGTACCATTTGCTGACGGACCCGCGCGAATACAAGGAAGAGGCGAAGTTCATCCGGGAGCAGTTGGGATTTCGAGGCCGCGTCAAGCCGGCCGTCCTGGAGTTAGGCTCTGGCGGCGGCGCGAACGCTTTGCATCTGAAGAAGCATTTCAAGATGACGCTGACCGATTTGTCCGCGGACATGTTGAGAATTAGCCGGAATATCAACCCCGATCTCACTCATATCCAGGGCGATATGCGCAGTCTGCGCCTGAACGAGCAGTTCGACGCGGTCTTGATCCATGACGCGATCATGTACATCACGAGCGCTGCCGATCTGGCTCGGGTCGCGCAAACGGCGGCCGTGCACTGCAAGCCAGGCGGCAAGCTGATCATTCTGCCCGACTTCCTCGAAGAGACTTTCAAACCACTGTGCGCGACCGGTGGTAACAAATTAAACGGCCGCAGTTTGCGGTATGTTGAAACCCTGAAGCGCAAGGGCGCAAGCAACAAGGTGCATGTCCGCTTCACGATGGCCCTGACGGACCATGACCGCAGCCAAGTCGTTGTCGACGATCATATTGTGGGGCTCTTCTCACGTAAGGTCTGGGCGCATACCCTGCACGCCGCGGGCTTTTCCTGCAAACGCGTGAAGTGCCCTTGGAAACGCGAGGTCTTTGTGTGCGAGTTCGCAGGACCTCAATCTTAAGGTTCTTCTTTGGCGACACCGGGCTTGAGCCTGGCAACCACGCGATTGCGGGAGTCCATCAGGCTAAGGACGCCGTCTCGAAGACGAAAGCGGCGTGTTTCCTGCAAAGCGCCGAAGAAGCGTTGTTCTTCCTCCATAAGTTTGCCGCAAAACATGCGCGTGGCGCCGATCTTGGAGAACGTCAGCTGCTGGACGGTTTCAACTTTCCGGCGTTTTGGGTTGCGGGCTCTGGCGGCACGGCTGACCCTTTGGCGGACCAGTCTTGTTTGATACGTCGCGTTGAAACGATTGCAGCCGCCAAAGCCGCTAACGCCAGAGCCGCTTTCAAACTCAAGCGTCGGCTTTGCGGTCTCGGTTGGCGCGGCACCGCGCACCAAATCAGCGGTGAACCCTTGATTGGCCAGTGGCTGTGCCAGCAGCGAAGATGCCGTCGCCAGCGATAGACTGAGACCGAGTACGATGGGAGTAGGCCGGATCATTGTGCACATTCCTCAGGTCCGATGGAGAGACCATCCCCACTATGACTTTAAGCTTGGCGGCGACGCAATCGCCAACCGGGTGAATATAAGAATACAAACAGGCTTGGCGCGGCGGCGCGTTCCTGGTGTCATTGGCCAAAGAGAAACCATAACGCCGCCAGGGAGCGATTCATGTCCGCAAGCCCTCAACCATTGCCGCCCTTCAAACCATTACCCATGCTGCCGCCGCGTGTGTATTCGCACCGTAGGCCCGATGGTGCCTGGATCATCCGCCAACTCTATGAATTGGGGCCCGTTCCGCGCTCGGTCGTGCATATGTTCGCGGACAGGGCAAGGCTGCATCCAGACCGGCCCTTTTTGGCGCAGCGCACGCAAGAGGGGCCTTGGCGTCACGCGACGTATGGTGAGGTAGATGCCGCTGCACGGGCGTTGGCTCAGGCCCTGCTGGACCGTCAGATGGGCCCAGATACGCCCCTCATGATCATCTCGGGCAACAGTATCGAACATGGTATTCTCATGCTGGGTGCGATGCGCGCGCGGGTACCGGTAGCGCCCGTCTCCGTCGCCTATTCCTTGTTCAGCCAGGACTTTGGCAAGCTGAAGCATGTCTGTGCGCTGACCAAACCCCGGATGATCTTTGCCGATGGACCGGCTTACGCCAAAGCGCTGCAGGCACTGAATGCTGAAGGCGTCGAAGTGGTCACTTGCGTGCCTGTGTCAGACCTAGAGACGACCCCCTATCCGGCGCTCGTCGAGACCAATGCGGGCCCGGCGGTCGAGAAAAGTCTTGATGCAATTGGGCCAGAGACGGTGGCGAAATACCTCTTCACCTCAGGCTCAACGGGCATGCCCAAGGG
>DMER01000228.1:5826-9710 GCA_003451645.1 Alphaproteobacteria bacterium | reverse complement strand
GGGCATGCCCAAGGGGGTGATCCAGACGCAAGGCATGATGTGCGCACAGGTTGCCGCCAGCGAAGCCCTTCGCAGCGAGCCGGCCGATCCGGACGAGGTGCCATTGAGCCTGGAGTGGATGCCCTGGAACCATATCTCTGCGGGCAATGTGGGCTTTAACGGCGTGATCAATTCGGGCGGCACGATCTATCTCGACAATGGCAAGCCGATCCCCGGAATGTTCGACGAGACGATCCGCAACTTACGGGAAGTCTCGCCCAGGGTGTTCGGCTCTGCGCCCATTGCCTTTGCCATGTTGGCGGGCGCCATGGAGAAGGATGAAATCCTGCGCGACCGCTTTTTCTCCAATCTGCGCTATATGGGCTATGGCGGGGCGACCTTATCGAACGACATTTACGAGCGCATGCAGGCCTTGGCGATCGCGGCCACCGGCATGCGCATTCCCCTCACAACAATGTATGGCGCGACCGAGACGCAAGGTATCACGGTGGTGCATTGGCTGACTGAGCGCGTCGGGTTGATTGGGCTGCCGCTGCCAGGGATCACGCTGAAGCTGGTTCCGAATGGACAGAAATTGGAGGTGCGGGTGAAGGGGCCCACGGTAACGCCAGGTTATCTCAACCGGCCCGATTTGACCGAGGCAGCTTTTGACGAGGAGGGCTATTACAAGCTTGGTGACGCGGCAAAATTCGTGGACCCGCATGAGCCTGCCAAGGGACTGATCTTTGACGGGCGGGTGACGGAGGATTTCAAACTGTCCAGCGGCACATGGGTGTCCGTTGGCACTCTGCGCGCGGAGGCCATTGCCGCAGCATCGCCGCTCATCCAGGACTGTGTGATTGCAGGCTTGGATAAGGACTACATCGCGGTGCTGGCTTGGCCGAACATGGCAGCGGCGAAAGAAATCGCGGCCTCCATCCACGCCAGTACGCCACAGGAAATCACGGCTCATCCCAATGTCGTGGCGTTCTTGCGTGAGCGCCTGCAGGCCCACAACGCACGAGCGGGCGGTTCGAGCGGCAAGATCGGCCGGATCATGCTCATGACCGAACCACCATCGATCGATGGACATGAGATCACGGATAAGGGATATGTGAACCAGCGTGCGACCCTTGAACGGCGCGCCAAACTGGTCGAGGCTCTTTATGCTGATGACCCTGCAGCGGATGTGGTGGTGATATGACAGCGAGACTTACTGGGATTGCCAGGCGGGCCCAACCGCGGGCGGCCATGGAAACACTGAGCGCGGGCACGGTGAGCGTGGCGGCGGGACTTGAGGGCGATTTCCGCGGCAAAAATGGGCACCGGCAGGTGACGGTCATATTCGCTCAAGACTGGGAGGCGGCGTGTCATGTCTTGGGCCAAGACCTTGCCTGGACCACGCGCCGTGCGAATTTGCTGGTCGAAGGTCTGAGCGGCCTTGAAGGCATTAAGGTGTTGGGTGCGCGTTTGCGGGTTGGTCCTGTCTTGTTGGAGGTTACCGAGGAAACCGAGCCTTGCAGCCGCATGGACGCGCAAGCGCAAGGGTTGCGCGAGGCACTGAAACCGGATTGGCGCGGTGGCATTTGCTGCAAAGTGCTAGAGGGCGGGACGATCGCGTTGGGGGCCGGGGTCACGATCGAGGCCGACGCTGGCGCCACACGGATGTCCGCATGAGCGCCTTTGCCGCCCAGAAGCTCTCTGGAACAAAACGCGAGATCTATGCGGACTTGCACGCACAATTGCGCGGGCTTCTGGATGGAGAGCGCGACCCCATCGCCAATGCCGCAAACATGTCGGCCTTGATCATGTGGGGGTTGGAGGACCTGAATTGGGCAGGGTTCTATTTCTTGCGCGGGAACGAGCTTCTGCTTGGCCCCTTTCAGGGCAAGCCAGCGTGCGTGCGGATCGCGATTGGCAAGGGTGTCTGCGGCACCGCCGTCGCCAGACGCGAAACGATCCTGGTGCCGGATGTGCACGATTTTCCGGGGCATATCGCGTGCGACAGTGCCTCTAATGCCGAGTTGGTCATACCCTTGTTCCAAGGCTCGCGCCTTGTGGGCGTGCTTGACCTGGACAGTCCGGTACGCAATCGCTTTGATACTGAGGATCAAGCCGGATGCGAGGCCCTCGCGAACCTGTGGTCGGACATGAGCGATGCGCTATAGGGCGTGATCCAGCCTTTCATGATCTTCAACACAAACGCTCGATAATAAGGAACAATGCTCATGTCGCTCGACCCCGCTCTTAAGGGCCTTCTCGACCAGATGGCAGCCAATCCGATGCCCAAGCTCTGGGAGATCCCAGCAGCCCAAGGCCGGGAGATGTACCGGATGATGGCGACAATGCTCGAGCCGCAGAATGTGCCGATTGGGAAGGTCGAGGACAAAAAGATCCCGGGGCCCGCTGGCGAGATCGGCATTAGAATTTATTCACCCATAGCGCAAGGGACCGGACCTCTGCCGGCGCTGGTCTATTTCCACGGCGGCGGCTTTGTGATTGGCGACCTGCAGACCCATGACGCGCTCTGCCGTCAATTGGCCAATGAAGCGCGGATGCGCGTTGTCGCAGTCGATTACCGATTGGCGCCGGAGCACAAATTCCCGGCCGCCGCCGATGATTGCTTCGCCGCTGTCAAATGGGTTGAGGCCCAAGCCTCAACGATCGGCGTTGATGGCAACCGGATCGCCGTTGCAGGCGACAGCGCCGGCGGCAATCTTGCGGCGGTTGTCTGCCAGATGGCGAAAGCGCATGGCGGGCCGCACATCATCTATCAAGTGCTGATCTACCCCACGACGATCGCCCATGCGGCGACGCCTTCGATGGCGAGTTTTGCGCAAGGCTATTTCCTGGAGCGTCAGGCAATGGACTGGTTCTTTGATGCCTATGTGCCCCAAGGTCATGATTTGAAGGATCCCAAATTGTCTCCCTATCATGGTGAGGTAAAGGACTTGCCTCCCGCTTATGTCATCACCGCCGGGTTTGATCCGCTCAAGGACGAAGGCAAGATGTATGCGGACAAAATGGCAGCGGCAGGCGTCGGCGTGACCTATCGCGACTATCCCTCCATGGCGCATGGGTTTTTTAACATGTCCGGCGTCATCCCACTCGCATCCGAAGCAATCAAGGACGTGGCCGCTAAACTGCGGTTGGCGGTCGCGAATTAGGGCTGGCCAGCAGCTTGCCCGGGTTCATGATCCCTTTGGGATCGAGGCGGTTCTTGACCGCCTCAAGAACCGCGAGCCCTAAGGCGCCTTTCTCCTTGACGAGCCAGGGCAGGTGATCTTCGCCCACACCGTGGTGGTGGCTAATGGTCCCGCCCGCGGCCGCGATAGCCTCGCTGGCCGCGTGTTTGATCGCCTGCCACTGCGCGATCTCGCGCGTCAGATCGCGCGGGAAAATGAAGGTGAAATAGAGCGAGGCGCCGTCGGGATAAGAGTGGCTGATATGGGCAAGCACAAGCCCGCGTGCGCCTGGAATGCCTGCGTGCTCCGAGCACGCGCGCATCAAGGCGCGGCGGACCGCCTGATAGAGGTTTGAGATGTTGGACCAATGTGTCGCCGTCTCCAAGGTGTCGACGCCAACGCCGCGATCCATAAGCGGGTCACGCAAATAGGGCCCATGAAAGCGCTGGGCGTACCAGCGCAAAGCGGGGCCAGCGCCAACTGCCGTGCCTCCAAAGCGCCGAAGCCGGATAGATGCTTGCATCAGGCCGAAATGCACGCTGTCACGCTCACCCTCAAAGCCAATGATGAGGGCGCAAGGCCGGGGTCCGACGCCCATGAGCGAAAGCGCACTTGCCTGCAGTGCGTCCTTCCATCCCGCTTTCAAACCGGCCCTGGCGAAGGCCTGATAGAAATGCGTCTCGTCCGGGTCTGACAAGCGCATGGTTGCAACCGGGACCT
>DMER01000228.1:3677-5647 GCA_003451645.1 Alphaproteobacteria bacterium | reverse complement strand
TGCAACCGGGACCTCATCTTGGACGATGGTTCGAATGGCATCGGCACCAGCCTCGAAACTAGGCATGAGGTAAGTGCGGTACTGCTTGACATTGGGCACCGTGTGAACGCGAAAGCGCGCCTCGGTGATGAGGCCCAATGTGCCCTCAGAACCCGCGACCAGGTGGTTGAAATTAGGCCCTGCGGCAGAGGCGGGAAATTGCTCTGTGCGCCACAGCCCTGATGGGGTTGCGAGCTCGGCGCCAACGAGCCATTTCTCAGCCTTGCCGTAACGGTTGGATTGCTGCCCTGCGCCGCGAGCGGCGATCCAGCCGCCAAGGGTCGAGAACTCAAAGGACTGCGGATAATGGCCCAGGGTAAGGCCCTTTGCCTGGAGCTTGGTTTCCAGATCGATGCCGTAGATGCCGCCTTGCGCGACGGCTGTGCGCGACACCGGGTCCGTCGAGACAACCGCATTCATGCGTGTCATGTCGGCGGCAATGACGAGATCGCGGCCTTGCGCAGTGACGCCGCCCACAACGCTTGACCCGCCGCCAAAGGGCACGATTGCCGCGTCATGGTCTTGCGCCCATTGCAGGAGCTGCAGGGCGTCGTCCGTGTTCTCCGGGTACACAACGGCATCGGGGCAGGCTTCGAGCTTGCCTGCACGCAAATGCAGGAGATCATGATAAGACTTCCCGCGCGCATGCGAGGCGCGCTCCAAGGGTTCAGGCGCGATTTGATCCGAACGCAGAACATCCGCCAACTGCGCTGCAGCCAACCCTGTGAGGCGGGAGGGCGGCAGGGCAATCTCAGCAAGCGGTTTGGGGTGTGTTTGCGGCAATTCCTTGACGCCCAAAGCGTCAGCGACCCAGGGCCAAGCTGCATCTCGCCCCTCCATAGGGCTGTGCGCGGACGAGAGACCCCAACCGTTCCAACGCGTAGCCATGCGGTCAACGGGCATTGCGATCCTCTCCTAATGGCGAAAACGCATGATCTGAGGCAGGATTTCAAAAACGGCTGGCAGTTTTCCAGGGCCCTCGCCATCCACATCCAGAAACACTGATGCCCCGCCGGTGGCCTCCACAGGGGTTGCGATCACGCTGCGGCCGCGTAACACTGTGACGGAAGGGTGGCGCACATGCTCGCCCTTGTAGATCATGCGCATGACCGAGAGCGATTCCGCTTGCGGCGCGTCGCCCAGAATAATCACGTCGAACAAACCATCATCCGGCACCGCGTCTGGCGCTATCATCATGCCGCCGCCAAAAAAGCGCCCGTTGCACACGCAAACCGTGGACACAGGCACAACACGGTCGAATGCTGCGTCAACTTTCAGCCTGACAGGGCGATTTTGATAACTCGTGGCGGCGCGCAGTGCGGCCCAGCGGAAGGCGAAGGTCCCCCCCAAAAGCTTGGTCCAGCGCGCGCGATTGACCCGCCGGACCACTTCACCAGACAGGCCGAAACTGGCGATATTCGCGAAGTAGCGGGTTTGCGGCTTGCCATCATCGGTCACGAAACTCAAGCGGCCGATGTCGATGCGCTGATCCTTGCCCTGCTTCAACCGCGCCAAGCTTTCGTCCAAGCCGTCGGCAATGCCAAAAGTCCGCCGGAAATCGCCACCGGTTCCAACCGTCACCAGAGCCAATGACGCGTCCGGATTGATGAGCCCGCCATTGCGGAAGAACCCGTTGACGACCTCGTTGAGCGTGCCATCACCGCCAACCGAAACGATGAGCTCATAGCCCTCAAGCAACGCCTGTTGTGTCAAGCTCGCGGCGTCCATGGGGCCGCGCGTCTCGCCGATGGTGATTGGTCCTACAGCCTCTGCAATGCGCGCGGTAATCCGTGTACGGTGCCTGCCTGTGCGGCCATTGCCAGAACGCGGATTGAGGACCACAAATGTCCGCATCAGTGTGCCGCCATCGGAAACTGCGCCTCAACGTCGGCGATCTGTTGTCCCGTCTGCTGCGGTGACCAGCCATGGTG
>DMER01000228.1:0-3459 GCA_003451645.1 Alphaproteobacteria bacterium | reverse complement strand
CGGTGGCGGGCCATAAGTTCTGCGGCGCGGTCCAGCGCCGCGCGTCCTGGATGACCGAGGCCACCCAGGCCAGAGCGCCGGAACACCACATCACTGAGTGTGACGGCCATTTCAGCGCGCGCGGCATGGAGCACCGCCGCGCCAGTATCACTCACGCCGTTGGACACGGGGGACAATAGCCCCGGATCGTCTTTGGCGTGGCACAGAACATCCGCATAGGCTGAGCCATGGAGGCGCGTGAGTGCCTCACGCACTTCCGGGGATAGGTGCGGCAGAGCCTTGTCCACATCTGCCCGGAACTGCGCTCTGCGCGGGAAGTTCCCCCCAGGCAATGGTTTGGAACTCGTCGCCGCGCGAGTTAGAGGCAGCTTCAGTGTTTTCTGCACAAGGTCGACCGCCTGCTGCGCAACATGGCGAGAGGTCGTCCACTTGCCGCCAATCACCGAGAACAGGGCGGGAGCGCCTGAATCGCCATGATCTACAATCTCGGACTTGCGGCTGGCGTTGTAGCTTGAGCTGGACCCGTCATCGATCAGAGGCCGCAAACCGGCATAGGCATGACGGACGTCCGTGCTGGTGAGGCGCGTGAAACCGATACCCTCATTGACCACACGCAGCAAATCGTCAATGTCGCTCGCGCCTGGGCGCACGGCATCAGGATGGTCTTGGAACGGCGTGTCCGTGGTGCCCAGGATCGTGTGGCCGCGCCAGGGCAGGACAAAGAAGTGCTTGCCCTTGTGCTGAACCGTCAAAGCGTGCGTTTTTGTCAGTGCCGGGACAATGACGTGAATGCCCTTGGAGCGCATCAGATGCACCGGACTGTTATCCATTTGCTGCAGCAAAAGGTCGGCCCATGGCCCGGCCGCGTTGATGGTGACCTGGGCGCGTAGCTGATATTCCGTTCCGTTCAGCGTGTCGCGCGCCCGAACGCCCGCCACTTTCGCCCCGTCGCGCAAGAACTCCAGAGCCTCGACATAATTTGCCGCGCGTGCGCCGCTTCGCATGGCGTCGATCACGCACTCCAGGCCCAATCGCTCGGGCGAGTCCATCTGGCAATCGTAATAGACTAGCGCCCCCGTCAATCCGGGAACGTCCAAATTTGGCTCCCGCGCAATCACCTCGGCGCGCGTCAGCATGCGGTGACCGGGCAGGCGCTGCTCAGGATCATCAAGCCAAGCCTTGTCGTAGGACAACCAATCATAAAGAGTTAGCCCTGCCCGCAAAGTGAGCCGTTGGCCAAGCCCCTCCTTGAAAAACGGGACGAGGAAAGGAAGCGGCCGGACCAGATGCGGCGCGATCCTCTCCCAGATGCGGCGCTCCGCGAGCGACTCGCGGATCAGGCCGAACTCCAAAGACTTTAAGTACCGCAAGCCCCCATGGACGAGTTTGGAGGAGGCGGAACTTGTCCCTGAGGACCAGTCCCGGCGCTCGATCAATGCGACCTTGAGGCCCCGCATGGCGGCATCGCGCGCAATGCAAGACCCTGTAATGCCCCCGCCCACCACGAGCACGTCGTAGGATTGGGCCGCCATGGCCTGAACGTCACGTTGCATGCGGAGGAACCTGTTGCCGGAAGCCCTCCACAATCCGGAAGGGGCTCGCCCTTGTCAATCGCCGCGACTGTTTGAGGCTGCTCAGAGCGCTATTCTGAAACGCAGCGCCTCTCTCGATCCATATGCGGGCAGAGTTGTGAAGCGTTCGGTGAGGGTGCCGCCGCACGCCAGGATCACCCTTTGGGACGCAATATTGTCTGGGTAGCAGGTTACCTCGACATGCGGCAATGACTTGCTCCGCGCCAGATCGAGCATCTCGTGCAAAGCACGCTTGGCAAGCCCTTGGTTGCGCGCCCAAGGCACCACGGAGTAGCCGATATGGCCGTGCGTGTAGGGTGGGAGGACAGCAGTTCCCGGCTGCCAGCGAAAGCCGATTGCTCCGGCAAACCCTTGGCTCCAGATCCAGCGCACATGGCCGGGTAGGCGAGGAACCTCTTGCCCATCGGGCAGGCGTATCGGCCCAGCCAACGCATTTGGGTCGTCCAGGCTGGCCAGGAAAGCGTCCGCATCCTCGGAAATCTTTCGCAGATGGTCCTGGGCTGTGCGCTGAGGGTTCTCGTTGTCCGGAGACCAGCCGCGGTCAAGCGCGTCTTTGTAGGCGCTCAAATGGGCGTGGGCAGGTGTTACAAGGATCGACATCGGGCGCACGATGACCCTAATTGCGCGAGGACTTCAAGCCCTGATAGCGTCACGCTCAGATCAAGTGACCCCGCACCCGGAAGGACCAATCCCTATGCCAAAAGTGAAGGCCAATGGCCTCACCCTTGAAGCCGAAACCTTTGGGTCCAAAGACAAGCCAGCGATCCTGCTGATCATGGGGTTCTCGGCCCAGATGACGATGTGGCCGGTGGCCTTCTGTCAGGGTTTGGCTGAGATGGGCTTTCAGGTGGTGCGCTTTGACAACCGTGACATTGGTTTGAGCGACAAGTTGAATGACGCAGGCCCGCCCAATATTGCTGAGGCGTTCATGGCCTTTCAGTCCGGCAAGGTCTACCGCAATGCAGCCTACGATCTTCGCCACATGGCATCAGACGCCGTGGGTATTCTTGACGCACTAGGGATAGAACGGGCGCACATCGTGGGTGCCTCGATGGGCGGCATGATCGCGCAGCTGGTGAGCGTTTATCACGGGCACCGCGCAATGAGCTTGACGTCCATCATGTCCACAACAGGCCGTCCTGGGCTTAAGCCCGCAGAGCCGCACATCATGGCAGCCCTGATGACGCCGCCGCCCAGTACGGAGCGCGAAGATCGAATTACCCATGTCATGAACTTGTGGAAGACCATCGGCTCAACCGGATTTCCCGCAACGCCGCAAGAGTTGCGGCAGGTGGCGGAACGGGAGGTGGATCGCGCGCCCTATGACGGCAATGCCGTTGGCCGGCAATTGGTGGCGATCGCAAGCAGCCCCTCGCGGCACGAGATTCTGCGCACGGTGACGTGCCCGGCGCTGGTCTTGCATGGCAAGGACGATCCCCTAGTGCCGATCGAGGGTGGCCGGGATACAGCGGCGGCCATTCCCGGCGCAAAGCTCGTTGAGGTCCCTGGCATGGGCCATGATTTCACCGACAGCTTGACGCCGGTCTATCTGCGCGAGGTAGGCGGCTTCATCTCCAGCCTTAATGGCAAGGGAGCCTAAATCATGCCTCATGCCCGCGTGAATGGTGTTGAGCTTTACTATGAGGTTGACGGTCCCGAGGATGGGCCGCCCTTGGTCCTTGTCATGGGCTATGGGACGCAGATGACGTCTTGGCCTCACCAGTTTCATCAGTATCTCTGCAAAGCGGGCATGCGGGTCATCCGCTTTGACAATCGCGATGTTGGCCTTAGCCAAAAGTTCGATGGGGTGGTCCCCGACATAAAGGCCGTCATGACGGCGGTGGGCGCGGGAGCAACACCAGATATT
>DMER01000026.1:7481-9778 GCA_003451645.1 Alphaproteobacteria bacterium | reverse complement strand
CGGTGCCAGTTTCTTCGGGATCGATGCCTCGACCGAAATGCTCAAGACGGCCGATGCGAATGTGCGGGCAAGCGGCCTGATGGGGCGTGTGCAGGTCGCAACCGCTCTGGCGCAGGATTTCGATGGCGGGATCCTGTTCGGCTTGCAGAAGCCCTTTGACCGGCTGATCTTTTCCTATGCGCTGTCGATCATGGATGATTGGCGGCCTGCGTGCGCGCATGCCTTTAGCCAGTTGAAGCCTGGCGGCACGATCCATGTGGTCGACTTTGGCGATCAGGAAGGCTTGCCCAATTGGTTCAAGAAGTTCCTGGGCGGCTGGCTGGCGCAATTTCATGTGCGCTTCAGGCCCGAGGTGCGGGCCTATTTCGAGGCGCTGGAGCGCGAGGGCAGGGGCACGATGACCTACCGCTCCTTGATGCGTGGTTATGCGTATCGCTTAGACTTCACCACCAAGGCTTGAGTTTGCTGCAGTGCACGGCTGACCCATGGACAACGCCGCGCCGCCTCACTAGAGGAGACGGCCTTGGGCCGCGCGATCGCGGCCGGTCAGCAAAGGGGATCATCCGATGAAGAAGTTGATGTTGGGCGCTGCAGTGCTTGTTTCGGCCACGGCAGCGTGGGCCTCTGATCCGATGGCGGCGCGCTTTGGCAACACGGTCACGATCACGGACAGCAAGGGCGCGGTGATGAAGCTCATGTACAAGCAAGGCGGCGCGATGGACGTGAAGTTGCCGGATGGCACCGCGGGTACTGGCACCTGGGTGGTCAAGGACGGCAAGCTGTGCGTGACATCCAATGTCGGCCCAACGGCCAACAAGGAACAGTGCAACGCGCTGACCGAGCACAAGGTCGGCGATACCTGGGACGTGACCTTGGCCGACGGCTCCAAAGCCAAAGCGGCGCTGGTGGCCGGAACAAACTAACGCGGCTCGTTGATTGAGAGCGGCTCATGGCTCCCGCCATGGGCCGCTTTTTATTTGAGTTTGATCTCCGCCAGGCGCTCTTCCAGATAGGCATTCGCCGTGATTGGCACCGGATAGCGGTTGGGGTTGGCTGCTGTTGCACAACCCGGCAGAGTCTCAATCAGGAAATCCGAGGCGTAGTGCAAGAAAAACGGGATCGAATAGCGCGGCACATGGCGGCGTTCTGGGGCCGGGTTGACCACGCGATGGGTGGTCGAGGGCAAGACATTATTGGTATGGCGCTGCAGCATGTCGCCAATATTGCAGACCAGGCAGCCCGGCGGCGGATTGACCGCGATCCAGCGCCCATCCCGGTCGAGAAGCTCAAGACCCGCCTCCTCGGCACCAAGCAGCAGGGTGATCGTGTTGATGTCTTCATGCGCGCCTGCCCGCACGGCGGGTGAGTCCACCGGAACCGGCGGGTAGTGGAGCAGCCGCAAGATGCTGTTGCCGTCTTTGAGGGCTGGCTCGAACCAGTCAGGGGCCAAGCCCAGATCGCGCGCAAGAGCTGAGACCAAAGCCCGCCCGACACCGTCAAGCGCCGCATAGAGCTGCGTGAAGACGGGGCGGAAGGCGGGCACTTCGTCCGGCCACAGATTATCGCCCATGTGGTCGCGGAAGCGATGGCCTGGACCTAAGTCGCGGCCCACATGCCAGAACTCCTTGAGATCGGAGTGCTGGGCGCCCTTGGCGGTTTCGATCCCAAAGGGCGTATAGCCGCGTGCGCCACCGCCGCCCGGTTGATGGTATTTGCGTTTGACCGAATCGGGCAGCGCAAAGAAGGCTTGCGCCGCCTCATAGGCCTGATCGCAGAGGTCTTGGGCGATGCCATGCTCCGAGATGACCGCAAAGCCGTACCGCCGGACTTGCCCGCCGAGACTACGGGCAAAGCCTTGGGGGTCGGAAAAGTACTGCGAAAAAGAAAGCGGCGGGATGTCCGCCAGCATCATGGCTTGGGCTCCAGGCGCAAGACCTTGCCATTGGTTTCGTCCGTTGTGACGTAGATGTAGCCATCCGGGCTGGTGCGCACATCGCGGATGCGGGCCTTCAGCGGCCCCTCGGCGAAGACCTCCTGACCCTTGACCTGGCCGTTCTCCAGATCGACCCGGCGGACATGCTGCAAAACGAGCGCGCCCACGATCAAATCGCCATTCCAGGCGGGGAATTTGTCGCCGTAGTAGACCGTCATGCCTGACGGCGCGATGGAGGGCGTCCAATAGAGCAGCGCCTGTTCCATGCCTGGCAGCGACTTGAAGGGTGAGACCTTGGCGCCGGAATAATCCACGCAGTCGCAGATCGCGGGCCAGCCATAATTCTTGGCCTTGCCAATGATGT
>DMER01000026.1:5955-7331 GCA_003451645.1 Alphaproteobacteria bacterium | reverse complement strand
CGGTGCGATGGCGGGCGTCCATTCGAGCAGCGGTTTGACGAAACGATTGTCTTCGCGCATTCCCGAAACCAGCGGCCAGCCGTAATTCGCGCCCTTTTCGATGATGTTGATTTCATCGCCGCCGCGCGGCCCATGCTCATGCTCATAGACGGTGCCGGTCCGCGGATCGACGGCGAGGCCTTGCTGATTGCGGTGGCCATAGGACCAGATCTCAGGCTTCTTGCCCGCCTGACCCACAAAGGGGTTGTCGGCCGGGATTGAGCCATCATCGTTCAGGCGCACGATCTTGCCCAAGTGGCTGTTCAGGTTTTGCGCTTGCTCGCGCGTGTCGAAGCCGTCGCCCACTGTCAGCAGGAAAGTCCCATCGGGAAGGAACGCCAGGCGGCCGCCATAGTGGTTGCTTGAAGCCTTGGCCGGATCAGCGGTGAAAATGGCTTTCAGGTCCGTGAGCGCCTTGCCGTCAAAGACCGCGCGCACCACGCGGGTGGCGTTGGCGCCACGCTCGCCATGGGCAAAGGTCAGATAGACCCAGTTGTTCTCAGCGAATTTGGGATGCAGGACAATGTCGAAATAGCCGCCTTGGCTGGCCACAAAGGTGGGGGGCGTGCCTGCGATCGGTGTGGTATCCAGCACGCCATTGCGGATCACCCGCAAGCGCCCTGCACGCTCTGTGACCAAGATGTCGCCATTGGGCAAAAACGCCATGCCCCAGGGGTGATCGAGCCCTTGGGCAACGGTTTTGACCTCAAACGGGGCGCCAAACGCCGCCGTGGCCATGAATAGGGCGCCCAAAAAGCTTAGACAGAGGTTTCGCATGACTGACCGTTTCCTGCTCGCTATGGTTCTGGTAGGCGATACATAGCCTATTGTAAGCCCAACCGGGAGAGGGGGATGCAATTCATCGCGGATGTGGCCGAATTGGCGGCACTGTATGGCACGCCCAACCTTGCATCGACAGTGAAAGAGAGCCCGGCCTTGACCGGGCATTACCGCCGCCTGATCGAGGCTTCGCCCTTTCTTGTGCTGGCAACGGCAGGTCCGCGCGGCCTGGACTGCTCGCCACGGGGTGATGCGCATGGCTTGGTGCGGATTGTCAGCGACCGCCAACTGATGCTTCCCGACCGGCGGGGCAATAACCGGATCGATTCGCTGCGCAATATCGTGGGCGATCCGCGGGTGGCGCTGCTGTTCCTGATCCCAGGATCGGGGACGACTTTGCGGGTCAATGGCCGGGCGCGGATCACCTGTGACGCGGAGCTGTGCGCGAGCTTTGCGGTCGAGGGGCCTCGAGCGTTTTCAGGAAAAGTGGTTCCCGGTTTGCCTCCAGAAAGCGCTCCAACTCATTTAGTCAGCGCATTTTCGGACACGAAACCGGA
>DMER01000026.1:5108-5752 GCA_003451645.1 Alphaproteobacteria bacterium | reverse complement strand
CATTTTCGGACACGAAACCGGACTCCACTTTCGTTGAAAATGCGCTGGCGCCACGGTCGGTCATCGTCATCGATATTGACGTGGTCTTCTTTCAATGTGCGCGGGCGATTGTGCGCTCAAGGCTTTGGGAGCCGGAGGCGCGGATCGACCCTGCAAGCCTGCCGACGCCGGGGCAAATCCTGGCGGCATTGTCAGATGGGGTAGCCGGGGGAGAGGCCTATGACCGCGAATGGCCGGAGCGCGCGCGGAAGAGTTTGTGGTAATCGGGTACCGCAGGACTTGGGGGCGGCATGAGCAAAACGCAGGCGAGCAAGATCGTTGGCTGGGCCATGGCCAGGCAAACCAGTATCCACGCTATCATCGGTGTGTTTATGGTCTTAGGGCTATGCATTTTTGCCTTTGTCGCGGTCTACGCGCCACGTGCGCCGGGCGATGAGCCTTTGGCTAGCATCGTCATGGGGACCTTGTTCGCAGTAATTTTCTTGGGCGTCCGGCCCTTCCTGAAGGCGCTCTACTGGTATGCCCGGCCGCAAGCGCTGCCGCTCTACCAGCTAATCCATGAGCGCCCTCAAGACATCGTGCGGGTTGGCGAAACCAGGCGGGAGGTCGAGGTCCATCAAAGCGCTGGCGGCGGCGTGGTGGCC
>DMER01000026.1:4580-4928 GCA_003451645.1 Alphaproteobacteria bacterium | reverse complement strand
GCGCTGGCGGCGGCGTGGTGGCCGCCCAAAACGCGGTCAGCGCCATCGAATTGTCCGCCTCGGGCGGGTTAACCTATTATCTCGCAGTGCCTTTGGTTCATGGGCCCCGAGTGCTTGCCGCATTGCAGGTCCTGCTGCCCCATGCCACGTTCAGGACCGAAACAACACCGGCCGCTTAGCTTTAGGCCATTAGGCAAGGCGCCCGGTACTGTGCTATGGCTTGGCGAGATCGCAGGGGGCGGACATGGGCAGAATTGTTGTGGCGTATTTGGTGGCGGTGATCGTGACCCATATTTTGGCGTCACTGTTCCACACCCAATTCATACTGGCCGAGTTGACGGGCATGGG
>DMER01000026.1:2273-4378 GCA_003451645.1 Alphaproteobacteria bacterium | reverse complement strand
CCGAGTTGACGGGCATGGGCGTCGCGGTCGATTGGGCGACCCGGGTGCAAGCGAGCCTCGACGATTTTATCGGCTTGACCGCATCGGTCGTCTTTCCGGCAATCATCGCCATCGGCCTTTTGATCGCTTTCGTGGCGGCAGGATTTGTGGCGCGTCTGGCGCCTGGGCTTCGCTGGTTTGTCTTCTTCGTTGCTGGTGCGGTGGCGATGGCCGTTATCTTTATGCTGCTGAAGCAGGCGCTTGGGACCGTAGGCCTTTTCGGCGCGCGCGGAACGCTGGGCCTTGCGGCGCAGTGCCTTGCAGGCGCAGTTGGCGGCCTGGTCTTTGCCACGCTGAAACCGGCGGTGCGATAGGCACCAAGCGCTGACTGCGAGGTACACCGTGACCATAGGGCAGCACCCGCAGAGGGCCTGGATTACTTGGGCCCTCATTGCAGCGGCGGCCTGTCTTATTGCCTATGCGGTGGTGCTACAGTGGCTGAGCCAAGGCCTAACGCCCGCAACGCCCATCCTGGAACGGCCGCTGATCCCCTTCACGGCCGCAAGTGTGGTGGCAGGGATGGTCTTCTGGCTGCTCGTCCTTGCAGCACCAAGCCTTGGCCAGGGGCGGTTCCCGATCATCGGTGTTCTGTTGGTGGGCCTTGCGATGCGGCTGGTCCTGTTCCCTTCCGCCGTGATCCGCGAAGACGATCACTTTCGCTATTTGCTCGATGGAGCGATGGTCGCGAATGGCTTCGATCCCTATGCGCTGCAGCCCAAGGCGGTGCGGGAGGGCGCAGGGCCTTTGGCGATCCCTGAGGACGTGCGGCGTGACGTGATCCAGCATATCAACCACCCGGAACTCACTACCATCTACCCGCCTGGCGCTCTTGCGGCCTTTGCCTTGGCGCATTGGATTGCACCGTGGGAGCTCACCGGCCTGCGGATCGTGTTTCTGCTCTGCGATCTCTTAGGGTTCCTCATCACGCTTCGCCTTCTGACGGCGCTGTCCCTGCCGCGCCTGTGGGTGGTCTTTTACTGGTGGAACCCGCTGACGCTAGCGCAGGTCTATAACCACCTGCATTTCGAAGTGATGCTGTTCCCCGCGATCTTGGGCGCGCTGTACTTCAGCGCGTCTGGATTGAGGACCGCGGCGGCGGCTGCGCTTGCATTGGCCGCGGGCATCAAGGTTTGGCCAGCCCTCATGCTGGGGCCGTTGCTGTGGCAAGACCGGGAGAGGGTGATGGTGATGGCCGCGCGCGCGGCAATGGCGAGCGCCATCATCGGCATTCTGCTTTTGCCTTTGCTGGCGACGGCCTTGGAGCGCGATTCAGGGCTGGGGGCCTATGCCTCGCGGTGGTTGTTCAACGACCCTCTGCTGGCGCTGCTCGCAGGCCTGGCGCCAGAAGGAGCCGGCCAGACCCTCTTCAGGGCCACGCTTGCTGGTGTGGCCGCCGGGACGGCTCTCTGGGTCAGCTATCGGACCGCTCAAGGACCGCACGCTCTGGCGCAGGCATGTTTCCTGATCGCACTGGTGGTCTTTGCCCTCTCGCCCGCAAAGTTCCCCTGGTACGCGCTGTGGCTGGCGCCCTTCCTGGCGCTGATCCCCAGCCTGCCCGTGGCTGCTCTGATGGCAACGATGCCGATTTATTATCTGTGGTTCTGGTTTGATCCGCGCGGCCAAGGGCAATTCTACTTGGACGCCGTCGCATGGGCGCAGTATGTGCCTGTCCTGGTCATTATCGCGTTTGGCATATTTGTTCCTCAGCTGCGGATTGTCCCCCGTGTTTCAAGGCCTCAAGGTCAGTCTCGTCATCCCCGCGCGCAATGAGGCGCAAAGCCTGCCTGCCGTTCTGGCCAGCGTCCCCTCATGCGTGGATGTGGTTGTGGTGTGCGACAACGGCTCCAGCGATGGCACCGGCGATGTGGCGAAGGCAGCGGGCGCGCAGGTGATCGTGGAGGAACGGCCCGGCTATGGCGCCGCCTGCCTTGCCGCTATTGCTGTCCTTCGCGCGCAACGCCCTTTACCCGATATTTTGGTGTTTGCAGACGCCGATGGCAGCGACGATTTGAGCGAGATGGAGCGCCTGCTCCAGCCGATCACCACAGACGGTGCGGAGCTTGTCA
>DMER01000026.1:0-2037 GCA_003451645.1 Alphaproteobacteria bacterium | reverse complement strand
CGCCCGGGCAGCGCCGAAGGCGCTTACCTTTGTGCAGCGCTTTGGCAATCAGTTTGCGGGTCTTTTGGTCTATTGGATCTGGGGGCAGCGTGTGGGCGACCTGGGACCCTTTCGCGCCATCCGCTGGGAGGCCTATGAGCGCCTCGCCATGCAGGACCGCGACTTTGGCTGGACCATCGAGATGCAGGTCAAGGCAGCGCAAGCGGGCCTCAAGGTCGTGGACGTGGACGTCAATTACCGCGTGCGGAGGGCAGGCAAGTCCAAGATTGCCGGGACCATTACAGGTTCGCTGAGAGCGGGCACTAAAATTCTTTGGGTGATTGCCCGTTCCGCCTTGCGCGATTGGACGTCTGGCCGCGCCGCGCCCAAGACGCCCGCCTGACGGCCGCGGGCCTACCCTCCGCTGAGCGCCTGCACGATCTGGATGCTCTGTGTAGCGGAAAGGTCGGCGCCAAGGTCGAAGGTCTGCTGCCCATCCAGAAAGACGCGGATATGGCGGCGGATATGGCCCTGCTCATCGACCATACGGAACTTGAGCCCCGGATAGCGCCGGTTGAGATCCTCCAGCACGGCATCGAGCGTTGTGCCCGTGGCTTCCACTTCGGCCCGCCCAGTATAGGGCCTGAGCGGGGAGGGGATGAGCACCTTCATCGCCTACAGGACCGCCACGTCGAGCGCGTAAATCTCAGGGAGATGGCGCGCGATGCAGATCCATTTGCCGCCGCCATCACGGCTCGCCCAGACCTCGCCCGCTGTGGTGCCCAGATAAAGGCCTGTGGTCTTGTGCGTGTCGGCCGCCATCGCCTGGCGCATGACCGTCCACCAGGCCTGCTCTTTTGGGAAGCCCGCATCGAGCCGCGACCAGGACTTGCCGCCATTGGCTGTTCCGTATACGGCAGGTTTTCCGTCGGGGCTGGTGCGCGGCCACACGGTCTGTCCGTCCATGGGAAAGACCCAGGCCACATTGTCGTCCGTGGGGTGCACGGTCATGGGAAAGCCCACATCGCCCACCTTCTTCGGCATGGTCTTGCCGATCCGCACCCATTCCGTACCCGGACGATCCAAGCGGTAGATGCCGCAATGGTTCTGCTGATAAAGCCGGTCAGGATTGGACGGACACATCCGCACGCAATGGGGATCGTGGACCGAGATATCCTCGACACTAAAGCCCTCGACAACCTCCATGCCTTGGATCATCGGCGACCAGGACTGGCCGCCATCCAGGCTCTCATGCACTCCGCCGGACGACATGCCCAGGTAAAGGTGGTCCTTGTCGCGCGGGTCCACAATGACCGAATGCAATTTGGGCCCGTCGGGCGTGCCGTCCTGCTCCCCGCCCATCCAGAGCCGGTATTGCGGGTCATCATTGAGGCCAGAGACGGGCGCCCAGGTGTCGCCGCCATCAAGGCTCTTGAAGAGGCCATGGGGGGACGTCGCGGCATACCAAGCCCCCGGCTCGCTCGCATGGCCCGGTGTCAGCCAAAAGGTGTGATCGACCACGCGCCCCTTTTGCCCCTCGGGGACCTTCGGGAAGGCAGGGGGCCTTGAGGCCTCTGTCCAGGTCCGGCCGCCATTGGTTGAGCGCCGCAAAGCGGGTCCCAAATGGCCGGTTTTCACCGCCATCAGCAGCGTTTTCTTGTCGCGCGGATCGAGGACCAGATGATGCACGGTCTCGCCCAGGAAATGCGGGCCCTTCAGCGCCCAGGCCTTGCGCGCGCCATCGCTCTCCATGACCCAAGCGCCTTTGCGCGTGGCGATGAACAGGAGGGTTTTGGACGGGGTCTTGTTCGCGGTCTTGGCGGGCTTGGGGGTGCGGGTTCTGGTTGAGGGCATTGCATTGACCATTCTTGTTAAGGATGCGCGGGCGTTGCTGATTAAGCGTCAACCATCGTGCGGCTGCAAGCGCGCGCGTGTGCGCCTCCCGGCCGTGCGGACGGGGCGTTGGGAGGAGATCGGTTCCCCGCATTCAATAGCGGGGTGGCGGGACGCCCCCAGCGGGAGCGGGTAGTTGGTTTTGTCGTTTGGGTGCCCCATTTC
>DMER01000092.1 GCA_003451645.1 Alphaproteobacteria bacterium | reverse complement strand
GCAATTGTTGATCTTGTGCGCGCCGGTGTGATTGAGCTCATCGCGCTTGAAATAGATCTTGGCGCCGCCAAAATGTTCTGTAAGGCGCTCCGCGAAATAGAGCGGCGAGGGCCTTCCGATATAATCAGTCTGAAACCCTTTGAGCCGCGCGTGGAACAGAGGATCGGCCTTCGCGGCGGCGTAAGCCCTCTCAAGCTCCAGCACCAGCGGCATCAAAGTCTCGGGCACATAGCGCCCGCCATAGGGGCCGAAATGGCCTCGGGTATCGGGACCTACGCGGTAGGAATTGGGTTTTGGTGTCGGCATCAACGGTCCAACTTTGCGAAAGCGTCGCGGGCATTGGCGCAAAACGCGCGGATCAGGTCAGGGTCCTTTTGGCCTGGCGTCTGCTCGACGCCCGAGGAGACATCAACGCCATGGGGCCGGGCGATACGAATGGCCTCGGCAACTGAGTCCGGCCGCAAACCGCCAGCCAAGAACCATGGCCGCTGCAAATGCAGATCGCGCACATGTGCCCAGTCGAAAGCCTGGCCGTGCCCGCCGGGCGGCAAGGATGGATCGGACGCAGGCGGCTTCGCATCGAACAAGAGAACATCAACAACCGCATCGAAGGCAGACGCCGCTTTCACATCTGAGGCATTGCCAATGCCGAATGCCTTGGCCACAGGCCGCCCTGTGCGTGCGCGAATGTCGGCGGCACGCTCCGGACTTTCAGACCCATGCAACTGCCACAGATGCGGCGTGAAGGTGAGCATGATCGCATCGATCTCCGGATCGCGCGCATCGACGATGAGCCCCACGGTGCGCAGTGTTGTGGGGGTGATTGCAGCCAGATCGCGGGCCTTGCCCGGCGGCACATAGCGCGCGGAGCGGGCATCAAAGACAAAGCCGATATGCGTGGCGCCAGAGGCCGCCGCGGCATTGATGGCGGCAGCATCGTTGACGCCGCAAATCTTGATCCAAGGGCTCATGCGGCCAGGCTCGCTAATGACTGCGCAATCTGTGCGGCGGCGCGCGCCGGGTCCGCCGCAGCAGTGATGGGGCGTCCTATGACCAGAACGTCCGCCCCCAGACGATAGGCGTCCTCCGGTGTCATGACGCGCTTCTGATCAGAGACGTCGGCGCCTTGTGGCCGTAACCCTGGAACAATGAGCTTGAAGGAAGGACCCATGGCCTGGCGCAAAGCCGTGATTTCGTGCGGGCTGCACACGACACCATCGAGCCCTGCGCGTTGCGCGAGGCCGGCTAGGCGCAAGACTTGATCGCGGACCGGGCTGTTAACGCCAACGCTGCGTAGATCGTCCTCATCTAAACTGGTGAGGACAGTGACGCCAATGACCAACGGACGCGAAGGTCCCGCGGCATCCTCTGCTGCCTTTCGTGCGGCCTCCATCATGGCAACGCCGCCTGCGGCATGCACATTCACGATTGTCACGCCGATCCGCGAAATCGCCCGCACCGCGCCCGCAACGGTGTTGGGGATGTCGTGAAATTTGAGGTCGGCAAACACTGGCAGGCCTTCGTCAACCATCGCGCGCAGCCCGTCCGCCCCCTCAGCACTGAAGAACTCAAGTCCCAGTTTGAGACCGCCGCAATGGGCCTTGAGGGATCGGGCCAAGGCTTGCGCCTCGGACAAGGTTGCGACATCGAGGGCCGCGAAGACGGGGTTTTGGAAGGGCTTAATCATCTCTCACCGGCTTAGCGCAATCGGTGGCAGGGGCAAAGTCCAAAGAGGGGCTAGCGCACAACGGTCAGCGCGCCTTTCACATTGGCGGTCTGCGACGCGGAGGGCGCCAGAGTGGGGGAGGGCATGACGGTGGCGGCCGCTTGGGCTTCCAAGGCTTGCACGCGCTTTTGATACTGGCGGGCGGCCCTTCGCCAATGCCCCTGATCGGCCCAAGTCGACAGGCCTCCCAGCAAAATCCCTAACGCCAGCCCGGCAAGCAGTACAACAAACACGGGCAGCGTGATGGCGAACGTGGGCTTGTCGCCATTGAACGGGTCGAAACTGATCTGCACCAAGGACTGATTGGCAATGGCCAGAACCACAAACAGAATCAAAAGCGGCCAGAAAATGAGCCCACGCACGATCTTGGCCATAACGCATCGCTCCTGTCAGCGGGGCGCTCAATCCTCTTGGTCGGCAAGACCCGGATTGAGGCGCTCACGCAATTCCTTGCCCGTCTTAAAGAATGGCACGTGTTTTTCAAGCACTTGCACGGGCGCGCCGGTCCGCGGGTTGCGCCCGGTCCGGGCGGGTCTGGATTTCACGGAAAAGGCGCCAAAACCGCGCAGCTCAACCCGGTCGCCCCGCGACAAGGCTTGCGTGATCTCCTCAAAGATCGTGGCCACAATCAGCTCAATGTCCCGCTGATAGAGATGCGGGTTCTGATCGGCCAGTTGCTGCACCAGTTCTGATTTGATCATTAGGGGCCGTGCGGAAGAGGGAACTTACAGTTTGAGTCTGTCCCCTCCAAGGCTGCCAAGCCTCAGCCACCCCCGTCAAGGGGGCTAAGTAGTTACCAACCCTAGGATTTTCAGGCCTGAGCCCTCTCCGGCGGGCCTATCGGACCTGAACACCCAGCTTGCTGATAGCGTAGACGAAGTTATTGGGGGCAACCTCTATCTCGCCGGTCCAACGCATAGCCGGGAACCGGTTCAATATCTGCCGGTAGGCCTCCTCCAGTTGGATTTGTGCCACGCGCTTGCCCAAGCACACATGCGGTCCATAGCCAAACGCCAGATGCTTGCTCGCGTTCGCCCTCGTAACATCCAGCTGATCAGGATCGGGAAAGACGGACGGATCGCGGTTTGCCGCGCCGTAATACATGATCACCTTCTCGCCCTCGGCGATCTTTTGGCCGCCGACCACAGTATCCTTCGTGGCAGTGCGCCGCATATAGATCACCGGCGACACCATGCGGATGAACTCGTCGACCGCACCGGGAATGAGAGAAGGGTCGTGGAGCAGCCTTTGCTTCTGATCGCCAAATTCGGTAAGCAATTTCATCGTGCCGGACAAGGTGTTTCGCGTTGTATCATTGCCCGCAAAGACGATGAGCAGCCAGGACCCGTCGAGATATTCGTCTGATAGCAAATGCCCATCGATCTGCGCGCGGGCTATCGCACTCATCAGGTCGGCTTGCGGGTCCGCGCGCCGCTTGTGCAGCATGGCCTGCCCATAGGCGAACATCTCAGCCACGTTGTCATTGAAGGCCCCAATGAAGGCCATGAGCTTTTCATCAATCGCCAAGGTGCCTTGCGCTTGTTGCACCACCAGATGCTGGGCCTGTTCGAGGTAGTGCATCCAGGTCAGGAATTTGTCGCGGTCGCCCTCAGGCACGCCGAGGATTTCGCACAGTGTGAAGAGCGGTAGCCGGGCGGAGAAATCCTCAACCAGGTCCGTGGTCGCCTTTCCCTCGATCCCATCCAACAGGCGTGTGACTTCCGCGGCGATCCGCTCCTTCAGATTGTTGAGATAGGCCGGCGTGAAATAGGGCATGTGTTCCCGGCGCAGCTGAAAATGCCAGGGATTGTCCATGTTAATCATGGTATCCATCCGCTTCTCTATCGCGCCTCCATGGATACCATGATTAACATGGACAATCCC
>DMER01000038.1:8209-9728 GCA_003451645.1 Alphaproteobacteria bacterium | reverse complement strand
GGCGGAGGCGGCGGAGGCGGCGCTGGCGGCGGCGTGGGCTTGCGCCGGCGCACGAACTCAGCCGACACCCCCTCGCCCAGAGGCACGATTGCATGCCGTCCGCTAACGACCAAAGTAAACACATCGTCTTCCTGAAGCGGAGCCACCGTGCCGACTTCCGTGCCCGGCTGTAAGGTCAAGTCTGATTGATCCGCGTCCAAGGCAATGGCTTGTGGTGCGATTGCGGCCGTTAGCGCAAACGCAGATGCAGACAACAAAAAGGAAGACACTATACGCATGAACTCGGGCCCCTTCATTGATGGCGGGCTGCAAAGCGTTCCAGCGCGGACGCCAGGCTCCACCGTAGATGCCTGATCATCACCTGAGGCCCCTTAAGCCCCGGTGGCATTGGCCTGCGTCTTTCGAAGTAATTTTTAACGGATTTCTCCCGAGATGGCACGCCTTTCCGCAAGTTTGACGGTGTAGTTGGTCACAGTTTGGCGTTTATGGTGCGTTCCATAGCATCGGCAGCCCAAACAGCGGTTGAAAAACACGCCTGCAGCAAGTAGCCGCCCGTCGGTGCATCCCAGTCGAGCATTTCGCCTGCTACGAAGACACCTGGGAGGTTGCGGAGCATCAGTCCACTATCCACGGCCTCCCATCGCACGCCACCGGCCGATGAGATCGCACGCGCTATCGCTGCGAGACCAGTGACGTCAACAGGGACTGACTTGATCATCTTCGCAAGTGCGTCCGCGTCCGCCTTCAAGGCAGCCCCAAAACTCTCGCGCAAGAGATGGATACTTCCTGCATCCAAAGCCGCCGCTTTGCGCAAACGGTTGCTCAAGGACTGATCCGGACTGACCCTTTGCAGGCGCCCGGAAAGATCCGTACACGTCATCTGTGGGCGTAAGTCTATTGCGAGCCGGGCTGTGATGCCTGCCGCCAACGCTGCACGGACTTGCCTGTTGAGGGCGTATATCGCCCCACCCTCCAGTCCATACTGCGTGATCACGACGTCTCCGCGCGCGGTGACGCCATCACAGGACAGGGCGGCATTCTTCAGCACCGCGCCAGCGAAGCGGCCCCGCATGACCTCGCTCCATTGCACAATAACCCCGCAATTCGATGGCGTCAGCGGTGCGACACTTACCCCATCCCGCGCAAGCGCCGTTGCCCACAAACCATCTGAGCCGAGTTTCGGCCAACTAGCGCCGCCCATCGCGAGCAACATCGCGCCGGCCTGCAAAACCTCCGTCGCGCCTTCGGCATTCGCGATCACCACGCGGCCCGGACCATCAAACCCAAGCCACCGCCGGCGCAGCTCAATCTGGACGCCCAGGCCTTCCAACCTCCGCAACCAGGCGCGCAACAAGGGAGAGGCCTTCATGGCCTTGGGGAATACCCTGCCGCTGCTCCCCACAAAGGTCTCCTGCCCCAAGCCTTCTGCCCATGCGATCAGCGCTTGCGGTGGGAAAGCCCTGAGCATCGGTTCTAAATCCGCTGCAGCACTGCCGTAGCGCTGCAGGAACTGAGGCAG
>DMER01000038.1:7745-7950 GCA_003451645.1 Alphaproteobacteria bacterium | reverse complement strand
CCGCGCCCGGCCATCAGGAATTTTCGCGCGGGCGAGGGCATGTGGTCGAACACGCGCACCGCAATCCCCTGAGACGCGAGCCTTTCCGCGGCCATAAGACCTGCAGGCCCCGCGCCAATAACGACAACCAGGGCCGGGTTCATTCGCAATGCTCTCGGTGAACAGGGGAGTGAGATATGGTGGGCCCGGCAGGACTCGAACCTGC
>DMER01000038.1:5389-7593 GCA_003451645.1 Alphaproteobacteria bacterium | reverse complement strand
GCTCTCCCAGCTGAGCTAAGGCCCCATAAGGTAATGGTGGGCCTGAGAGGATTCGAACCTCTGACCTCACCCTTATCAGGGGTGCGCTCTAACCAACTGAGCTACAGGCCCCACCGTCATCGGAGCCCGCCCCTATAGCAGATCGCGATGCCGAAACCAAAGCAGGAAGATCACCGGCTCTGATTGAGGCCGCCTCAATACAGCCCTTTTTTTGCCCTGTCTAAGTCCTTAAACTCAAAGACCAAATCACCCCCAATGAGAGGGACAATCAATGCGCTTGATCCATATCGCTGCTGGTGCTGCCATCATTCTGGGCGCAGCTTTCGCTAGCAATCTCTTGTGGCGCCCTGAGCCGTCACATGCCAATGGGGAGCATCGAATGGCCCGCACAATCAGCGTCAATGGCGAGGGCGAGGCCTATGGCCGTCCGGATCAGGCCTCGATCTCAACGGGCGTCACCTCAGAGGCTGCGACTGCGCAGGCAGCTCTCTCAGCCAATACCGCCCAAATGACGCAAGTGATTGCGGAACTCAAGAAAGCCGGCATTGAGGACAAAGATATCCAAACGAGCAATTTCTCGGTCTCGCCGGTCTATGAAAATGAGCAACCAGGCATCCCACGGCGCCCCAAGATTAGCAGCTACCGCGTGTCCAACAGTGTCTCCATCCTGGTACGTGACTTGAGCAAGATGGGCGCCATCCTGGACCAGGTCGTGCAATTGGGCTCCAACGAAGTGGGCGGGATCAATTTCTCGATCAAGGATACGAAGGCGCTGATGACGGAGGCGCGCGAAGCCGCAATCGCCGACGCCAAGGCGCGTGCGGAAACCTATGCCAAAGCAGCGGGGGTCTCGGTTGGGCGTGTTCTGTCGATCTCTGAAGGCGGCGCGCAGGCGCCCGTCCCCATGTTTGCTGCACGTGCCGTCGCCTTGGAGAGCGCGCCGGTCCCGATCGAAGCGGGCCAGCAGCAGGTGAGTGCGACGGTCTCGGTCGTTTTTGAGTTGAACTAGCGCCGGACTCCGATCCAGCAAAGGTTCACCGCCTTGTGAGCCGCTATGACGATCATGTCATTGGCCTGAAACGATTAATTGCGGCTAGAGAAGGGCATGGTTTTGGCGTGCAGACGGGCGTTCACTTGGCAATGGACTGCATATCCAGGGGTGGCCACGGCCATCTTGGTGGTGTTGGTTTCCATTGCCCAAGTTTCCACGGCACAAGTGCGATCGAACGCACTTATCCCCCGGCAGGAAATCTTTGGAAATCCGGACCGGGCTAGCCCGCTCATTAGCCCAGACGGGCGCCGCATTGCCTTTCTGGCGCCGCTGAACGGGGTTATGAACATCCATGTGGCGGAACGAGGCAAGCTGAGCGGCGCCAAAGCGGTGACGAACGAAAGAGTCCGGCCCGTTCGTAGTTTCTCGTGGGCCTTCAACAACACCCATATTCTCTACAAGCAGGACGAAAGCGGAAACGAGAACTACAATCTGTTCGCAGTCGATCTGGCCCACGGCAAGACGGTCAATCTCACGCCGTTCCGAGGCGCCAGAGCTGCACTGATTGCGGCCTCGCCAGCGATCCCCGATGACATCCTCGTCGGTCTCAATGACCGTGACCCGAAGTGGCATGATGTTTGGCGCATCAACATTATCTCCGGCAAACGCACGTTGGTCGAACGCAATGAGGGTTTTGCCGAATACCTGGCTGACAAGACCCTTGTCTTGCGCACGGCATTGAAGGCAACGCCAGATGGCGGGTTCCAGACCTATGGGCGTGCGGGTCAGGCCTGGAAACCGCTGTTCCATATCCCGCCGGAAGACAGCTTGAATACCATGCTGGTCGCAATAACCGGCGATGGCAAATCACTCCTGATGCAGGATAGCAGAGGGAGGAATACAACGGCCCTGGTTGTTCGCGACCTGGCGACTGGCAACGAGAATGTGCTGGCGGAAGCGGCGCAATCCGACATTTCCAGTGTCATCCTCGACCCTCAGAGCAGGAGCATTCTGGCCTATTTCAGCGAGTATGACCAGCCGCGCTGGACTGCGCTTTCGCCGGAGACCGCGCCCGATATCGCATATCTGAGCAAGCTATTGCCTGGCGCGTGGATGGTGTTAAGTCAGTCTGCGGATAATCGGCTCTGGACGTTGCGCATCGACAACAGCGATGCGCCCGTCAGCTTTGCCCTCTATGACCGCAAGACCAAGA
>DMER01000038.1:2118-5168 GCA_003451645.1 Alphaproteobacteria bacterium | reverse complement strand
AGACTCTGGAGCGGCTTTTTACATCCCGGCCGGCCCTAGAAACTGCCCCGCTCGTGCCCATGGCCTCCCATCGGATCAAGGCGCGCGACGGCCTTGAGCTTGTGAGTTACCTCACCTTGCCCAAGGGCAGCGACGTAGGCATGGATGGCCGCCCGGACAGACCTTTACCACTGGTCCTTAACGTTCACGGCGGCCCATGGGCCCGCGACCGATATGGCTATAACCCCGAGCATCAGTGGCTCGCCAATCGCGGCTATGCGGTCCTGAGCGTCAATTATCGGGGCTCAACCGGGTTCGGGAAGGCCTTTGTCAATGCGGCCGACGGCCAATGGGGCGCCCGCATGCACGACGACCTGATCGACGCTGTGAACTGGGCGGTTGCGTCAAAAATCGCGCAGAAGGACAAGGTCGCAATTTATGGCGGATCCTTTGGCGGCTATGCGGCTCTGGTCGGGCTCGCCTTTACGCCAAAGGATTTTGCCTGTGGGGTCTCGATCGTTGGACCCTCTAATCTCAACACGCTCCTGGCGTCCATTCCGCCCTATTGGACGGCTTTTCTCGACAATTTCCGCAAGCGCGTCGCAGACCCTAGAACGTCGGAGGGGCGGGCGTTGTTGCGGGAACGGTCGCCGCTGTTTCGGGCGGACAAAATCGAGCGGCCCTTGCTCATTGCCCAAGGGGCTAATGACCCGCGCGTCAAACAAGCCGAAGCCGATCAGATTGTGCAGGCGATGACTGCCAAGAATATTCCTGTCACATATCTTCTTTACGCGGATGAAGGCCACGGCTTCGCCAGACCTGAGAACAGGTTGTCATTTTATGCGGCCGCTGAAGCGTTCTTGGGTCAATGCCTTGGCGGGCAGAAGGAGCCAATCGGGAATGATTTTCGGGGCGCATCCATCGCTGTTCCGACTGGCAAGGAGGCCGTGCCTGGACTGGGTGAGGCCTTGGTGCGCACTGGCCGTCCTTAAGGCCTCATGAACATGTAATCCGTGCCGGGATCGACATTGTCTGCCGCGGTCAAAAGTTCCGCGCGCACATCCTGGACCGGCCGCCGCTCCAAGAAATTCTTGATGATCAGCGATAGAAATTGCCGAGCGACCGCATCGGGATCTGTACCCTGTTGCGAGACGTCCGCCATCGCCGCGGCAAAATGCTTGGCTGCTATGTCGCTAGCGCTCATGGTCCGCCCTCCGGTTTGCGCTCAGCCTGCAGCATGCTTCGTCCTGGCACTTTGACCAGGATCAATCCAGCGGTTGAAGCACGGCGGGAAGCGGCGTTGCTCCCGGTTGCAGGCCCCAGTGCTTGTAGTTGAACACCGCTCCTTCGTGCCGAACCCGCGCCAAAGCATCAAACTTGATCTCTGCATAAGTCCAGCCGGGAGCGTTCATGGCGCCCAGGGCCACAACGCCATCGGCCGGAAATTCGCCGTCGGGCGGCGCGAAGACGCCGGCGGCCCCTGTGTTCTGCTCAAACCCATGGAGCCAGGATGCGCGTCCCAACAGAGGCGACTGGACCACGTAACACTGGTTTTCGAGAGCTCGCGCCTGCGCACCTACCCTGACGCGCCAATAGCCATGGAGAGCCTCTGTGCATGAGGGCGCCAAGATCACCTCCGCTCCGGCCTCCACCATCGCGCGCGTGATCAAAGGAAACTCGATATCAAAGCAAGTGGCGATGCCGATCCGCCCTAGCGATGTGTCAAACACTTGGGGGCCGCGTCCTGGGCTCACGCCCGCCTCCTCGTCCTCAAAGCGGGTCATCATGAGCTTGTCTTGGACACCCATGGCGCCGCTTGGCGCGAAGAGCCTGGCCGCATTGCGAACCACCCCGGCGTGATCAACCGAAGGACAAGACCCGGCCAGGATGTAAACGCCAAACCGGCGGGACAATTGGGCATGCAGCTCATCAAGCTCTGGCCGCCAACGCGCAATCACTCGTAGCAAGTTTTTGCTGTTCAGCCCTTCTGGTCCCTCGATCATGCCGCCGATTTCCACGGACGCATATTCCGGAAAGACCAACAGTTGGGCGCGCCGAGCGCCCTCCTCCACCCATGTGTGGATATGCTCTGCATATGCCTTGAAATCTCTGACGCGGTGCAACGGATATTGGGCGGCGGCAATCGTCCATGTCTCACTCATGCGTGCAAGTCCTTGCGCCAGAACTGCATATTGTTGGCAATCTCGCCCTCACCACCGATCTCTTGCCAGACGATGGAACACATCATGCCGTCCCATCGACGATAGCCGCGCCGTGCCCAAAATGGCTCAAGGGAGGTCGCGCCCATTGGCTTGCGCGGATCATCTGAGGCGCGTTGCACAGCACAGAAAACGCATGTCTCAATGCCGCCATACCGCCGGGCTGCTGCCTCTCGCTCCGCAAAGAACGCGACCCCAATGCCTTGGCCACGATATTGGGGCAGCAACACCGATTCGCCGAAGTAGAAGAAGCGCTCCAAAGGCAGACCGCTGGCGGTGAATGGGGCCGTCACATAGCCGGCCTGACCCAGCAAGGGCGCAGCGGTCGATGCCCCAATCAGCGCGTCTCCATCGAATGCGGCAACAATGACTGCACCAGGCTGGCGCGAGAAGCCTCGCAAATACTCCGCCTCATAGGCCATGCTGCCGTCATAGAGATAGGGCCAATCGCGGAAGACCTCGATCCGCAGCCGCGCAAGCCCCTCGAGATGATCGCGCAGAAGGACTCCGCCAAGGACCTCGATCCGCACACTCATGCGCCAGCAGACACTTGAGCGATCCAATTGCGCAGATTGTAGTATGTGGTCACCCGCGCGATCAGGCCGCCCTCAAGCGCAAAGAAGGCGCCCGCTGGCAGGACATAGTGCTGCCCATTGGCCGGCGGCAGACCTTCGTCCGTGGCAATATATCTTCCGTGTACGACGAATTCCGCCGCGGCCCGCATGCCGTCGGGCGCTGCCATGATCACGATATCGCGCAGCTCCTCTGCATAGCAGCGGTCCATATGGGCCATAAAGTCGAGGAAGCGGGCCTTGCCTTGGCGCTGCGCGCCCTCATTCACATCATGGACGA
>DMER01000038.1:0-1908 GCA_003451645.1 Alphaproteobacteria bacterium | reverse complement strand
ATGGACGAAAGTCTCGGCAAGGCAGGCGGCCATGCCCGGCCGGTCGCCGCGGTTGAAGCAATCATAATACTGGCGCACGCGGGCAATCGCTTCGGTTTGCATTGGTTAGCCCTTTGTCTCGATCCGCCAGGGCGGATAACGCCGGTTCTGCCCGGCATGATAGAGGCACAGCCGGTTCCCAAAGGGGTCCTTGAAATGTGCCTCCCGCCACGCCCAAGGTTGATCGGCGGGTCCTCGCTCAAACACAATCCCATTAGCCGTCAACGCTGCGTAGGCCTCATCTAGGTTATGGACTTCAAAGTAGATGAGTGGCTGACCCGAATGCGGAACATTGGGAACCACCTCGATTGAGAATGTGGCCTCGCCATCTGGCAATTCGAAACGGGCATAGTGTGGTGGGCTGGCCACGATCTGACGCAACCCGAGTAGCGTGTAGAAGGCCACAGCCCGGTCATAGTCTTCAACGCTGACCGTCACTTGATTGAGCCGCATGGCCGGATGCCCTCGCGCCGTCACTTTTTGCAGGCGTCTTTGTCTTTGTTTTCAGCTTTCGAGCAATCGGGCTTTTCCGAAGGGGTCACCGCATCGGCTGCGGTGCTGATTACCGCTCCGGTCACATCGACGGCGGTGCCGACCACTGTTGTCGTGACGCCAACAGCTGTATCGACCACGGCCACAGCCGCACAACCCGTCAATGAGAGCCCCATGACAACCGCCGCTGTAGCGCGTAATGCTGCTTTCATCCGTATTGCCCTCATCTGCATCAATCGTCCAGCAACTGTACCTGCATCATGGCAAAAGTCGAAAGCCTTTTCGCGACAAAGTTCTACTCCGCCCCGCTCAATTCAGGCGGGCGTGCCCTCAACGCGCAATTGAGGCAGGAGTGTCTGAGTATCGCCGCAGAAGACAATGCAGGCCGGGCGTGGTCGAAACAGCATGGCTATAAGGGTTATACGTCCTATGCCTCCCTGAATGATCTGCCAGAGCGCAGTCCCACCTTTGACGGCTTGGCCAAAGCGCTCGACAGCCATGCGGCCGCGTTCATTCGCGTACTGAATGTCGCTGCGTCGCCCAAGGATTTCCGGCTGAACAGCCTTTGGATCAATGTCTTGGACCCCGGCGGGGTCCACACTGGCCATATTCACCCCTTGTCGGTCCTTAGCGGCACCTATTATGTCGACGTGCCAAAGGGCGCCAGTGCGCTGAAATTGGAGGATCCCAGGCTTGCCCAGATGATGGCCGCCCCGCCGCGCAAGCCCAGTGCTCCGAGGCCGGAGCAACCGTTCATCTATGTGACGCCCTCACCCGGCCGCGTGCTGATGTGGGAAAGCTGGCTCCGGCACGAAGTCCCGCTCAATTCGGCGAAAACGCCTAGGATCAGCATAAGCTTCAACTATGGGTGGGCCTAATGGCCGCGCCCTCGACCCGCTAATTATCCAAGAAACTCCGCAACTTCCGCGACCGGGACGGGTGCTTCAACTTCCGCAGGGCCTTGGCCTCGATCTGGCGGATGCGCTCGCGTGTGACCGAGAATTGCTGGCCCACCTCTTCCAAGGTGTGATCAGTGTTCATGCCAATGCCAAAGCGCATGCGCAAAACGCGCTCCTCACGGGCCGTGAGCGAGGCCAATACCCGCGTGGTCGTCTCCCGCAAATTGGACTGGATCGCCGCGTCGATGGGCAGGATCGCATTCGTGTCCGGAATGAAATCGCCGAGGTGCGAATCCTCCTCATCGCCGATGGGCGTCTCTAGAGAGATTGGCTCCTTGGCGATTTTCAACACCTTGCGCACCTTCTCAAGCGGCATGGCGAGTTTCTCGGCCAGCTCCTCCGGCGTCGGTTCCCGGCCGATCTCATGCAGCATTTGGCGCGACGTGCGCACCAATTTGTTGATGGTCTCGATCATGTG
>DMER01000255.1 GCA_003451645.1 Alphaproteobacteria bacterium | reverse complement strand
AACCTGCGCCGTACCGGTCTTGCCCGCCATCTCATAGCCGTCCAATTTGAGCTGGGAGCGGGACGCCGTGCCGCCCTGCCCGGTTACCGCTTCCATCCCGGCGCGGATAATCGCCATGTGCTCCGCGGCCACCAGTGCGCTTTGCGTGACGTGGGTGTCTAAGCCCGGACCATGTTCGGGCCGCATAAGGCGAGGGCTGACATCCATGCCGCCATTGGCGATCCGCGCGGTCATGACACACAGCTGCAGCGGCGTAGTCTGCAAGGCGCCCTGCCCGATCGAGACATTGAACGTCTCGCCTTCCGTCCATTTCTGCTTGCGGTGCTTGAGCTTCCAATCCGGATTGGGAACAAGCCCCGCCTTCTGCCCCGGCACCTCAAGACCATAAACCTGTCCAAAGCCAAAGCGTCGTGCCATGGTCTCAATCGGGCCGATACCCATCCGCCGGCCGCATTCATAAAAATAGACGTCGCACGAGACCTTCAGGGCCGTTTCCATATCCACACTGCCGTGCCCGCCACGCGCCCAGCAGTGAAACACTTGCCGCCCAATGCGCGTTGACCCATCGCAATAGACCCGGTCCTGCGGGGTCATGGCTTGCGACTCCAAGGCCGCAAAGGCAGTGACGGGCTTAAACGTCGACCCTGGTGGATAGACGCCGCCGATCACTTTGTTGAGCAAGGGCTTGAGCGGATCGGTGGTCAAGGCCTTCCAAACCTCCGGCGACGGGCCCGTCAGGAAGTTGTTGGGGTCGAACCCCGGTGCCGAGACCAGCGCCAGCACATCACCCGTATGGACGTCCATGACGACCGCCGATGCGCTCTCACCCCAGAGACGCTCTTGCGTGAATTTTTGCAGGCCCTGATCAATGGTGAGGACCAGGTCCTCGCCAGGAGTGCCCGGCCTGCGGCTCAATTCGCGCAATATGCGCCCGCGTGAATCGACTTCCAGCTGCACCGCGCCAGGCTGGCCGCGCAGCCGTGCATCCGCAAACCGCTCGATGCCAGAGCGGCCCAAACGAAAGCCTGGCAATGAGATGAGCTGCGGATCGGCCTGGATGTCTTTCTCCGTTACGCCACCGACATAGCCCAAGACGTGCCCCAACTCCGCGCCATTGGGATAGGACCGGATATCGGCGGCAACAGCGGCCACCCCAGGCAAGGAAGGGATATTGACATTGATCCGGGCGAAATCGTCCCAGCTCAGACCCTCTGCGACCAGGATCGGTTTGAAAGGGCCCGCGCGTTTGATATCGCGCAGGATGCGCGCGCGCTGCTTCTCGCTCAGAGGTGTCAACTGTGCGATCAGGTCGAGGATCTTGTGCGGGTCCTCCGCCTGTTCGGGTGTCATCAGGACACGATAATTCAACTGATTGCCCGCAAGCTCAACGCCATTGCGGTCAAAGATGCGCCCCCTGGGCGGCGCCAGCAGCTGCATGTTGATGCGGTTTTCATCCGCCAGGGATTTGTACTGGTCGCGTTGAAAGACGCTGAGCTGCACCATCCGCCCCGTGAGCATCATAAACAGGCCCGCCATGCCGCCACCCAGCACCAAGGTGCGGCGGGTAAAGGCCCGGTAGCGGACACTGTCGAGCCCATCGCTCATATGGCGAGCCTTTCATTGACGCCGCTGAGCTGGCGCTTCATGAGGGCGAACATGCGGGCCAAGATCGGGAACGCTGCGATGGTAACAACTGCTTGCCACAAGATCGGACCCGGCTCCAACCACTGTGAGTTATAGCTGCACGCCAGCACCCAGGCGAAACCTGAGACGAGGCTTGCGAAGATTCCGAACCCGGCCCAAAGGCCCAAAACCGAGCGACCGATAAAGAACTCCCGCTGCGAGGCGGTCAGTGCATAGAGGGCGAGCAAGACAACGGGCCAGAACCCAAGAGGTCCCGCCCCCAGTAAATCAATGGCGGCACCGCTCGAGAAAATCGCCAAGGGGGAGTAGAATTGCGGCGCATAGATCGTCCAAAAAAACACAGCGATCATGGCGACATTTGGCGCCACCAACCATCCCGCGCCCAAATCAATGGGCACCATTGTTAATAAAGTCAGTGCAAGGACCACCAAGGCTGGCACTGCATGCCACACTGCGCGCCCAAGACCTGTCCAGAGGGCATGCAACATTATGGTCCCCTACTGACGGTCTGGCGACTGGCTGGGGAGGCCGGGCGATGTACCACGCGATACGGCTGCGGGACCGGGAGTGGGATCGCTGGACGGCGTGCTCGCTGGCGCCACAGCGCTGGGTGCTGAGCCATCTGGCCCTGCAATCAACGGCGGACTATTGGGCACAGCAGGTTTGGATGGAGGGGGTTTGCGGCCGGGTTCGGCTCCCGGTAGAGGCTCGGGCAAGGCCTCATCCACATCAACGGGCTGCGAATACTTCAGGACGCGGACAAAATCTGCCCGCCTTTTGTCTGCGAACAACTCGACGCGCACCTTGCCGCGCGATTGCACCAAAGTGCCCACAGGCACGCCGGGCGGGAAGATACCGCCATCAGAGGCCGTGACAATGCGGTCACCTTCGACCAGCACTGTGTTGCGCGGCAGGAAGTCGAGATAAGGTTGGGCGGAATTATCGCCAGCCAGGATCGCCTTGACGCTGGAGCGTTCAAGGCGCACCGGAATACGGCTATTGACATCCGACAAGAGCAAGAGGCGCGCAGAGCGCTTGCCGGTGACCACAACATGTCCAACGAGACCCAACTCGCTGGCCACGGCGTGACCTTTCTGCACGCCGGCATCTCGTCCCACATTGACGATGAGCGTTTGCCCCAGAACGCCGCCCGTATCGGCGATGATCCGCCCCGTGACGAAATCGGTGGTCGGTTGTGTGCCGGTCTTGAGCAGCCGTTCGTAACTGGTCACCTTTTGCCGCAAGGTGATAGCCTCATTCTTAAAGGCCAGGAGCTCAGCATTCTCAGCGCGCAAGCGCTGGTTTTCGGCATAAATCTCGAGCGTGGCATCCAAACCATCCGCCCACTGCGCAATTTGTGAACTGGGGCCTGCGGCGTAGTCCAACACGGGCGAGACAATGTCCTGAGCAACGCCGCGCAACGTATCGATCCAAGAGCCTTGAGCGCGCGCACTAAAGAGCAAAAGGATCGCGAGCACGGTGAGCAACGCAAAAGAGAGATTATGGGCGATGAGGTCCCATAACCCTGCATTGATCAATGTCCGGCGCTTCTGCTCCCACGCCATTCACGAAGTGCCCCGCAGTCTGTGGCCATCACTAATGGATCAACGCACTGGCCAGCCCGACACCTAGAAATACACCGAGGACAGCACATGGCGCATGCGGCGCGGGTTTTCCAAAACCTTGCCCGTACCCAACGCCACACAGGTCAGCGGATCATCAGCAATCGAGACGGGAAGACCCGTCTTGTCGCGCAAGACCGCGTCCAAATTCGACAAAAGCGATCCCCCACCCGTCAGCACGATGCCCTTGTCCGCGATATCTGCCGACAATTCCGGGGGCGTCGCTTCCAGCGCGACCTTCACCGCATCGACGATTGCCGACACAGGCTCCTGCAGCGCCTCCGCGATTTGGGCTTGTGTTACCGCGATTTCCTTGGGCACGCCGTTGAGAAGATCGCGGCCCTTCACCGGAACCTTCACATCCGCGCCATTGGCGGGCGCGCGCGCGGAGCCCACTTCCTTTTTGATCCGCTCGGCGGTCGACTCACCCACCAACAAGTTATGATTGCGGCGGATATAAGAGATGATCGCCTCATCCATCTTGTCGCCGCCCACCCGCACAGAGCGCGCAAAGACAATACCTCCCAGCGACAGCACAGCGACCTCAGTCGTGCCGCCGCCAATATCGACAACCATCGAGCCCACCGGCTCAGTCACCGGCAAGCCTGCGCCAATCGCCGCCGCCATCGGCTCCTTAATCAGATAGACGCGCCGAGCGCCTGCATGCAGCGCGCTCTCTTGGATCGCGCGTTGCTCGACCTCAGTGGCTCCAGAGGGCACGCAGACGATAATCATGGGATTAGCGAAAGAGCTGTGGTTGTGCACCTTGCGGATGAAGAGCTTGATCATCTCTTCGGCCAACTCAAAGTCGGCGATTACGCCGTCCCGCATGGGGCGGATGGCCTCGATCCCGCCCGGTGTGCGGCCGAGCATCTGCTTGGCTTCGTTGCCGACCGCATAGACCTTCTTTTTGCCGCCGCCATTGCTCATTACTGCCACGACCGACGGCTCATTCAACACAATCCCGCGGCCCTTGACATAGACAAGCGTGTTGGCTGTGCCCAAATCGATCGCCATGTCTGACGAGAACAAACCCATAAAGCTGGAAAACATCTGCCGCCTCTCCCCCCAAATCTCTTCGACCCCGCCATGGGCATGCCGGGCGCCAGCGCGACGTGCACCTGGCGCCCCAATCCCTGTTCCCCTAGTGGCCAACCGCCGGAAGCGCCTCCGGGACCGTCCGCTGCCTCTTGATTAGTAACCTATTTAGCGCGTGAACATAAGCCCTCGCAGAGGCGACGAGTGTGTCCGTGTCCGTGCCCTGCCCCAGGACGCTCTTGCCGTCCTCTTCCAGGCGCACACTCACCCCCGCTTGCGCATCTGTGCCCGACGTCACCGCCCTAACCTCATAAGACTGTAGCACGGCAGAGTGTGGGAACATTGTCTTCACCGCATTAAAAATTGCATCGACCGGGCCGTCGCCGCGAGCAACCCCCAGCGCTGTGACCCCATCAATGGACAGCTCCAGCTCCGCGCTCGGCGGTCCAAAAGTTCCCGCCACAACCCTCAGGTTGAGTACCTTGATCCGGTCTTGTTCATGCGCAATTGCGTCATCGACGAGCGCAACAATGTCTTCATCAAAGACGTGTTTTTTGCGGTCTGCCAGGTCCTTGAAGCGCCGGAACGCATCCTCCAGCTGGTTATCACCAAAGTCATACCCCAAGGCCTGCAGTTTATCGCGGAAGGCGTGTCTCCCGGACAACTTGCCCAAAACCAATGATGACTTGGAGACGCCCACCGTCTCCGGCATCATGATTTCATAGGTCTGCGTATTCTTGAGCATGCCGTCCTGGTGGATGCCGGATTCATGGGCGAAGGCGTTCTTGCCAACGATGGCCTTATTATACTGGACCGGGAAACCCGTGACCGCAGACACCAATTTCGATGCACGTGCGATGAGGGGCGTTTCGATGCTGGTCGTAAACGGCAAGGCATCCGCGCGGGTGCTCAGGGCCATCACAATTTCTTCGAGTGCGGCATTTCCGGCACGCTCGCCGATCCCGTTGATCGTGCACTCGACTTGCCGGGCGCCCGCCATGACGCCCGCGAGAGAATTGGCCACCGCCAACCCCAGATCATTGTGACAATGGGTGGAAAATACGACCTGATCGGCGTTCGGCACCCGGGTCCGTAAGGCGGTGATCAGCGCCGCATATTCATGCGGCACCGTATAGCCAACAGTGTCGGGAATATTGATGGTCGTGGCGCCTGCCTTGATCGCCGCCTCCACACACCGGCACAGAAAGTCGAGCTCCGTGCGGGTCGCATCCTCTGCCGACCATTCGACATCATCCACATGGCGACGTGCGAGCGATACAGAGCCGATCACCGCCTCCAGAACCTGCTCCGGGGTCATCTGCAGCTTGTGCTTCATGTGCACGGGCGAGGTTGAGATAAAGGTGTGGATGCGGCCGCGCCGCGCCTGCTTCAGGGCTTCGGCCGCACGCTCGATATCCTTGGCACTGGCCCGCGCCAGCCCGCAGATGACCGCGCGTTTCGAACGCTGCGCGATGGATGAGACCGCCTCAAAATCGCCCGTCGAGGCGATCGGAAAGCCCGCTTCTATGATGTCGACCCCCAATTGTTCGAGCATATCTGCGACTTGCAGTTTTTGCTCGAGCGTCATTGCTGCACCGGGCGATTGCTCGCCATCGCGCAAGGTAGTGTCAAAGATCGCGACATGGGCGGTCGCGGAGATGGTTTGAGTATCGGTCGCGGGTTTCGAAGTGTGGGATGTCATGGCAAGTGGCTCGCACTATGAGTTGGCAACAAGGTTCAGACCGGCTGCGCGGCTTGCGATCCCCTAGGTGTTGCCGATGACCCCGCCGACGGGTTCAGGGCACGCCCACCTAGGGGCGGCTAAGCAGAAGCGCGCGAAGCAGTCCGAGCCGTTGGCCGACAAACGAAAAGGGTGGTTGCACCAGGGCCGCACGGCGAGGCGGCGAGCACGCATATGCGCCGTCCCTCAACACCGTGATACCTACATCCACTCTCACGCTCGATCACCCACTTGCCCTGGCGCTGCGGTCAAACCCATCGAAGCCTGCCCGCAGACTAATGCGATGCTTGTTAAACTGCCCTAAACCAAACCGGGCCGCCAGACGTTTTTGTTTGCCAAGACCGCGCACCCAAAACGTGCCGGACCTGGCAGGCGATTTGACATTTCATTTATGTCAAAAGACCACACTGTCATTCTAGAATTTCAGAGGTGGTCCCCTATGGCCGATACATCCCGCCAGAAGGCCGAGGCACCCAAGGCCAATCCGGTCCATGCCTTTGCGCTGTCCACAAACCTCGCGGAATTGCATGCGGAGCTGCGCCCTCTTCTGGACCTCTGGGCCAGTAAGTGCGGGGTTCAGGGTCTACCCACGCGCAATTCCCTGTCCCCACGTGACCTTAAGCCGTGGCTGCCACGGGTCCACATCTATGATGTGCTGCCGGAAGGGCGATTTCAGGCGCGCTTGCTCGGCACCGCGATCGTGCAAGCGATTGGCCAGGACCAAACGGGCCGCCAATTTGGTCCGCAGGATCAAGACCCACTGGCGCAACGGGTTACCCAAATCCTGGCCACTGTAACTGGCAAAGCCGTCCCAGCTGTCACCACGGCCCGCCAGATGGCGTCCACCCGGCCCAGTTACTACGCTGCCGAAAGCCTCTGGTTGCCGATGGGTGCCGGTACCCAGGTTAAGAGTATCATCGCTGCGACGCATCTGACCCTGGTTGAGGAAGCGGTCTAGCCACGCCATTCACCATCTCAGATGTGACATTTTTCAAACAGAGCGCGACAAACCGAACACGCCACGAGCCTGATGACCCACTTAGGGCTGATTGAGCAGCTCCCCCCACTTGAGTTCGCTGACAACTGGGGCATAGTTGCGATCAAACACCGGTCGAAAAAGGGGTGAGGGTATGACCTTGGTACGTTCTTTATCTTGCGCTGCGGCATCAATTGCCATTCTGGCTTCCGTGGGGGTCGCGCAAGGCGCCTCTTTCACAGGGTTTCATCTGGGTGTTGACTTGGCCCTGAACCGCATCAAGGGCGACACCGAAACCTATGTCCGGATTGTCGGCCCCGCCCAGAGCTATGTGACCGAAGATTCGCGCCTTGAGGGTGCAGAGTACGGAATCCACGCTGGTTACACGCATGATTTCGGCGGCCTGTTGGTGGGCCTGGAAGCATCTTACAGCGCGAACAATGCGGACGATCAAGTGCAGGCCCCGGGTGTGGCAGCGCCTGGCCCTGGTGGCGTGATCGTTCCTCCGGCTGACTCGATGACCTATGAAGCGCAATCGGACATCGATGTTGTCCTGCGTCTCGGTGGCCGGATTGGCAATAGCGCAGCGTTCTTCATGCTCGCGGGTGCAAGCTGGCTGGACATCGACGCGCAAACGACGCCGCCTGCAGAGTCCGCTGGCGACACGTTGTTTGGTTATACGCTCGGCGCCCAGGTCGAAGTCATGCTGTTCGACGGCGTGTCCGGCCGCGTCCAATATCGCTATTCGTTCTACGACGACAGCGAGCTGCTCTTTCCGGTCAACAACTACCAAGTCACGATGGGCCCGCAAGGTCAGTCACTCGGCGTTGGTCTGAGCTACCACTTCCAATAAGCTGACCGTCTTGAATCTTAAGAGCTGCTGCCCGGTTCGGGCGGCGGCTTTTT
Source organism: Alphaproteobacteria bacterium (assembly GCA_003451645.1). Classification (GTDB taxonomy): domain Bacteria; phylum Pseudomonadota; class Alphaproteobacteria; order Micropepsales; family Micropepsaceae; genus DMER01. The sequence continues at coordinate 1,427 of DMER01000255.1, read as the reverse complement.
TTGTCGTGGGTCTTAGCGTTGACCGGGCGGCACTACGCGAACCCGCGCCGCAGCAGCCTTCGCCGCGTCCCTGGCCGCAGTCACATCGGCCGCCCTCGCCAAGGCAACGCCCATACGCCGCTTGGCAAAGGCTTGCGGTTTGCCAAACAGGCGGACATCCGTTCCACGCACCGTGAGGGCCTCGTCGAGACCCTCGAACAGCACGCCCTCGGCCTCAACGCCGCCATAGATTACCGCAGACGCAGCGGATCCGGTGAGCCGCGTGTCGACCGGCAGCCCCAAAATCGCGCGCGCATGCAGATCGAATTCGCTTTGCACCTGAGACGCCAGCGTCACCAGGCCAGTATCGTGGGGCCGGGGCGAGACCTCAGAGAACCAGACCTCGTCCCCTTTGACGAACAACTCGACACCAAAAATGCCCCAGCCACCCAGCGCATCGGTGATCTTGCGCGCATAGTCTTGCGCGACGGCAAGGGCCGCCTCTGGCATCGCATGGGGCTGCCAACTCTCCACGTAATCGCCCGCGACCTGCACATGGCCAATGGGCGCACAGAAATCCGTGCCGCCTGCATGGCGGATAGTCAGCAGCGTGATCTCGTAGTCAAAGTCGATCTGCCCTTCAACGATGACGCGGGGCTGCTTGACGCGGCCCGCCTCCATGGCCTGCGCCCATGCGCCGTTGAGCTCGGCCATCGTGGTCACTCGCGATTGCCCTTTGCCGGACGACGACATGACCGGCTTCACAAAGGCGGGCAGCCCAATGCCGCCCGCAACCGCCGCCTCCAACTCCTGGAGAGACGAGGCAAACGCATAGGGCGAGGTGGGCAGACCGCACTCCTGGGCCGCAAGCGTGCGGATGCGCTCCCGGTTCATCGTCACATGCGCGGCCCGCGCGGTCGGGACAACACGCGCAACGCCTTCAGCCTCAATGCTGACAAGCGCATCGGTGGCGATCGCTTCGATTTCTGGCACGATCAGATGCGGCCCCTCCTGCGCCACCAACGCACGCAAGGCCGCGCCATCGGTCATGTCGATCACATGCGCGCGATGTGCCACCTGATGACCAGGCGCATTGGCATAACGGTCGACAGCGATGACTTCGACGCCCAAACGCTGCAAGGAGATGATGACCTCCTTGCCCAACTCACCAGCGCCGAGCAGCATCACGCGCGTGGCAGAGGGCGATAGCGGGGTTCCGATGCGCATGGGTGTGATCCTTCTGACGGCGGCGCGCTTCAGAGATCATCGTCCTGCTCTCGAAGCGCGCGGAAATACCCATAAGCCGCGACTCCAGCATAGGCAAGAACCGCCACCATGATGGCCACCAGGCTCCAGCCAATCGCTTCCGTCGACCAGACGAAAAACGCCTGCGCGGCAGCGAGGGCGAGGCCCGCCAAGCCCCCGCACGCGAAGAGCAGGCCCATCTC
>DMER01000005.1:22537-22774 GCA_003451645.1 Alphaproteobacteria bacterium | reverse complement strand
GGGCATGCGCATGTGGCCGACACAGCCTTGCGCGCGCTTGATCTGGACCGGGTGGTGTGGCTGGTCGCGCCGCAAAACCCGCTCAAAGCCGTGGAGGGCATGGCAGCCTATCAGCGCCGGGTCTTGCAGGCCGAACATATCGCGCGCCATCCGCAGATGTGTGTCAGCACCTTTGAGGCGCGGCACAGGCTCTACTTCACGCTCGCCACGATCTGTCAGTTGAAAACGCGCTATCCG
>DMER01000005.1:19515-22291 GCA_003451645.1 Alphaproteobacteria bacterium | reverse complement strand
GGCGGATAGTTTGATGAGCTTTCACCGCTGGCGTGGGTGGCGGAGCATCGCGGCCAATGTGCCCTTTGCCGTCATCCCAAGGCCGGGGGCGACGCTTGCGGCCGTTTCAGCACCGGCGGCCAATATGCTGGCGGCGTACAGAGTGCCGACCGCGATGGCGCGGGACTTGGCAACGATGGCACCGCCCGCCTGGGTGCTGTTGCCAGCGGCCCTCGATCCTCGTTCAGCGACCACGATCCGCTCGCGCGGGCTGTGGCCGTGAGCCATGGGGCCAAACGCGATGCCATCGTGTGTTCACAAAAGCCGTGCTAAGTTAAGGAATGTTGACTCGCCGCTGACATAGAAAGGATCTCACACTGACCGAGACCAAGCGCAAAAGCCCTGCCAAACCAAAACCCAAGGCTGCACCGGCGAAAGCCAAAGCCGCGCTGCCTAAAGCCAAGCCAAAGACCAAAGCCGCAATGCCTAAGGCGGCTGTCGCAGCCAAGGCCGCAAAGCCTGTGCGTAAGCCTGCCAAGATTGTTGTTCCCGCCGCTGAGGCCACCACGCCTGCCCGCAAGGTACGGCGCGCGCTGAAGAAGGCTGCGGCGGCCGCCATGGCGCCAGAGCGGTCCGCGATGCTCGCCCTCGTGACGCAGATCCTGGACGATGGCAAAGCTGAGGACATCCGCCAGTATAATATGATGGGCCGCAGCCCGCTGGCCGATTACACGGTGGTCGCAAGCGGCCGGTCGCAACGCCATGTGGGCGCCTTGGCCGAGCAGCTGGAGAAAAAGCTGCGCGAGGTCGGGTACAGCGCGCACATCGAGGGGCTCCCGGCGTGCGACTGGGTGCTGGTCGATGCGCTCGACATCATTGTCCATCTGTTCCGCCCGGAAGTTCGTGCGTTCTATAATCTGGAGCAGATGTGGTCGGACGACGCCTCCATGGCTGAGGCGGGCTGATCGCTTTTGTAGGGCCCGATGTTGAAGATTGCTATTCTAGCGGGCGGGCGGGGAAAGACTGCGCCTGAGCAGGCCCTGGCTGCCAGTTACCTGGAGCGGGCGCGCGATACGGGCAAGGCTTTGGGGTTCGGCGGGTTTGTGCTCACCGAGTTTGATGAGCGCCAGCCGCAGCGCCTTTCGGAAGCCCTCAGCGCGAGCGCCTTTGCCGTGTTGCTCGATGAGCGGGGCGAGGCGATGGGCAGCGTCGCCTTTGCCACTTGGCTGGCGCAGTTGCGCGATCAAGGCGTGGGCCAAGTGACCTTTGGCATTGGCGCGGCCGATGGGTTTGGCGCGCAAGACCGGGCGCGGGCGCGCAAGCTCTTGAGTTTCGGTCCGCAGACCTGGCCGCATACGCTGGTGCGCACCATGCTGGCCGAGCAGCTGTTCCGGGCCATGACGATCCTGGCTGGCCACCCTTATCACCGGGTCTGAATCATGCTGGCCAGGTTCGCGCGTACCGCTTATGTCTGGAGCGTTCTCTTTAGTGGAAGCGAGTGACCATGCGACCCAAACCTGTTGTCTTGTGCATCCTCGATGGCTGGGGCCATCGCCTTGAGCGCGAGAATAATGCCATCGCCTTGGCAAAGGCACCGGCATTCGCGCGCATGATGGAGGAGTGTCCGCATAGTCTGGTGCGCACCTCCGGCCTGGCGGTCGGGTTGCCCGAGGGGCAAATGGGCAATTCCGAAGTCGGGCACATGAATATTGGCGCAGGCCGGGTTGTCATGCAGGACCTGCCGCGCATCGATGCCGCCGTGGCCGATGGCAGCCTGGCGCACAATCCGGGCCTTACCCGGTTTATCGCTGCCGCCCAAGCGGGGCGCGGTGTCGTCCATCTGGTGGGCTTGCTGTCGCCAGGCGGGGTACATAGCCACCAAGATCACATCGCCGCTCTTGCAAAAGTTCTGGCGGGTGCTGGCTTGACGGTCTGGGTGCATGGCTTTCTGGATGGCCGTGATACGCCGCCCAAAAGCGCACAGACCTATGTCTCTTCCTTCCTCGCCGATGTCGCGGGCCTGCGCGCCGTCAGGATGGGGACCATCGGCGGGCGGTATTTCGGCATGGATCGCGATAAGCGTTGGGACCGTGTCGCGCGTGCCTATGATGCGCTGGTTCTGGCTGAAGGGGAGCATGCGGCGACGCCTGCCGCTGCCATCGAGGATGCCTATGCAAAGGGGATCACGGACGAGTTCGTTCCTCCTCATGTCCTCCCCGGCTATCCCGGCATGCAGGATGGGGATGCGGTTCTGGTTGCCAATTTCCGCGCGGACCGGGTGCGGCAGATGCTGACGGCGTTACTGGACCCGGCCTTTGCGGGGTTCCCGCGCAAGCGAGTTCCACAATTGTCGGCGATCGCCGGGATGACGGAGTATTCTGAGTGGCTGACCGAGAGGCTCATCACGCTGTTCCCGGCGGAGAGCCTCAGCAATAGTCTGGGGGAGATCGTTGCTGGCTTGGGCTTGCGGCAATTGCGGATCGCCGAGACCGAGAAGTACCCGCACGTGACCTATTTCTTCAATGGCGGGCGGGAGACCGTTTTCCCTGGCGAAGACCGGGTTATGGTCGAAAGCCCAAAGGTCGCCACCTATGACCTCAAGCCCGAGATGTCCGCGCATGAGGTGACGGCCAAGCTCGTCAGCGCGATTGATCAGGGCGGCTATGATCTGATCGTCGTGAATTATGCCAATCCCGATATGGTGGGACACACGGGCGACTTGGCGGCCGCCATTCGGGCCGTTGAAACCATCGATGCTTGTTTGGCACAGGTCTGGGCTGCGGTGGAGCGCCAGAAT
>DMER01000005.1:18003-19306 GCA_003451645.1 Alphaproteobacteria bacterium | reverse complement strand
GAGCGCCAGAATGGGGTCATCCTGCTGAGTGCAGACCATGGCAATGTGGAAATGATGACAGACCCTGTGACCGGAGAGCCACACACGGCCCATACTACGCTCGATGTCCCTGTCGTTCTCATTAATGCCAAAGTGTTAACCTCTCCTGTGCGACTCAAGGGAGATGGGTGCCTGGCCGATTTGGCACCCACTGTCCTTGCACTGATGGGATTAAAGCAGCCTGTTGAGATGACAGGCGTATCATTGTTGGACTTTGACGCGGTTGAGCAGAAACGGGACAAACATCACGGGCAAACGGCTGCACGCTAAGGCGTGCCGGGCCCTGATGCTGGCTGTTGTCGTGGCAGGGCCGTTCGCCATGGCCAGTTTGGTCAGTGCCGCGTTCGAGACAGACCCGCTGCTTGGGCCGTCCGATCCGCGAGAGAAACTCGAATTGCTCCAGCGGCAGTTAGAGGCGGACCGCGCCGCGCAACAAAAGCGCGATACCGAAAAGTCCCGCCTTGCAAGTGAAACCAAGCGCCTGCAGACGGAGTCCATTGCGGCGGCGGCCAAAATCCGCGGGCTGGAGCAGGAGGAAGCGCGGCTCGAGGCTGAGCTGGCGCGGCTGAATGACCAGGAAACCCGGGCTGCAAATGCGTTTGCGCTGCGCCGGGACAAACTTTCGGGGCTGTTATCGGTCCTACAGCGCATGAGCCGGGAGCCCCCGCCGGCGCTGGCCGTCGCACCTGGGGATGCGGCCGCAGCTGCCCGCAGCGCCATTATTTTGACGGCCGTTCTGCCCGGTGTACGGGATGAGGCCAAGGCGCTGAACCAAGAACTTGGACAGTTGCGCAAGTTGCGCAAAGCCGCCGCCGACGCAAGCGTGGTACTGGCGCGGTCCAGGGAGGCCTTGCGAAGCGAGCATGTCCGCATTGGCACACTGCTGGCCGAAAAAGCCAAACTGACGGCGGCCCTGATTGACGAACACAACGCCGCAGAGACCCGCCTTAAGACTCTCGCCCGCGAGGCGATGTCGATGGAAGCGCTCGTCGCACGTGTCGATGGCGGGGCGACAACCATGACCGAGGCGGGTTTCTCACAGCAGCAATTCGACGCACTCAGGGGGCAATTGCAATGGCCGGCAACGGGCGAGCTTGCTGCACGATTTGGTGAGATGAGTGACAACGGCGTCAGAAATACCGCTTTGAGCTTGCGCACCCGCCCGAAAGCCCAAATTGTCTCCCCTGTCGACGGCAAAATCTTGTTTGCTGAACCCTTCAAAGAGTACGGGCAGTTGTTGATTATCGGCGCGGGCGATGGCTAT
>DMER01000005.1:235-17793 GCA_003451645.1 Alphaproteobacteria bacterium | reverse complement strand
GCGGGCGATGGCTATCATGTCCTTCTGTCAGGAATGGCGCGGATCGACGCTCGGGTCGGCCAAGTGCTTTTGACGGGCGAGCCAATTGGCGTGATGGGTGATTTCCCCACCTCGCCGGAGCAGCAACCAGGCCGGTTGCGGATAGAAGTGCGCCACAACGGGGAGCCGGTCGATCCTGGCCCCTGGTTTGCTGGGGACAATACGAACTCACGGGACAAAGGATAAGGGTCATTATGAATCGGTTCTACACTGGGGTCTTGAGCGGCATCGGCATTTGTTCGGTTGTTGGCGTGCTGCTGGGGTCCACGGGCGTGGTCGCCAGTGCCGATACCTATCGTCAGCTCAACCTGTTTGGTGACGTCTTCGAGCGAGTGCGGACCGATTATGTGCGCGAGGTCAAAGACGAGCAGCTGGTGGAATCGGCCATCAATGGCATGCTGATGTCCCTCGACCCGCACTCTAGCTATATGAACCCCAAGAACTTCGCCGATATGCAAGTCACCACCCGCGGTGAATTTGGCGGCCTGGGCCTCGAAGTCACGCAGGAAGATGGTCTCGTCAAGGTCATCACGCCGATGGACGAGACGCCTGCAGCACGGGCGGGCATCAAGTCGGGTGATCTGATCTCCCACATCGACGGTCAATCCATTCAGGGCCTGACGCTCTCGCAAGCGGTTGAGAAGATGCGCGGTCCTGCGAACACGCAAGTGAAGCTCACCATCCTGCGCAAAGGCGAAAAGAAGCCGCTCGACGTGCCTCTGACGCGTGCCATCATCAAGGTTGAAAGCGTGAAGTACACGCGCGAGGGCGATATCGCCCATATCCGGGTGCGCTCTTTCACCGAACAAACCGAAGAAGGCCTCAACAAGGCCGTGCAGCGGATCAAGGCCGAGATCGGCTCCAAGCTGCAAGGCGTGGTGCTTGACCTGCGGAACAATCCGGGCGGCTTGCTCGATCAGGCAATCACGATGTCGGATGCCTTCCTCGACCAGGGCGAAATCGTCTCGACGCGCGGCCGCCGCGGCGGCGACACGCAGCGCTACAATGCCCGCCGGGGTCAGCTGTTTGATGGCATAAAGCCAGGCGTCAAGGTCGTCGTGCTGATCAATGCCGGTTCGGCCTCGGCCTCTGAGATCGTGGCAGGTGCTCTGCAAGATCAAAAGCGGGCGCAAGTGTTCGGTACCCGCTCCTTCGGTAAGGGCTCGGTGCAAACGGTGATCCCGCTCGCAGGTGGTGCTGATGGCGCCTTGCGCCTGACCACCGCCAAATATTACACGCCGTCGGGCCGCTCCATCCAGGCTTTGGGCATCGATCCGCATGTGCTCGTCGAACAAGCGCATGACGCCAATTCAGAGGACACCAAGGAGCGTCCGAGCGAGGCCGATCTGCCCTATCACTTGGACGAAGAAGAGAAGCGCAAGCCCCATGTCGGGCCAATCGTGAAGCCCAAGCCCACCGAGAAGTATGATGACTTCCAGCTGACCTACGCTTTGCGTTTCCTGCGTGGGCAGGAGACCATTGCGACTGCTGCCGAAACCAAGACCGAGACCAAGCCGAACTAAGGCCGTCTTAACCTTTCACAAAGCATTACGGGGTCAGCTTCGCGCTGGCCCCGTTTTTATTTTTGTCCGAGCGCCGTGACCCAAAACCGATGACCCAGGCTCAGGATGACAGACCCTTGGACGGCCCGCAGCCAGGGTCATTTCTGTTTTGGGTGGCGGCGAGCGCCGGTGTGATTTGCGTGGCGGTTGCTATGGCGGCCTTGCTTGCCCCTCGGCCCGACACAAAGCCCAGCGGCCTGGTTGTCTCGCTGCAAGAACCACCGGCGAAGGCTGGATCGGACCCGCACACCGCCCAAGGGGCCTCGCATGCGCCTGTCTCTCATGGGGAAACGCACGACGGTGAGGCCGCACCGCCCACCGCTCCCGTTTCCGACGTGAAGAGTGCGGCAGCTCCAAACAGCTCGCTCCTGAGCACCGATGGACGGATCATCATCGATCCAGCGCTTCACGAGGCGGGCAGCGATGGGCCGCTCACACGCATCGCCGCCGATGGCCGGCGGGCCGCGCGCGTCTATGCGGCGCGGTTTGATCCATCCGAGTCGCGGCCGCGGATCGCCATTGTGATGACCGGCTTGGGTCTGAGTGCCACTGTGACACAGGCCGCGATCCAACGCCTGCCGCGCGGGTTCACCTTGGCGTTCTCGCCCTATGGAGAGAATTTACAGAGCTGGGTTGCGGACGCGCGCCAGCAGGGGCATGAAGTCCTTCTTGAGGTGCCCATGGAACCCTTTGACTTTCCGGAGAACGATCCTGGACCGCGCGCGTTGATGACCGGCCCACAGGCTGAGGGCAATCGCACGCGCATGCACTGGGTGATGAGCCGGTTCAGCGGCTATGCCGGGCTGATCAGTCTCAACAGCGGGAAGTTCCTGGCGAGCGAGCCGGATGTGCGGCCGTTTCTGGCGGAAGCAGGCGCGCGCGGGCTGTTCTTTGTCGATGCCTCACACTCGCAGCGCAGTTTGTCAGCCCAGATCGCACCGGCGGTGCAGGCACCCCTCTTGCGATCGGATTTGTCGTTGGATGCTCTGGCGGGCGCAGACAGCATCGACAATGCGCTGGAGCGTCTGGTGATTTTGGCGCAAGAAAAGCGCAAGGCGGTGGCCATCGTCGATGCCTCGCCAGGGGTGATTGATCGGATCGCTGCTTGGGGTACAAGTCTGGAGTCGCGCGGTGCCGTTCTGGCGCCCGTGAGTGCCCTGCCAGACCTTGCCCAAGGAACCCCAACGCCATGAGGCCGTCAAAGCCGCTGCCCACTGAATACCGCCGTTGCGTGGGTATGATGCTTCTCAACAAGGATAATCAGGTTTTCGTCGGCCGCCGGATCTTTCGTGAAGGTGGCGAGTCCTGGCAGATGCCGCAGGGCGGCGTGGATGGTGACGAAGATTTGCTGGTGGCCGCCAGCAGAGAGTTACAGGAAGAAACAGGCGTCACCAGCGTCTCCATGCTGGCCGAAGCGCCTCAATGGTTCAACTATGACCTGCCGCCCGACCTCCTTGGCGTTGCGCTGCGGGGCAAATACCGCGGTCAGACCCAGAAGTGGTTCGCCTTCCGCTTTGAGGGCCGAGACAGCGAGATCGATCTCAACGCACATGAGCCGCCGGAGTTCGAGGCGTGGCGCTGGGTCCCCATGCGGGAGTTGCCCTCATTGATCGTGCCATTTAAGCGTGACGTCTACGTCCGCGTGGTGGATGCCTTCGCCCATCTGGACACCCCGTAACGAAAGAGCCTGCGCCTTGTCGGTCAATGGTACTGCGATCCTTATCCATGGTGCGTTTTGTGGCGGTTGGGCGATGGAGCCCTTTGCGCGCTATTTCGAGGCGGCGGGCTATCGCACGCTGTGTCCTACCTTGCGCCACCACAACGTGGCGCCCAATGTGCGGGCACCGCAAGCGCTGGGCACAACCAGCGTGCTCGATTATGTCGAGGATCTTTTGGTCCTGGTGCGCGCGCTCCCCGAAGCGCCGGTCCTTATCGGCCATTCGATGGGTGGCCTCATCGCGCAAATGATTGCGGCGCGCACGCCCGTGCGGGCGCTGGTCCTGATCGCGCCGTCAGCCCCGTGGGGCACGCTGCCCACCACGCCCTGGGAAGTGGCGGCGGCACAAGGCTTGTTCCTTGCGGGGCAGTTTTGGAACCGGCCGCTCAAGCCCAAGCAGTGGATCGCCGTGACGCATGCGCTCGATCTGCTGCCCAATGCGGAGCGGGAGGCGGTGTTCGCCCGCTTTGTGCCGGAGTCGGGGCTTGCCACTTTCGAGATTATGCATTGGCCGCTCGATTTGCGACGAGCGAGCTTCGTGGAGCCGGGGGCGGTCAAGTGCCCTGTCTTGTGTCTGGCGGGCGCGCAGGACCGCGTCAATCCGCCCAAGACCGTTGCCAGTGTCGCCAAGCGCTATCGCGACCAAGGGGCCTATGAGGAGTTCCGCGGCATGAGCCACTGGCTCATTGGCGAGCCGGGCTGGGAGCGGCTCGCCGCCCATGCCGAAGGCTGGCTCAAGCAGGTGGCTTGACCCTTCAGGCTATTTGCACTGATAGACGCGAGCGTCGGTCAACTGACCCAGCGCGCCGAGCACAGAGGTTTTCTGATAGGTGCACACGCTGCTCTGCCCCAGAAAGCCCCAGCCATCAGTGTAGCAAATCGCATAGGTGCCCGTCATTTTGGCATCGCAGGCGGGCATGGTGCCCTCCTTCAGGTCCTGCTCCATTTGCGGCACATGCGCGCTTTCAGCGGTGTGCGGCTGACCGTCATTGGCGATGAGCACCCATCTGGGCGCCGACCCAAAGCCCAGATATTGATCCAGCGCGACGAGGCCCGTGGCCCAAGCGATGCCCAGTGCGATCAAGGCCCAGAAGGCCAGACGGGTCACGATCTTGAGCAACACAAGACCGACAAGCCCCACCAAAATGAGGGCGAGGCCATTATTGCCGAACGGAATGTAGTCCAAAACCCAAGCAAAATCCGCCATCGCTCGCCCCCAAGATTGAACCGCCCCGCTTATGTGTGAATATCACGCCGCCACAGGTTTCGCACGCCAGACAAAGAGCGCCCAGACAGCGCGGCCTGCCCAGCGGACCACGCGGCTTTCGGGCGGGAATTCGCCAACCGCCTTGGCGATCATCGCGACCGCATGTTCGATATGGTGCTGCCGGTAGAAGCGCTGCGCGTGCTGCTCATAGAGCTTGGCGTAGAGCTTGCGGTCATAGGGGGTTGTCGCTTCAGCGTCCCTGGCGACATTGGCGTAATAGAAGGCGCTGGCGAGTTCGTCATCCTCAGCCTCGCTCACACGGGTTGCCGCGATATAGAGGCGCTTGAGCAGATTGGGCCGCTTCTCAGGCTGAATGCCAATGAGGTCGTAGAAGAGGCGGTAATGCTTGAACTCGTCCGAGGCGATCATGTGCGCGATTTGCTTGAGCACGGGCTCAGCCGCCTCGTCGCGCAAGGCGGTATAATAGGACGAGGTGCCGCACTCGACGACGCAGCGTGCGATCAGCTCGCCAATCCGGCTCCCGCGCACCGACCCATTCGGGTTCAGGAAGTGAGAGGGCTTATAGCCCTCCTTGAAGCGGGCAAAGGCGTCCTTGAATGACCAGGTTGGGTCCGCAAGCTCGGCCCAGCGGCCCAGCGCCTCCCCATGTTGGACTTCTTCCCAGCCCCAGCGCTCAACCTCTGCGATGGTCTTGGGGTCGCCTTTGAAGACCTCCTTCAAGTAGGCGACATAGTCAGTAGCGTTGTACTCCACCAAGCTCGCGGCCTTAACCGCCTTGAGCATGAGCGGGTCGACCTTGTCCGGCGTGAACCGGTCCCATTTGATGTAATCGAGTGTCCAATGCTCAGCCATCGTAACGCCGTGTCCTTATCCACAATGCGCCATGTCTATAACATCAGATGTGCGCTTACGCGAGGTGCAGCAATGCGCTTCGGCGCAAACTACGTCAGGGTGTTGAGGGGTTATAAGGCAGCTCCCCGATCACATAGCAGGTCTTGCCGCCAAAAGGCTTTTCCCGGCAGCATTTGACCTCTGCGGCGCTGCAGGACATGTAACGCGTGCTGCTGGATGCCCCCGTGCCACCATCAGCCTTGATGTCCGCGAGACATTTAGCGCCAAAGCCGGGCGAGGCGGCCTCCATGCGGCTCAACTGCTCAGCCGTGCAGGTCGTGGCGCGGCCAGAACTGTCGGTTGAAAACAGGCTGACTGCCCCGATGAGCACGCCGAGGCCCATAATGCCCAATACCGCGTAGGTTCTGAGGTCATTTGGTTTTTGCGCCATGAGGTGCCTCTCCTTGAACTCCCACAGAGTATAGCATGGGGCCCAAGGTGTTACTGTAGTGCGCAGGTCAAAGCGCAATCTCCGTGATCACCGGCACATGGTCTGAGGCCTTGTCCCAGCCGCGCATCGGGGTCTCGATCCAGGTGCGGCCCAGCGCGCCCTCGAGGGCTGGCGTGACCCAGATGTGGTCCAGCCTGCGCCCGCGATTAGAGGCCTGCCAGTCCGCGGCGCGGTAACTCCACCAGCTATAGAGCTTTTCGGGCTCCGGCACGGCGCGGCGGGAGACATCAACCCAGTCCTGGCTTTGATAGACCTGGGCCAAGTGCTCCACCTCTACGGGTGTGTGGCTGACCACATCCAAAAGCTGCTTGTGGCTCCACACGTCATGTTCCAGAGGCGCCACGTTGAGATCGCCGACAAGGATCATGGCGGGTTTGGTTTTGCTGCGCTTGGGGCCCGAGAGGCCCTCGGCCATGCGCGTGAGGAAGTCGAGCTTGTGTGCGAACTTTGGGTTCTGGCCGCGGTCTGGGATATCGCCGCCTGCGGGCACATAAAAGTTGTGCAGGGTCACCGGACCAAATTTGGCTGAAATATGGCGTGGTTCGGCTCGCGGGCAAATGGTTGAGCCCAGATCCGGCTCAAACGGCAGTTTCGAGAGGATCGCTACGCCGTGGTAACCTTTTTGCCCTGCGAAAGCGATGTAAGGGAAGCCCAGTTTCTTTAGGTCGCCCAAGGGAAAGCGGCTGTCATCGACCTTGGTTTCCTGCAAGCAGACGATGTCGGGCTTTTGCTCTTCACCTAAGCGCGCGAGCAAGGGCAGCCGTAAACGGACGGAATTGATATTCCAAGTGGCCAAACGGATTGTGCGCATACCTTCAATAAGCACACCACATCTTGCTGGCGCAAATAAAAAGCCCCCAACCGGCGAACCGGTCAGGGGCCATATGCGCCTTAACGCGCCATGCGCTGGGAGGGGATGTTCCAGCGCCGACAGCTAATCAACCGGTCCCGCTAGCGGGGGGGGGGCAATGCAGGCCCGGCGTCACATCAGCTGTCGAAAAAGACGATATGCGGTTCGGCCACAGTTGGCAACTTTTTTCGAACGCCTTACTCATTTTTAATGAGTGTGATCTTGACAGCACAATTGTGGCTCAATGATCACAGGTTCTTACGGTGTTGAAACAACTCAGTTGTCGAGACGGTGGTGCCAGGACTTGCCGGGGGTGATATCTCCACCCTAGACTACAACCTGGCCTATCCGAATGTCTCCATCCCGTGCTCAATCGTCATTCTCATCGTTGGATCAAGTCCGTTGCCACCCATCTGTATGATGGCGTGGGTGAGCCCAATTTTTATGAAAGGCTCGCACGCAACATTCACGAGACATCGGGATTGGGTTTCACCCAGCTTACGCTGATTGGGCGTGAAGACATGGCCCATCGCGAGACCGCTTGGTCGGAAGATCACGCCAAGCAAATGGAAGAGTACCGCCAGCACATCGTACACGTTGACCCCCGTGTGCCAGCCTACCTAGCCCGCCCCGGCCGCTTTCGTGCGTGTTGGGAGGTGATCGACACTCAGGCGTTTGAGAGGCTCGACTTCGTCGGGGCTTGGGTTGACCGCAAGGATGTCAACAAACGCTGGGGTGCTGCCAGCGTCTGGCACGCCGATGGGGACCATATCGGGGTTCTTGCGCTGCTGCGATCGCGCCAAGAAGGCTTTTATCAGAGGGATGAGCTTGAGGCGGCGGATGTCATGAGGCTTCACCTCAAGCGAGCTGTGAAATTGCATCTCTTTCTTTCAAGCGATGACTGCGCCGTTCATCCCTTGCGCGATCGCTGGGCGGGGAAGAGTTCTCCTGTTTTCATCCTTGGGGCTGAACGGCGCATCCTTGCCTATAATCGGGCGGCCGAAGCGCTCCTCAAGCGGGGTGATGTTGTCCATAAGCGCTGGGGCGTTTTGAATCTGCGCAATATGTTCGCAGCGCAAACGCTCGATCAGGCGCTGGCCTCCGCGGCCAGCTATGGGGAGGTCCTGCCCAAAGGGACGCTGCATGTGCCATTGCACGGCTTCGGCGGTCAAATGACCTGGACCGGGGATGTTATTCCAGTGGCGCCCGTCCAGCGCGAGTTGGGCTTTGACGGGGCGGCCCTCGCGATCCTCACTTTACGCGAATTGCGGGTGAAGGGCGATGCCGTGTTTGACCGCTTGCGCTTTCTCGGGCTGACGCGGGACGAAGCTATTGTCGCACGCAGCTTGCGGCAGCATCATGATGTCAAACGTGTCGCCGCAGCCCTCAATCTGGAACACCGTACTGTCAGGGCAATGGTGCAGGCGATCTTTGAGAAGACGGGCACCCGCGACTGGACCGAATTTCTGGCGACCGCGAAAATTTGAGGCGTCTCACACTTTATCCTTGTAAATCTTCCATGTGATGGAAGAATTACGAGGATGATTCGCAGGCGTCTCCAGGCTCAGGTGTTAGCTTTGCTGGATGAAAATCCGGCTGTCTTGCTACAAGGTCCCCGGCAAGTCGGGAAGACGACCCTTGCCATCGCAATCGCTCAGGCCCGCAACGGCGTCTATCGCGACCTTGAGAACCCGCAAGATTTAGACCAAGTCCACGATATTGGCCTCTTCGAGACGCAGCATCCGGACCGCCTCATCATCCTTGATGAGGTGCAGCGTGTCCCCGGCCTCTTTGCTCCATTGCGCAGCATTATTGACCGCCGAAGGCGGGCTGGGCGGAAGACGGGTCAATTCTTGCTGCTTGGTTCCTCCTCGCTCGATTTGATGCAGCAGACGAGCGAAAGCCTTGCGGGCCGTGTTGCCTATGCCGAATTGTCTGGACTCGATGCTCTGGAGCTGAGCGCTGCAGGCTCAACGGCCGACAACATGGATAGGCTTTGGCTTCGCGGCGGTTATCCAGACAGTCTCTTGTCCACCTCCGACAAGACCAGCCTGACCTGGCGGCTCGACCTGATCCGCAGCTATCTCGAGCGCGACATTCCCCAATTTGGTTTTCGCGTACCGGCCGAGACCATGCGGCGCTTCTGGACCATGCTGGCGCATCGTCAAGGGGGCTTGCATAACGCAGCCGCGCTCGCTGAAGGATTGGGCATCAGCGGTCAAAGCGTCGCCCGCTACGCCGATATCCTCATCGACTTGCTTCTGGTGCGCAGGTTTCAGCCCTGGCATGCCAATCTGGGCAAGCGTCTGGTCAAATCGCCCAAGCTCACTATTCGAGACAGCGGGCTTCTGCATGCGCTGCTGTCGATCCCGACTTTTGACGGTTTGCTCAGTCACCCGTCGCTGGGTGCGAGTTGGGAAGGCTTTGTTATCGAGAATGTTTTGGCCGTCGCACATGGCCAATGGCAGGGCTATTTCTATCGGACGCAAGCGGGCGCTGAGATTGATCTGTTGCTTGTGCGCGGCGGCGTGCCGGACATCGCCATTGAGGTCAAACGCGCGTCCGTGCCTCAACCGCGACGCGGGTTTCATGTCGCTTGCGATGATCTGGGCGTGAAGCAACGCTATGTCGTCTATCCCGGTTCGCAAGCCTATCCCTCGCCAGCAGGGCATTGGGTCATGCCGCTCGGCCACATGATGCAAAAGCTCCTGAATGAGGACCGGTAGTCAGGCGCCGCGGTGGGCGACCGTGATCCCATACTCAGCTAAGGCGGCCGCCAGATCGCCAATGCTCTTGCCGCACAACTCCCCGCCAGCAAACCGTTTGTCGCCCGTCACTTCGGCTGCGACCCAGTGGGGCGTCACGAACAATTCGGAAGCTTCGTGTGAGTCAAATTCAACATCGGCGATGATCAGGCCCGACAAGGCTTGCGCAAACACACCGATCTGAAGTGTGCCTTGGGCGATCTTGTGGTCATACCGGCGTTTGATGACGTCTTTGGACGGTACTGTGCACAGTGCTTCATACTCCGCCTTGCTGAGGGGGATTGTGTATTCCAGCATCTGAGAATGGTCGCCGTCCCGCTTGAGCACCTTCTTGGTGATTTGGAGTTCGTCGCCGTCTTGTCTGACACGAAGGTAGCAATGACCGGCGTCCGCAGGAATGTACCGGTCCGCAACCAGGCGGCCTTCGCCAAGTGTCAGATCGGCCGGAACTTTGTGAACCAGAAACCGCCGTTCGATCTCAGTGTCTGGCCGCGTTGGCATGACGGTAACCTCTCAAAGATCTTGCATTTGACATCAGCTGTCCGGACCGAGAAACATCGGCCGCCCAGCGCAATCCTTCTAGGGCCCCACCATCGTCTCGCGTCCCAGATCGCGGGCCGTCAGATCGATCGCCTTCCAGGCAAGGCCCACGAGCTCATCCACCTCCGCGTGCGAAATCACAAAGGGCGGCGAGAGCATCATCGTGTCGCGCGTTGCCCGCATGACCAGGCCGTTGCTGAAACAGTGATTGCGGCAATGGGTGCCGACGTCACGCTTGGGGTCAAAGAATTTGCGGGTGGTCTTGTCGTCCATCAATTCGATCGCTGCAAGCAGGCCTTGGGTGCGGACCTCGCCTACCATTGGATGGCGGGCGAGTTCTTTGACCCGCCCTGCGAAATAGGGCCCGATATCCGTCCGTATACGGTCGACCAGGTTTTCGCGCTCGATGATCTCCAGGTTCTTGAGGCTGACCGCGCAGGCGACAGGATGTCCCGACCAGGTGAAACCATGCACCATCTCCTCATTCGCCGAGGAAATCGCGTCGCCAACGCGGGGGCCCAGCCCCAAGGCCGAGATTGGCTGGTATCCCGACGACAGGCCCTTGGCCATCGACATCAAGTCGGGCTCAACGCCATAGGTCTGCGCACCAAACCATTCGCCTGTGCGGCCAAAACCGGTGATCACTTCGTCTAAATGCAGCAAGACATCGTATTTGCGGCAGATGCGCTGAATCTCCGGGAAATAGGAGCGGGGCGGCATCATCAGGCCTCCGGCGCCATGGATCGGCTCGACGCTGAACGAGGCGACACGGTCCGCGCCCAATTCCAGAATGCGCTCCTCTAATTTGCGCGCCATGGCGAGGCCGTAGTCCTCCGGGTCCTGATCACCGCCCCAGGCATAAGGATAGACCGTCGGGATCTTGGCAAAGCCTGGCAGAGGCAGGTCCCATTGCGGGTGCATAGGTGTTAGGCCTGAGAGGCTCGCCGCCGCCATTGTCACGCCGTGATAGGCGTATTCGCGGCTGATATGGATTTTCTTTTCGGGGCGGCCTTGCAGGTTCCAGTAATAGCGGATGAGCTTGAGGGCGGAATCGTTGGCCTCCGACCCTGAGTTCGCGAACAAGACGCGCGTCATGCCAGCGGGCAATAGTTGCGCGAGCTTGGCCGCCAATTCCACTGCATAAGGATGGGTGGTTTGGAAGAAGGCATTGTAGTAGGGCAGCTCCCGCATCGCGCTGTAGGCTGCGTCCGCCAATTCCTCCCGCCCATAACCCACATTCACGCACCAAAGGCCCGCCATCCCGTCGATCAGCCGGTGACCCTCGGAGTCCCAGAGGTGCACGCCCTTGGCGCGGGTGATGACGCGGGCGCCCTTTTTGTTTAGCGCAGCGGTGTCTGTGAAGGGGTGGATGTGATGGGCAGCGTCTAGAGCTTGCCAGTCTTTGGTACGGTTATGGGTCGAGGCGCGCATGAGAATGATCTCCCGGAAACGGACGTGACAGTGGGTTCAACACTTGAAGGCCTGGCCTCAAGGGTTGTAGCCAATCCGGGCGCACAAAAGCAGGAGCGCGTCTTTTCTCGTCTGACAGGTCATCATGCTTCCCAAGTCTAGCAAGGCCAAGGTCTCGCCGCAAAGGGCAAAAGGCAGTGCCATGCGCGCGCCTGAGATCGAGATGTTCTTTGCCAGGCTGAAAGCGTGCAACCCGGAGCCCAAGGGGGAGTTGGAGTCGGTTAACGCCTTCACGCTCCTGGTGGCTGTGGTGTTGTCCGCGCAGGCGACCGACAAGAGCGTCAACAAGGCGACGAGGCCGCTTTTTGCCGCCGCCGACACGCCGCACAAGATGCTGGCCTTGGGCGAGGCGCGACTTGCGGAGTTCATCCGTACGATCGGCTTGTTCCGCACCAAAGCCAAAAACGTCATCGCCCTCTCGCAGGCCCTGATCGATCAGCATGGGGGCCAAGTCCCTGATGACCGCGCGGCGCTGGAGGCCCTGCCCGGCGTTGGCCGCAAGACCGCCAATGTCGTGCTCAGCATGGCCTTTGGGCAGCCCACCATTGCTGTCGATACCCATGTCTTCCGGGTGTCCAATCGGACGGGCTTGGCTCCCGGCAAAACCGTGCTGGCGGTCGAAACGGCGCTCGAAGCGCGCATCCCAAAGGCCTATCTGTTCCATGCCCATCATTGGCTGATCCTGCATGGGCGCTATACGTGCCTGGCGCGCTCGCCCAAATGCTCGACCTGCCCGGTCCATGATCTGTGCCGCTTTAAGGATAAGGGCACCGTTGCGCCCGCGCAGGCGGACCCGTAGGCTTTGCGGGGCTTGAGGGCCTTGGGGGAGGACATGCAGGTGAAACGGTTTGGCGGGAGTGCCCTTGGCGCATTGATCCTGTGCGCCGCGTTGCTCATTGGGCTGAGCATCGCATGGTCGAGCCGGTTCTTTGCCCCGCCCGAGTGGCACCGCCCCAGCCAAGGCATGAATTTGGGCGAGGCGCAGATCCTTCTCAAAACTTTGCTGGGCGATGAGGCGCCACATCCGGTGGGGTCTGAGGCCAACAAGGCCATCCGTGACCGGATTGTTACCTTCCTCACGGAGGCGGGCTATACGCCCGAAATCCAGTCCCGCTTTCAGTGTTCGCAAATGGCTCGGCCGGGCCGGGCGCGGGCTTGCGCGCAGCTCGACAATGTCTTCGCCGTCTTGAAGGGCCGCGAGCCTGGCAATGCCATCCTCGCCACCGCCCATTATGACAGCGTCGGGGCCGGGCCAGGTGCGGCCGATGACGGGCACGGTGTTGCGGTCATGCTCATGCTCGCCAAGGCCCTCAAGGCGCAGGCGCCGCCGCGCAACGATATTGTCTTTCTCTTGAGCGATGCAGAGGAGGTGGGCCTTTTGGGGGCGACGGCCTTTGCGGTGCATCACCCGCTTATGGCCTCTGTCCGGGTGGTCGTGAATGCGGAGGCACGCGGGGCTTCCGGACCATCCTTCATGTTCGAGACCGGTGCCGGCAATGCCAAGCTGATCGGGCTTTATGCCGCGGCGCTGTCGCGGCCGGTTTCCGATTCCTTGGCCTATGAGGTCTACAGGCTGCTGCCCAACAACACCGATTACTCCGTCTACAAGGCGCGCGGGATCAACGGCTTGAACTTCGCCTTCACAGGTGCCGGCGCGCGCTATCATTCCAGCGCCGATACACTAGCACTGCTCGATCCACGCTCGTTTCAGCATCAGGGTGACAATGTCTTCGAGGCCGTTGCGGCGCTCAAGGATGCTGATTTGAGCGCGTTGAATACCTCGCAGAACGCCGCCTATTTCGATGTGTTCGGCTATGCGGTTCTGCATTGGCCGGACAGTTGGAATGCGCCAATTACGGGGCTTTGTCTTTTGGCTCTGGGGATGCTCATCGTGCGGCGGCGGTCGCACCACCCTGCCTTATCAGCGGTTTCGGGTGTCCTCGTCTTTCTTGCCGTGCCCGCGATGCTGTTTGGTGTTGGCTGGTTGCTCTCTTTCCCACTCGGTATCTGGCCCGGTGCGCATCCCATCGATCACGCCATGCCCTGGCCTGGACGGATCGCGCTTCTGTTGAGTGCCGTGCTCGTGCCGGCGCTGTTGGTGAGTGCGTTTGGGTTTATGCGGCGGGTGGTGACGGCCGATGCAGGCTTGCTGTCCTTGGTGGTGTGGTTTTGCATCGGCGGGTTGGCCCTTGCGGTCAGCGTTTGGCTGCCAGGTGCCGCGCATCCCTTTCTGTTGCCCGTTGTGGTCTTTGCCGTGGTGTCACTTGTCCGGCAGGTCTTGCTAGGAGCCACTGGCGGCCGTGATTATGTGGCGCCCCTTGCGGGGCTCATCGTCGCGGCCTTGATTTGGATCAGCTATTTCAATGCCCTTGAGGTGATTTTTGGGTTTGCAGAATCCGGGCCGCGTTTGGCGGCGATGACCGTGCTGGCGCTCGCGCTGTTCGCATTCCTGAGTGTGATCACGCAAGCGGTAGCGCGCATGTCGTGGGTTGGACCCTCGCTCCTGCTTGTGGGCGTGGGCGGGGCCGCCGCGCTCGGCGCCCTTGCCGCACCCTATAGCCCGGAACATCCGCGCGGCCTGAACCTGTTCTATCTGCAGAATGCGGGCGGTGAGGATGCCGCCTGGGGCCTGTCCGGTATGGGGTCCGTGGATGTGGGCTTTGCGCGTGGCCACGGTTTTGGACCGCATCCGGGTGTTCCACTGCCAGGGGGCTTGTGGACCTCCATCAATTGGACGAAAGGGGCGGGCGGTCCGCGCCTGCCTGCGCCTGCTTTTGAAGTCGTGAGCACCGAGCGCAGCGGGGATATGGTGACCGTCCGTGCCCGGATTACCGCAGCGCGGGCGGGACAGATGTTGGGCCTCAGCATCCCCAATGGCTCCGCTATCGAGGAGGTCTCGGTCAATGGTGAGGCCGCATTTGTGCGCGGCGGGGAGGCGATCCCTGCCAATGGCACGACCTTGCGCCTCCACGGTCTGGGTGGTGCGCCGGGCGAGCTTGTCATCACGCGCAAGGCTGAGGGCAATGCCCGCCTCAAACTGTTCGAATTGTCCGCGTTGCCGGACACGGACGAGGCGCGCGCGATGGCCGCTGCCCGCCCTGTGGATGCCGCGCCCTATCAAACGGGCGATGCGGCTCTGGTTGGGCTAGATGTGGACTTGGCAGGCACGCCCTAAAGGGTGTCTTTCGTACCGCTCTCAATCTGGTGCTTGGTGATGTAGGGCATCTGCAGGATCGTGAAGACGAGCGTGATCGGGAAGACGCCCCAGACCTTGAAGGCGACCCAGAAGTCGGTCGAGAAATTGCGCCAGATGACCTCATTGAGGATGGCGAGGAAGGCGAATAGGCCCGCATAGCGCCAACTGAGCGCGCGCCAGGCGAAATCGGGCAGGCGCACCGCATGTTCCATCACCAGCTTCACCAAAGGGCGTCCGAACGCCAACCCCGTCAGAAGCGCCAAGGCGAAGAGCGAATTCACAATCGTCGGTTTGATCTTGATGAAGAGCTCATCCTGCAACAGCAGCGTCAGTCCGCCAAAGATCAGCACGATCGCGCCAGTGACTATCGGCATGACCGGCAGCTTGCGCTCCAGCATGTAATTGACGCTGAGCGCGATGGTCACGGCGACCATCAAGACGGCTGTAGCCGGGAAAATGCCCCAAATCTGATTGGCAGCAAAGAAGACCGCAAGCGGGCCCAATTCCAGCGCCAGTTTGATGCCAGGGTTCAGTGGCGGGCGTTTGCCGGTCTCAGGCGTTGGGGCCGAGGGTGTTGGTGCCAGGGCTTGCTCAGTGGGTCCATCCACAGTCACGGTTTAGTCCTTTGCGTCAGCGCCAACAATGGCGCGGGAAAAGCCTTCGGCGTCGAAGGTTTGGAGATCATCGACGGCCTCGCCCACGCCGATGTAATGGATCGGCAGGTCGAATTTCTCGGCAAGGGAGACCAAGATACCGCCGCGTGCCGTGCCGTCGAGTTTGGTCATTACGGCCCCCGTCACCTTGGCGATGTCCCGGAAGATTTCGACCTGGCTTATTGCGTTCTGCCCGGTCGTGGCGTCCAGCACCAGGATCGTGGCGTGGGGGGCGGTGGGGTCAATCTTCTTGATTACGCGGATCATCTTGTCGAGCTCGGCCATCAGGCCCGCCTTGTTTTGCAGGCGCCCGGCCGTGTCGATCAGAACCACATCGGCGTTTATGGCGCGGGCCCTTTCGATGGCCTCAAAGGCGAGCGAGGCCGCATCCGAGCCTTGCTCGCGCGCAACGATTTCGGCGCCTGTGCGCTCTGACCAAATCTTCAGTTGCTCTATGGCGGCCGCGCGGAAGGTGTCGCCCGCGGCGAGCAAGACGCTCAAGCCCTCGCGGCGGAATTTC
Source organism: Alphaproteobacteria bacterium (assembly GCA_003451645.1). Lineage (GTDB taxonomy): Bacteria > Pseudomonadota > Alphaproteobacteria > Micropepsales > Micropepsaceae > DMER01. The sequence goes on along the minus strand of DMER01000005.1, from coordinate 1,911 downwards.
GCGGCAAGTTTGCCAATTGTGGTGGTCTTGCCTGAGCCATTGACGCCAGCGACCAGGATCACATGCGGGCGGTTGGTGGGGTCGATGCGCAAGGGCCTTTGCACGCGGCGCAGGATTTCGCTGATCTTGGCGGCGAGCGCCTCCTTGACCTCTTGATCAGTGACGTCGCTGTTGAAGCGGTCGTTCTTGAGTTCCTGGACGACGAATTCGGCAACGGGTGCGCCCATGTCGGAGGCGATCAACAGTTCCTCAAGTTCATCCAGTGCTGCCTGATCCAATTTCTTCCGGGTAAAGATCTTTGTGACCCCGGTCGTCAACGATTGCGCCGAACGCGCGAGGCCCTGGGTCAGGCGCGAGAAGAAGCCGGTTTTCTTGGGCGCTTGATCGTTCATGCGAGGGTTTGTGCTTCCAAGGCTTTGCCAGTGCTGGCGGTGATGCGGGTGCGGATGATTGCGCCGGTTGGCGCTTCCCGGTCCAACTGCACGGGTGCGTAGCCCGGTGCGCGGCCCGCCGTTGCCGTTTCGGTCAGGACGGCCGTCTCAGTTCCGACTTGCTGTGCCAGATAGGTCTCGACCGCCGTGGCGCCTGCGGCGCGCAGGTGCGCCGCGCGCTCCTTGATGCGGCCGCCATCGAGCTGGGGCATGCGGGCGGCCGGTGTGCCTTTGCGGGGGGAGAAGGGAAAGACATGCAGCCAGGTCAGGCCGCATTCGGTCACCGTGTTCAAGGTGTTCTCGAACATCGCGTCCGTTTCAGTGGGAAACCCTGCGATCAAGTCAGCGCCAAAGGCGATCTCGGGCCTGCGCGCGCGCAGGGTCTGGCAAAAGGCGATGGCTTGGGCGCGGGTGTGGCGGCGCTTCATCCGCTTCAAGATCATGTCGTCGCCCGCCTGAAGCGACAGATGGATGTGTGGCATCACGCGCTCCTCGCTCGCCATCAGATCGATCAGGCGCTCGTCACATTCGGCGACGTCGATGGAGGAGAGGCGCAAGCGCGGCAAAGCAGGCACCAGGCGCAAGATCTGCTCGACAAGACGGCCGAGCCTGGGCGTGCCTGGCAGATCGAGCCCATAGGCCGTCAGGTCCACGCCGGTCAGCACGACCTCCTTGATCCCATGATCCGTCAGGGTACGGATTTGTTCGATGATGGCGCCCGCAGGGACACTGCGCGATGGGCCCCGGCCATAGGGAATAATGCAAAAGGTGCAGCGGTGGTCGCAGCCATTCTGGATTTGCACAAAGGCGCGCACGCGTGCGTCGAAGCCTGCGATCAAGTGGCCTGCGGTTTCGCGTGCCTCCATGATGTCGGCGACCTGCACCCGCTCAGCCTCATCGAGGCCAAAGCGCGGCGCATAGGCCTTGGCGTCGAGCTTTTCCTGATTGCCCAGGATCTGATCGACTTCGGGCATGTCCGCGAAGGTTTCAGGCTCGGTCTGGGCCGCGCATCCAGTCACAATGATGCGCGCCGCCGGGTTGTCGCGGCGCAGTTTGCGGATCGCCTGGCGGGCCTGACGCACGGCCTCCGCAGTAACGGCGCACGTGTTGACGATCACCGCGTCCTGCAGCCCCGCGTCCTGCGCATGGCGGCGCATCACCTCGGACTCATAGGTGTTGAGGCGGCATCCGAGGGTAATCACCGTCGGGCCAGAAGGAGGAGCGGTATCCGGCATCTGGCCGTCA
>DMER01000005.1:0-121 GCA_003451645.1 Alphaproteobacteria bacterium | reverse complement strand
GTGTTGACGATCACCGCGTCCTGCAATCCAGCCTCCAGGGCCTTGGCCTTGATGACCTCGGACTCAAAGGCGTTCAGGCGGCAGCCAAAGGTCGTGACTTCAACTGCGGCCGCGGGTGGGG
>DMER01000194.1 GCA_003451645.1 Alphaproteobacteria bacterium | reverse complement strand
CTGGAAGCCGCCGGCGTCGTACGGGAACGCCTCACCCGTCAATGGCGCGCAATTGTCCATTAGTCCGCCATCCGCAAAGCCGATTGTCCGCAATCCGCCACGCTGTTCGAGGACAAGTGGCCACAACGCTGCCGGACGGCCGGTCCCTGTCTCAAGGGCTTCAAAAATAAGGGGTGTCACACTTGGCTGTTGGCCGAGGCTCGCATACCAGGAGGACAAAAATGCTGGTGTTTGAAAGGGTGTCGCAATCCGGGCGCGGTCATGCCAATAGACCGGAACGTCATCCCACGTGGCGTAACGCGATAGGCTATACCGCTGCGGCTTGCTCATGAACCCACCGTCACGCCGCTGAGGACAGGGGGCGCGACGATTGCGAAGCGACATCGATAACCCCGCCCGGAACGCTGGGATCGAGCATGAATTCAATCGGCCGGCGCTCCTTGCGCGCTGTCTTGAGCCAGGAGGATCGCCTGGCCAGGCCTTGAACAGCGGACTTGACGCGATAGGCAAGCCCGCGCGAATGCGGGCTCAGGTTTCGCATGCCAAATGTCTTGCGCAAGACCGCATTTGCCAGGGTCACCCGGTAGCTTCGCAAAATCTCAGCATCCATGTGCTCCGTGGTCACAGAGATGTTGAGCATATCGAGGTTCTCAACCCGATGGGGCGCATTGAGGGGCCAATGCGCCATCATTCCAGGGGCGAGTTCAAAGACCTGTGCGTGCTGATCATACCAAGGTTGATACGGCGTATCGACCTCGACTTCATAGAACGCGATGTCCTCAAGCTGCTCTTGGGTGAGGAACGGCGCGTGATTGGGATAGACATACACGCGCTTGCGCCCTGCGATCTGCCACAAGGTCTGGCCCAACATGTCGGCGTGGTAATAGACCTGAGCCATTGGCGACGACACCAAGATGCCCATGCTGAGATTAAAAGTTGAGCCAGTGCCGGTTTGGGACGCGATCTGGTCGTAAATCTCCTCCAACAAGTCCTTGTACCGAGGATCGACCGTTTGCACCGTGCGCAGATTGATCCACATCCGGCCCGCCGCAATCCATTTCAGGACATCCTGGCCCTTCATGCCCGCCAAGTCCCCTTCCCGCCAAAAGCGGCGGCCCCCTTGAGCACCCATTTGGATCAGCGAATAGTGCGAGCGCGGAAAGCGGTCGATGAGCGCACCCAGGCTCTCCGCCGAAAACAGAGGGTGCTGGTGCAGGTTGTGATTATAGTGGCGCGGCACATGGCCCCAAAGCTGGGCGTCTTGATCGCTCCATGTTCCAAAAATGGACTGGCTCATATCCACATGTCCCTTGAACCGCATTCGACCCCGGCATAGGCCATTCTTAATGGCACAGGTCAAGCAAGTGTGGGGCCACAGGCCTGGGTCTTACTGGCTCGCCCACACAATCCGCGCAATGAAGGCGATCTCTTGGGTCTCCAAAACACGGTTGGGATAATCGGGGTTCAGCGATTTCAACTCAATCTTCTTGGCCGTCTTGCGGACCAGCTCTTTGGCCATGACCTCCCCGGCCACGGTTTTGACCACGACGCGGTCCGTGCGGCGGATGTCCGCCGTGGGCGAGACAATGATGATCGTCCCGGCACGGTAGGCGGGCGCCATGCTTTCGCCACTAATCTCAAGGGCATAGGCATGTTCATCACCCACTTCGGGTGCTGGAATGTCCTCCCACCCTGCGCCCACGGGAAAACCCGTATCGTCGAAGAAGCCGTCATTGCCTGCTTGCGCAAATCCAATCAGGGGAATCGTTCTTCTGGAGGCTTTGGGCGAGCGATTGGCGGCGAGGTGGGAAAAGCTCTCCAAAGATGCACCTGTGACAGCCAGGATCTTCGCGATGCTTTCCGTTGACGGCCAGCGCAGCTTGCCGCTTGGCGCAATCCGCTTGCTGCGATTGAACGCTGTCGGGTCGAGGCCCGCCAGCCGCGCTAATCCCGAGGCCGAATGCCCATTGCGTGCCGCCAAACTGTCAATGGCATTCCAAATCTGTTTATGTGACACCATGGTGGTGGGGTTCCCCTTTGTGGGTCATGCTAACTCTGGATAATTTTCCTATGCAAGGGCTTTTTTAGGATCATAGGCACAAACGCTGCACTTTTTGCGGCCGAATTTGAGGGTGAAGACCGCGGCATGGGCGAGAGGGTTTTCAAGATCTTGACGGGCCCGCAATGGGCACTTTGGGTCGAACAAGGCGTCAGCCTGGGCTCGCCAGCCGACTGGCGGGATGGGTTCATTCACTTCTCCGCCGCCCACCAGGTCTCGCGCACGCTCGCCAAACATTTCGATGCGGATCATCGGCTATGGCTGGTGGAGGCGGATGAATACTGCCTCGGCATGGCTCTCAGATGGGAGGCCGCCAGCAATGGTCAGCTTTACCCGCATCTCTACGCGCCATTTCACCGGTGGCAGGCCATCAGGGACTGGCCGCTGGCCCGCTCCGCTGCCGGGCAATGGCCGCTCCCGGAAGGGCTCATTCCATGATCGATTGGGGCTACCGGCTGGCGCGGCCTGTGCTCATGCGGCTCGATCCTGAGACCGCGCATGACTGGACCATCCGGGCCCTTAAATTTTGGCCGTCCTCGCTGCCCGCACCGGCAGACCCGCTCCTGGCGGTCGAGGCGATGGGCTTGCGCTTTCCCAACCCACTTGGACTTGCCGCTGGCTTTGACAAGAATGCCGAGGTCCCCGATGCGATGCTCGGTTTTGGCTTTGGCTTTGTTGAGGTGGGCAGCGTGACCCCGCTCCCGCAATCGGGCAATCCCAAGCCTCGTCTGTTCCGCCTGTCTGAGGATGGCGCGGTCATCAACCGCATGGGATTCAACAATCAGGGTTTGTCGGCCATGCGCGGCAGGCTCGCGCGACGCCAGGAGCGCCCTGGCCTTGTGGGCATTAATCTTGGCGCCAACAAGGACGCCGCTGACCGTGTCGCAGACTATGTCACCGGGTTCGAGGCGTTGGCCCCCTTTGCTGCGTATGTAACCGTCAACATCTCTTCGCCCAATACGCCGGGCTTGCGCGGCTTACAGAACCCAGAGGAGCTTGCGCGCCTCCTCGGTGCACTACGGTCCGCCCGTGCGCGTGTCAGTGTGCGGCCACCGGTCGTTCTCAAGATCGCGCCCGATCTGGATGAGGACGCGCTCGCCAGCATTGTCGAAGCGGCCATCGCCCATGGCCTAGACGGCCTGATCATCTCCAATACGACGCTTGCCAGACCAGACACCTTGCGCAGCGCGCACAAGGCTGAGACTGGCGGGTTGTCAGGCGCGCCCCTCTTTGAGCCCTCGACCCGCGTGCTGCGCGCGGCGTTTCAGATCGCCAAGGGGCGGATCGCCTTGATTGGCGCCGGTGGTGTCGCGAGCGGGCAGGACGCCTATGAGAAGATCAAGGCGGGCGCCACCTTGGTTCAGCTCTATTCCGCGCTCGTCTATGAGGGGCCGGGGCTGGTCGGCCGCGTTCTACGCGATCTGGCCGAGCGGCTGCGCGCCGATGGGCACGCCAGCGTCAAAGCTGCGATTGGGACCGGTATTCGGTGAGAGTTCTGGAGCGGGTGAAGGGAATCGAACCCTCGTCGTAAGCTTGGGAAGCTTCTGCTCTACCATTGAGCTACACCCGCGCGAGGCAGCCTCACTACAGGCGACCCGGGCCGCCCTGTCAAGGCCAACGGCCTTACACTTAAAAGGATATACCGCAGGCGACCCGCCCGCTATTGTTAGAGAGCACGATCGAGCGGCCGCGGACGTGTTCTGGTTCCAAGCCTTGGACTAGGAATTCGTCCTTGAGAACGCCCTCCTCATCGGCCTTGAGCGGGGGCATGCGCAAGCGCCCGCCGCCTGGCGCCCACACCGACCCCGCAGCACCCGCAGGCACTTCGCCGCCGCCATCGGTTTCGCCAGGCCCGCAATCGGCATTTTCGTGCAAGGTCACCGTCAGCGTGCCCTTGGCCGCGTTGCGCAGGTCAAAGCGCAGAACCGTGCCCGTTGAGGCTGGGAGCAAGGCCAGCGTACCCAGCGTTTTCTTCGCGGTCTCCCCCGTGACGCCCTTCATCAGGATCAGCGCTTGCGTCGCCATATCGCCCGGCGGCGCCACGAGCGGGGGCCTGCTGACATCGACAACGCCCGAACCGGACGAGCAGCCTGCAAGAGCTGCGGCACCCAAAGCTGCCATACCAACGCGCGAAAGCCACCACGATGTCTTCGTCAGCACGATTGTCACTCCACCCATTAGAGCGTGTCCAGGAAAGGTGGATACCGGCTTTCCGTCCGGACACGCGGAAAAACAAAGACTTAGATCGGGATGGCGATTCGAAGAAAAGTCATCCCGCTCTAGACGCGACCCAGTGCGCGCGACTGTCCGCGATGAGGCCCCGGCCCGTCAAGCTGCCTTAAACACGAAAATGCTTGGAGAGTTTGAGCCCTTGCGCCTGATAATGCGAGCCCAGGCCTTGGCCATAGACCAGTGCGGGGGCCTCGGTCAGCGGCTCAAAGATCAAGCGGCCAATGATCTGGCCATGCTCTAGGATAAACGGCACGTCGTGGCTGCGGACCTCCAGCACGATCCGCGCGCCCTTGCCGCCCGCGCCCGCATAGCCAAAGCCCGGATCCATGAAGCCCGCATAGTGCACCCGGAACTCCCCGACCAAGGGGTTATAGGGCACCATTTCGGCGGCGAAGTCCGGCGGGATCGACACCGCCTCGCGCGAGGCCAGGATATAGAACTCGTTGGGATCGAGTACGAGCGTCTGGTTCGGCCGCGCGGTCAGCGGCTCCCAATAGTCGAGCGCCTCATAGGCATTCACCCGGTCGATATCGATCAGGCCCGCATGACGCTTGGCGCGGTAGCCGATGCGCCCACCAACACTGTTCGCCAGATCGACGGTGAGCGCGATGCCCTGATCGATATCCGCCTCGCCATCAACCACGCGGGCACGCGCCTGCAGCGCGCGCAAATCCTCATCCCCAAAGGTGACCGGGCCCCTGCGCAAGCGTAGCTGATTGAGCCTGGACCCCGTTCGCACCAAGAGCGAAAAGGTGCGCGGGCTCACCTCCGCGAAAAGCGGGCCGTCATAGCCGGCGGGCACCCGGTCGAACTCCCGCGCGCGGTCGCAGATCAGCCGCGTGAACACATCCAGGCGGCCCGTCGAGCTCTTGGGGTTGGCGATGCCCGCAATGTCCTCGGGCAGGCGCAATGCCTCCATCAGTTCGACCACATAGACACAGCCCGCCTCGAACACGGCGCCGCCGCGCAGGTCCAGCTCATGCAGCGACACTTGCGGCAGCTTGCCCGCGACCGTCGCCTGCGCGCCCGGCAGGAAGCTCGCCCGCACCCGCCAGGCCCGCGCGCCCAAGCGCAGATCGAGGCTCGCGGGCTGCACCTGGCCGGGCGCCAGCGGCTCCACGGCCCGGATTGCGCCAGCCTCGCTCAAGGCGGTGAGCCCTGCTGCGGGCAGGATGCCAGGCCGGGCGTTGTGCGGATCGGATCGACTCATGCGCCCTTGTTTAACCCATGGGTCCGGTGCATGGCAGCCCACAAAATCTCCCCCGCAAGCGGTGGAGGAAAGGCGTGGTCCTCTTTGCTC
>DMER01000200.1:46643-46772 GCA_003451645.1 Alphaproteobacteria bacterium | reverse complement strand
AGCCTACGCTCTGGACTGTCCAGGCCGCACTGGCATCGGCCTCGCCTTCGCGGCCCGCTGAGGTGAGCACCTCGTCAAGTTCCTCATAGGCACGCTCAAAAGCTTTCTGCGCAGTGGGCGAGGCGCGCT
>DMER01000200.1:46124-46406 GCA_003451645.1 Alphaproteobacteria bacterium | reverse complement strand
GTAGAGCCACTCGGCGGGACGGTACGGGGATAGGCCAAAGCCAAAGCGGCGCGCCACGGCCAGCAACGGATTCTCCTGCCCGCCCTCAAGGTAGGCCGCTCCCCGGTCCCAGGGCACGCCGATGCTGCTCACATCCGTATAGGCCCGTCCGCCGATGCGCGGCAAAGCCTCCAAGACCAAGACACTGCGACCGCCAGCGATAAGGGCGTGGGCGGCGGCAAGCCCCGCAACACCGGCACCGACGATTGCAACGTCAGGATTGGCGGTCTGTTTGCCTGCGCC
>DMER01000200.1:21734-45952 GCA_003451645.1 Alphaproteobacteria bacterium | reverse complement strand
GGCGGTCTGTTTGCCTGCGCCTCCCCGCGCGCTTGGGATCAGGGGGGCGCCCAGCATCCCCGCCAGCCATTGTCTGCGGCTAACCTTTGGAGCCCTTTTCATGCGCGCGTGCTTTGCCCTTTTTCGATGCGGAGGCTAGACTAAGAGGTATGGACCGCATCACCAATCTTCTCGCAGCCCTTCTTGTCTTCTTTGGGACGGGCGTCAATCCCTGCACTGCCGATCAGGCCGATCCGCGGCTGGACCGCCTTTTTCAGCAGCTGCTTCAGGCTCGGCTAGAGCCGGAGATCGTTTCATTGAAGGCTCAAGTCAATAGCATCTGGGCGCAGTCCGGATCGGACTCGGTCAATCTCCTGATGCACCGCGCTCAGGAGGCCGCGCGGGGGCAGCAGCTGGAGGCTGCCCGCCGCCTCCTGGATGTCGTCATCGAGGTCGCACCGCGGTTTGCGCAAGCCCATTTCGAGCGCGGCATGATCTATGCCGCACAGGGCGACGATGATGAGGCGCTCGCAGATTTCCGGGAGTGTTTGCGCCTGGAAGGCCGCCACTTCGATGCACTCACGCTAATCGGTCAGTACTATGAGCGGCAGAAGAATTTTCCTGAGGCGCTGATTGTCTATCGCAGGCTCTTGCAGCTCATCCCGCTAGAAGAAGGATTGCGCGGCCGCATCGAAATCCTGCGCGAGATACCAGCGCCAATTTAGCCCAGGGTCGCCGGCGGCGCTTTGCCCACAAAGGCCACGCGCAACAGGTTTGTGGCGCCCGGGGTGCCCAAGGGCACGCCAGCGCTCACCACAATGCGCTGACCTGGCTGGGCAAAGCCCTCCCGGAAGGCAAAACGGCAGGCGCGGTCGGTCATGTCCTCAAAATCATGCGCGTCTTCGGTCACAACGCAATGGAGGCCCCACGCGATCGCCAATTTGCGGCCGGTTGCTTGGGAGGGGGTGAGTGCAATGATGGGCATGCCTGGGCGCTCGCGCGCTGCCCGCAAGGCGGTCGACCCTGAGGCTGTCCAGGTCACGATACACGCCGCGCGAATAGTGTGCGCCACCTCCCGGCAGGCATGCATAATGGCATCGGGTGTCGTGGCCTCAGGCTCGATGCGCTGCGCGTCAATGATTGAGCGGTAGTAGGTATCGCGCTCCACCGATTGCGCTATGCGGTCCATGGTCGCCACGGCTTCCAACGGGAATTGCCCGCTCGCACTTTCGGCCGACAGCATCACCGCATCCGCACCCTCATAGATGGCTGTGGCGACGTCGGAGACCTCGGCGCGGGTAGGCATGGGGCTGGTGATCATGGACTCCAGCATTTGCGTGGCGACCACGACAGGCTTGCCTGCCTTGCGCGCCGCGCGCGTGATTTGCTTTTGCCGGGTGGGCACTTGCTCGACCGGCAATTCGACGCCGAGGTCACCGCGCGCCACCATCAGGGCGTCGGACAGCTCTATAATGCGGTCAAGCTGGTCCAAGGCTTGCGGCTTTTCGATCTTGGACAGGATGCCAGCCCTGCCGCCAACAATCTTGCGGGTCTCGGCCACATCCTCCGGGCGCTGAACAAAGGACAGCGCGATCCAGTCTGCGCCAGCCTCGAGGGCCGCATCGAGATCGGCCCTATCCTTGGCCGACAAAGCCGCAATGGGCAGCAATGCGTCAGGGACATTGACGCCCTTGCGGCCGGAAATGCGGCCGCCGAACTCGATCCGTGTCTCAGCCCAGCCCTCCCCCGCATCCTCGACCTTCAGTCGCAATTTGCCGTCATCCAACAGCAGGCGATGTCCGGGACGCAGGACACTGAGGATTTCCCGGTGCGGCAGAGGCAGACGGCTCTGTGTGCCTGGCGTTGGATCGAGGTCGAGCCGGATCCGGCCACCCGTTTCCAGCATCACAGCGCCATCTGTCATTTCGCCAAGTCTGAGTTTCGGGCCCTGCAAATCGGCGAGGATACCCACTGGGCGCTCCAGATCGCGCTCCACGGTGCGGATCATGCGCACAAATTCGCGCAGCCGGTCGTGGTTGGTATGGCTCATGTTGATCCGGAACACGTCCGCACCTGTCTCAAACAAGGTGCGGATCATTTCGGGCGTTGAGGATGCGGGTCCAAGCGTTGCGACGATTTTGACATTTCTACGCCGGCGCATCGTGCCTCCCCTTTGGTTCTGAAACAGAATCGGCTCAGTCAGAAAGATTAGTGGTCCAGCTTTCCTTCTCGCCCGTGTCAATCTCGAAAAAGCCTGCGCGCTTGTAGCCGCGCGCTTCGCAATCCGTGCGGCCATTGATCGCAAAGTTCTTTGTGCTGACGCAAAAGCCGCGATTGCCGTCCCAGCCGCCATCCACGTTCAGGTGGACGCCGTGCAAATAATAATAACGCGACCCCAGCGTGCCCTTGATCAATACCGCGCATTGTTTGGGCGCGGCATAGAACCAGCCCCGGCTTGACCAGTCCTTGCCATCAAAGGTACCGACCGCCAGGGCCACCATGTTGCGGGTCTTGTTGCATACGCGCAGTTCGGCCCGCGCTGCTGATGCGCATAAGACTGTCAAAAGGGCAACGGCAATGGCCAGGCGCATCTGAGTTTCAAATCCACGATTCATTTGCGGCGCATTTTAGGCCCTAGTTTCGGGGATTTTGCCAAGGGGCGAATTGACCCCCGGCTTTGCGGGCGCTTAAGTGTTGCTCTCAAGCCCTTTCTTTCCGCTGTGGTATGACCAGCAATCCCTTCTTAACCTTTCAGGCCAGCCTGCCCCCGCGCCTGGTATTTCTTTGCGATCATGCTGGGCGCGAAGTGCCTGAAGGCTATGGCACTCTGGGCCTGCCGCGTGGGGCTTTTGACCGCCACATCGCCTATGACATTGGGGCTGCGGCGCTGACCCGCGCCCTGGCAGAGCGCCTCGAGGCACCAGCTTTTTTGGGCCGGTACTCGCGGCTGTTTATTGACCTCAACCGCGGCGCCGACGACCCGACACTGGTGATGAAGCTGTCCGACGGGCAGATCATCCCCGGCAATGCCCATGCTGACAGTGAGGAGGTCTCTCGCCGGATTGCTTTCGCCCATGCGCCTTATCACGCCAGAATCTCCAAATGTTTGGAGGACGCGGAAGCCCAAGGGATCAAGCCCATCATCCTGTCCATCCACAGTTTCACGCCCACCTGGCGTGGGCAGCCCCGGCCTTGGGATTTTGCGATCCTCTCCGCGCGGCGCGATCGCAGGCTTGCGGACCCTATGCTGGCGGCGTTGCGGGCGATTGAGGGGCTGACCATTGGCGACAACCAGCCCTATTCGGGGGAGCTTGAGAATGATACGCTCTCCGTGCACGGACTGGCGATGGGCCTGCCCCACGCACTGATCGAGGTGCGGCAGGATCTGATCGATACGAATGCGGGTGTCGAAGCTGCCTGCAATCTGTTGGTTCCCGTGATCATGCAGGCGATTGCAAACCTCTACCCTAACCTTGCGGGAGTGCAGCTCATGGATGACAGGCATCGCGAACAGGCTGAAGCCGCGGCATTCCGGCGCTTGGTCGCGCATTTGCGGGCGCGCAGCGATGTTCAGAACATCGACCTCATGACGCTCGCCGGGTTTTGCCGGAATTGCCTGGGCGATTGGTATGCGGAGGCCGCGACCGCGTCAGGCCATACGATGGACAAGGCCGCGGGCCGCGAGCACGTCTATGGAATGCCTTACGCCGAATGGAAGGCCAAGCATCAGGCCGAAGCGACGCCTGAGCAACTCGCAGCGTTTGCTCAGGCGCAGAAGGCCGGCCATTGAGGCCCAAGCCTCGCCTCAGTTCCCGTCCATTTCCTTGAGCAGATGGCCTGCACCGTCAACCTTGTCCATGACCCAGCGCATGTAGCGTGCATCGACGTGGATCGTACGGTTGATGGTCTCATCAAACCACCAGTCGCCAATTACGCCCTCAATCGTGCCATCGAACGCAAGGCCCACAAGCTCGCCCTTGGCATTGACAGTCGCCGAGCCTGAATTGCCGTTTGTGATGTCAACGGTCGACAGGAAGTTGACCGGCAAGGTCTTGAGCGCCTTGGAGGCATAGGTGCCATAGTCACGCGCACGGATCAGGTCCAACTGGCGGGCAGGCGATTCAAAGGGTTCTTGCCCTGTGAACTTTTCCAGGATGCCCTCGGCTGTCGTGAACGGCGCCACCATCATGCCATCGCGCGCACGGCCCTTCACCTGTCCAAAGGTCAGGCGCAATGTGCCATTCGCATCGGGATAAGCTACCTTGCCTTGGCTCGCCAGATACTCGCGATAGGCTGCGATATAGGCGCTGCGGGCCGCTTGCGCGCGGCCATCGCGGTCCTTGTCTGCGGCGTCGAGGTTCATGTCATGGGCATAGCTTGCGACGGCCAGCTTGATGACAGTGTCGTCGCTTGCTTCGAAATCTTTGGCTGTCTTGCCCATCCAGGCGAGACGTGCCTCTGCAGTGCCAAGTTTGGTGCCCGCATAGAGCTTGTCGAGGCCCATCTTTTTCAGCGCCTCATCAAAGCCCGCATTGCGGTCCGCTGCCCCCAAGCCCTGATATTCTGCGAGCGCAGCCTCGAACAATTTGCGGTCGATCTTGGCGTCGAAACGCCGGTCGATCTGAACCATCCGCTCACGGACAAAACGCTCATCGCGGTCCTGAAATCCAGGTTCGCGGTCCGCATCGGGCTTCTCCCGCTCCTTGGACCAGCGGTAAAGGGCGCGCGCGGCGCTGAAAAGCTGATTGCGGTTAATCAGGCCATAGGTCTGCCCCACCATGCGCGCAGCCGCTGCCTCCGCCGCAATCGCATCGAGGCTGGCGATAACGGGCGCAAGCCTTGCCTGACGCTCGCCGGTTTGGGCCCAGGCGCGGAAGGCATTCTCTTGCGTGGTCTTTTTGGCCAGCAGGCCGATCGCCTCGGCCCCTGTCATCTGGCCGGACAGCTTCTTTTTGAAGTTGTCCGCGCCGCGCAGCGCGTTGGCGTATTTGATCACCGCCTCCTGATTGCCACGCGTGGCCGCGATAATCTGGTCGGAATATGCCGACAGCAGCGATTGCTGACGGGGATAGAACTCCGAGTAAAAATGTTTGGTCTCGGCCGTCGTGCGATAGCGCTCGGTCGTGCCAGGGAAGCCCGCGACCATCACAAAGTCACCCGCCTTCAGATCATCCTTGGCCAGTTTGAGCCAAGCCTTGGGCCGGTAGGGCACATTCTTGACGTCGTAAGGGGCGGAGCTGCCATCCGCTGCAACATAGGCGCGGTAAAAGCCGAAGTCACCCGTGTGGCGCGGCCATTGCCAGTTGTCGACCTCGCCGCCGAAATTGCCGATCGCGCCAGCGGGCGCGTAGACCAGGCGGACATCCTTGATCTCGAGCTGCTGCTGCAAGTAATAGGCCGAACCACCAAAATAGCTACGCACTGCGCAACGCCGGTTGGGCTGCTTTTCGCACGCAGCGACCAGCGCCTTGTCATTCGCGGTCAGTTTGTCAGCTCGCGCCTTGCCGGTTAGAGCCACCACGCCCTCATTCATCTGCGCCGTCACATCGCGCAATTCCTCGATCACAAAGACGCGGGTGCCTGGCGCTGCTGGCAGTTCGTCGCCCAAGGTCTTGGCGACAAAGCCGTCCCGCAGCAAATTGCGCTCAGGCTTGGAGTTGTACTGAATTGATCCGTAGACGCAGTGATGGTTGGAGGCCACCAGCCCTTGCGGACTGACGAAGGAGGCGGAGCAGCCGCCGATCGAGGCGATCGCGCTCATCGGCGCAGTTTGCAGGTTGGCGAGGGTGGCAGGGTCCAGTTTCAGGCCCTCCTTGCGCATCGCCTCTGCGATCTCTGGCGCCTGACCGGGCATCCACATGCCCTCTACAGCCTGCGCGCCCGGCACGGCGCACAACAGCGCCAGCGCAATCCCAACCTTGCGAACCATGATTAACGCCCCATTCCCACCCAACTGAAGCTGAATTGGTAGCTCATGACGCCCGCAGATGCAAATTGGGCAGATATTTCAACCGGGCTTGAAGCGCCGAAACTTAAATCGTCTGACTGGGTCTATCGTCGGAAAAGTTCATCTGGATTTGCCTGGGGGGAGATTTATGATCTACGACACGCTCGACGACATATTCTGTTTTCAAACCATCTTTTGCTTGCCTCTGCGTGATTTTCACCTCGCAGATCAGAATGTCGCCCTTGGAAAAGGATACTTCGCTAGCATCAACCCTGCGCAAGAAATTCTCATCCGCGATGAGAGCACTGATTTGTGTATTGCCATCATGAAGCCGCCACTTGTTGTCCTCTTTGAATGCCAGAGAGACAATGGAAAACGCCTTCAGAGACTTACCCTCCGTCAATGTGATTTCGGCCATTTCGGGGGAAACAAATAGCTCTGCTTCGGTGCGTGTCACCGTCACGACCTTGCGGCCCTGCTCGCGCACCTCGAAAGTTTCAATGCTGGGGTTGCGCAATGGGACCAGCACTACTTTTTCTGCGGCCGCCCGCACCTCAATGTCCTGATAAAGCCGCAGCAGTTTCATGGGGATTTCGAAAGTTTCACCTTCAAAGGTGACCCGGACAGTCTCAGGGCTTATACGTTCTAGCTTGTCTGGCTTTCGCCCTTTCAGTTTCTTGATCAGCCAAAAAAGGCTGAACCCTCCTGCACCGCCAATTAAGATCAGCTCCTTCAAGTTCAAAACGGCTGTTACAGCGGAGCCGGTGAGGAGCTCTACGACCTGTTGCCCGAGTGATTGGAACAGCTCCAGCACGATTTCGAAGGAACCGGCCGTCGTTGCGCGCACCTGCACGCTCACCTTCGCGCTATCGCCATTCAATGTCAGATTTGCCGCGTCGAACAAGCGCCCCACTGCCAACAGTGCAGGCGCAAGGTCGCGAACATCCATAAGACCTTCGCGTAAGGCCGGGCCGTCATAGGCTATTGTGAAGGTTGTGCGTGACATGCCCCTAATTTAAGGGCTCCAGAGCATCTTGTGAATCCCTGACTTTATCACTGTCGCGATTTATCCACTCTTGCGGCGTCCGCCCCCGCCACATGCCACGCCTTCAGACCGGCACCTTGGTGCCCATCGGCAGTTTGCGCACAGGCTTGCCTGTGGCTGCAAAAATCGCGTTGGCCACAGCGGGCGCGATGACGGGCGTGCCCGGCTCACCCACGCCCGTTGGCTTTTCGGCGGATGGCAAAATGTGCACCTCAACCTTGGGCATTTGCGTGTTGCGCAGGATCGTGTAGTCGGTGAAGTTCGACTGATCGACGGCGCCTGCGGACAGCGTAATCGCTTCACCCAAGGCGGCCGAAAGCCCATAGGCAATGCCCCCCTCCATTTGCGCTGCGATGACATCGGGATTGACCGCAAGTCCGCAATCGACGGCACAGACCACCCGGTCCACGGTGAAGCTGCCATCGCCCGCGACCGTGACCTCGGCGACCTGCGCTACAAAGGACTTGAAGCTCTCATGCACCGCCACGCCGCGCGCGCGGCCCTTGGGTACCGGCGTCTTGCCCCCCGCCTTCTCTGCGGCCAAATTGAGCACACCCAGATGCCGGGGGTGTTTTTCCAGCAGATTGCGGCGCAGGGCGACCGGGTCTTGGCGCATCGCGGCCGCGATCTCATCGAGGAAGACCTCGGTCGCAAAGGCCGTATGCGTGTGGCCCACGGCTCGCCACCACAGCACCGGAATGCCAAGCTTGGGCGTGTGCAAATCCACCTGCATGTTCGGGATGGCATAGGGAAGGGTCGCGGAGCCTTCAACCGCGGTAAAGTCGACCTGGCCAGGGGGCAAGAAAGGCGTGCCCGCCAGAATGGACTGCACAACAATCCTGTTGGACCAGCTGTTCAGCGCGCCCTTGGCGTCGAGCCCTGCGGTCATCCGGTGCAGCGCCATTGGCCGGTACCAGCCCGCGCGCATATTGTCTTCGCGGGTTTGGACGAACTTCACCGGAGCGCGGCCCTGGATCGCTTTGGCAACCTGCATGGCCTCCTGGATGATGTCGGCGGTTGGCGTAATGCGCCGCCCGAAGGAGCCGCCCGCAAGCATGGAGTGGATGCGCACTTGCTCAGGTTTCAGCCCCGCAATGGCGGCGGCCGTGGCCTGGTCCGCCGTCGGGAATTGCGAGCCCGAATAGATGTCACAGCCATCGCTCTTGAGCACAACAGCGCAGTTCATCGACTCCAGGGGCGCGTGGGCGAGGAATGGGAACTCGTATTGTGCACTCAGGATGCTCTTGTCGCGGGGAAGGGTGTCTGTGCCCTTGCCCTCTTTGCGCACCACTGTGCCGATGTTGTTGGCGAGCGTGTTGTACTCGGTCCATAGTTCCGCCGATCCGCGGGTCTCAGCCTTGCTCTCATCCCACTCGACCTTGAGCGCCTCGCGGCCTTTGATGGCGGCCCACATATCCTTGGCCACCACCGCGACACCGTGCGGGGTTTGCACGACATCCATGACGCCAGCGACCTTTTTGGCCTCTGTCGCGTCAAAGGATTTCACCGTCGCGCCGAATTTGGGCGGTCTTTGCAGAAGAGCCGTCAGCAGGCCCTCGGTCGTGTAATCCATCCCGAATTTGGCTGAGCCATTGGTCTTGGCGGCCGTGTCGACGCGGGGCACGCGCTTGCCTACATAGACATAGTTAGCGGGGTCTTTGAAGGTCAGGTTGGCAGTGGCGGGCGCTGGCACCTTAGCCGCGTCCGCCGCCAACTCACCAAAGCGGGCGGACTTGGTGCCGTCTGCGGTTTGCACCACACCGTCAACGATTTTGAGGGTGGCTGCCTCAACGCCAAAACGCTTGGCTGCTGCAGCGATCAACATCGCTCGCGCGGCGGCACCTGCCGCGCGATACTTCTCATACGAGTCCGCCATAGCGGTCGAGCCGCCGGTGCCTTGGCTCCCGCCCAACAGGGCATTCCCATAGAGCTTGGCGTCGGCTGGCGCGAAGCCATAGCGCATCTGCGTCCAGGCCGCGTTCATTTCCTCCGCGACGATGGTCACAAAGCCAGTCGTCGTGCCTTGGCCAAATTCGATGTGTTTGTTGAGGACCGTAATCGTGTTATCGGCATTCACCGCCACAAAGGCATTGAGGGCTTGGCTCGCGGCCGTATCAGTCCCCGCGGGCTTAGTGCTGTCACCGCAGCCAATCAAAAAGCCTGCGGTTCCCAGGGCGGTCACCTGAAGAAACAAGCGGCGGGTTGGGGTGCCAAGGCCTTCAGGTGTTGTGCGCGCGTGCTTGTAATGGGGGGTGCTCATGGCAGCTAACCTTTCAGGATTTCGGCAGCGCGTGCGACGCCCGCATTGACCCGCTGATAGGTCCCACAGCGGCACAAGACGGTGTCCATGCCCGCTTTGGCTTCGTCCGGCGATGGCTGCGGCTTCTCCGTCAAGAGGGCCGTCGCTGTCATGATCTGCCCCGATTGGCACCAGCCGCATTGCACGACATCCAACTCAGTCCAGGCTTGCTGCACGGCCTTGCCAGCCTTGCTGTCCAGGCCCTCGATGGTGACGATCTTCTGCCCGGCGACCGCAGAGACTGGCGTCACACAGGCGCGCTGAGGCTGTCCATCAATGAGAACCGTGCAAGCGCCGCATGCGGCGACACCACAGCCATACTTTGTCCCGGTCAGGCCCAGATCCTCGCGCAGAACCCACAGCAAGGGCCGGTCGGGTTCGCCGCCATAGTTTTGCGGCTTTCCATTGACATTCAGTTCCATGAGCGAAGTCCCTTCTGCCGCCATGGTGGCGTGCGCTGCGCGGCGTGCTTGACTGCGGCGTGAATGAGAGTTCACGCTAGGCGCAGAGAGGTTAACGCGCAAGGGAGCACGAGGATCAAAATGCCGCAGGTCATACGGATCATTATGAGTGCTGTAATTCTTGTTTCAGTTGGTGCGGCGGTTGCACGCGCTGACGCGGGCGATCCCGTTCGCGGCGCGCAGCGCTTTCAGGCAGTGTGCGGGGCCTGTCACTCCGCCGATCCGGCGGTTAAGCGGTTGAGTGTCCATTTGAAAAGCATTATCGGCCGCAAGGCCGCCAGCGTTCCGGGCGTTGCATATTCGACCGCCCTCAAGGCCTCTGGCTGGATTTGGACTAAGGAGCAGTTGGAGACCTATCTCGCCGACCCGAAAAAGGCGCTTCCCGGCACCACCATGATGGTGGCTGCGGCAAATGCGAAGGACCGAGCCGATATCATTGCCTATCTGGCGAGCCTCAACTAGATCGCCGTCACAGACCCTAGCTTACGAAGGATTGCTTGTGATGATCAGTATTGTTTCAGCCATAGTGCTGGCAGCCAGCGCCGCTGCGGCGCCCGCCCCCGCAGCGGCGCCTGCCGCTGCGCCTGTTGCCGCCGCTGCCACAGGTGACGTTGTGCGTGGCGAGAAGCGCTTCAAGGTCATTTGCATGACCTGCCACACGCTGGACCCGGCGCAGAAAAAGATCGGGCCGCATCTCAAAGGCGTCATGGGCCGCAAAGCAGGGACTGTCGAAGGGTTCTCTTACTCACCTGCATTAAAGACCGCTGGTTGGATCTGGGATGCTCAGAGGATGGACCCTTATCTCGAGGCGCCGTCCAAGGTCATCAAGGGCTCCAAAATGCTGAATGTCCTCCCCAATCCCAAGGACCGTGCGGACATTATCGCTTATCTGGCCACGGTTAAGTAGTCCCCAGCTCCCGCGTTGGCTTGCGGCAAATTGAGTTTGAGCCAGGCAATTCTCGTTCAGCCTTTTGGCCTAAACAGAGGCTGCCCTGACGACGCCTGCGATACGCCTGTCAGTTGATTTGCGAGCACTGTTGCCCGTACGCACCTTGACCCTGTGCGTGTTATTTCATCAATGTTCGGCTTCTGTTTCTTGAGGCTGAACGTGACATGCAGTGGTTGGCACTTCGTGCTCTTTTGACTGCGGCTCTGGCGCTGGCTTTGTCGGCACTGGACCCGTTTGGCATTTCAACACGTACTGAGCAAATCAGCGAAGACGTCTTCTATCAAGTCTATGCGCCCTTGGTGCAGGGCCGCGTGTCGCCAGAGCCAGTCGTCGTGCGCGTTACGCCGGAGTCTCTTGATCGCCTGTCAGAAGTCACCAAAGAACGTTGGGCGTGGCCCCTTACGCATGGACAGCAGGCCAAACTTCTCAACGCCCTGGTCGGCATGGAGCCGAAGGCGGTATTTTTCGATTTCGTATTTGGCACAGTGCGTGAGGGGCATGATGAATTCATGCGGGCAATATCCGGCGCCATCGGGCCTGGTTATGCCTTGCCACGCGATTGCACCGGGCGGCGGGCTCCGGATTACCAGGGCTTGAGAATTTTTGTGGCGCAAAGTTCGCCGAACGCCAAACCCTATGCTGGTCTTTGCGAGTCCGGTGCCGAACCCGTCGCGATTGGCTGGCAAGGGCTGGGTTCCAAATACCCGCTTTCGGTGGCGTATGGAGCAGACACTGAACTTCCCGCCATACTTCCCACTGCAGCGGTAGCACTCTGGGAGGCTATGTGCAGCAGCGAGGCCATCCGCGGAAAGCCCGGTGGTGCCCAGATTTGCGCGCCTCATGATCCGAATACGGCCTTTAGCGTCGTTTGGAGCACAGGCGTCAGTCCGCAGCAGGGTAACGTTGCACCCATCGAAAAACAGTGTTTTGTCACTCCGTCTAATCCCGTGGAGAGGACGCAGCGCTTTTGGGAGCAAATCCATGTCGGGTTGCTCAAAGCTGTGCGTCTGGTGCCGCTTGATAAAGGGCGTTTTGCCTGCATATCGCCCTTCACGTTGACGATCGATCAAGTCATCCTGGCAAACCCCGGCCGTGATCGTGATATTCATGCGCTCATCCAAAGCCGGATCGAAGGCAATGCGGTCCTGATCGGGTTGGATTTTGGCGGCCTGGGCGACGTCATAGTCTCGCCCGTGCATGGCACTATTCCCGGCGTCATGCTGCATGCCCATGCGCTGGAAAATTTGTTGCGCTATGACACCAACACATTGGTGCGCAGGCCCGAAAGCAGCCTGTTCTTGAGTGCGCAAGCAGCACTTGTGAACGGTTTGGTGATGGTGCTCGGCATTGGCCTCTTTTTCGGGGCGACGTCGCGCATCCGTGCGGCCGAGCGCGATGGGACTGGTTTGACGGCCTCTGTTGCCTGGAGCGATGTGGTCTTTGGTCTGATCGCCTGGGTGGTCATCATTCTGATTGCCTTTGGTGCCGCGTTCTTTGCCTTCGAGACCTTGCGGCTGCCGCCCAGCTATTGGCTGACGGGGTGGATCGCAGTGTTCCTTGGGACCGCCGACACTTTTGGCAAGGCCGTGATCTCGGCCGTCATGGTGACGGTGCGCGGACCGGTTCCGCCAGACGATTATGAAGACGACGCTTAGGCAAGGAAGGAGTATTGCGATGACGTTGACCCGTGTGATCCTGTCCGCAGCCTGTGCGGCACTGGCCTGCGCCCCTGTCGTTGCGGGCGAGTACGCGCCCGTGGGGCTGACCGCTTTCACCAAGCCGCAGGTCCTGTTGTTCGCGCCCGATTGCACGGCGTCGACGGGCGTGCGCCGGGCCTTTACTGCTGAGGAAATGGCGCGGTTTCAGAATGTGGGCAAGGAGGCGGGTCAAACCTGCGTGCGCTTCGACCTCGATGGGCAGACCTTTTATGTCAAGCCATCCTCTGTCGAGACCACCGACCGGGGCACGGTCGCAGGTTCGATGTGTGGTGATGCGATTGCCTCGGCCCCTGGCGACCGCCGCGACGCGGGCTCCATGGGGCAGGGCGACAATACGGGCAAGCGTTGCGCCACAAAACCTTGAGGGAGTGCTGGGGGCATGAAACAGATCATTTTCGGCCGTGCGACGCTGATCTCTCTTTGCGCGGCGGCGTTATCATGGCCCGCGCATGCCGAGCTCACTTACGAGAGTTTTCAGGGCAAGTTCTTCGACACCGCAGTCAAGCGGATGGAGACAACACCCGCCGCCGTCACTGATCCGCGCACCATTGGTTTTGCGGGCCAGGGCTATGTGGTCGGCAGCCAATTGTGGGATGGCATCCCCTCGGCTGACATCGAAAGCTACATGAACAGCATCCTTGAGAAATTGCTTAGCCATTGGCCCGGTGCCAAACCCGGCATGCGCGTGCGGCTCACCGCCAATCCGGGGTTTGAGGCAGAGGCGGCGCCAACGGGCACGCTCCTGATCGCGCGCGGCATGGTCAAGGATATGGAGAGCGAGGATGAGTTGGCGGCGGTCATTGCCCATGAGGCGAGCCACGTCCTGCTCAATCATTTCGCCCGCCAGCAGGAACAAGAGCGCAAGGTGCGCTTCACGGCCGATGCGGCTGCCATCGGTGTGACGGCCGCTTATGTCTCGGGCATGAGCGTGCGCTCTTCATCCACCTCGGGCGTACAGATCGCCATGACCGATCAGGGCGAGACCGGCGAGAAAATGCTCAAGGTCATGCTGATCAAATTTGCCATCGACGAGATCTCGAACGGGTTCTTGAATTCCTGGCGGCGGGAACAAGAGGATGAGGCCGATCTTCTGGGTACGGACCTTATGCTCAAGGCGGGTTACAATCCCGAGGGCATGCGCCGGGTCCTGCAGCGGCGCATCCACTATGAACGCGACGCCAAGTCCAAGATGGACTTGCTGTCCAACGACTTTGAAAGCGCGATGAAGGTCAAGGCGGAAAGGCTCGACATCAATGGCCTCTATCAGACCGTGATCGCCTTTGGCATTCGCGCCGGGCTTCAGGCGCTGAGCGATTTGCGCGAGGAAATCCAAAAGACCCATCCCGATCCCGTCGAGCGGGAAAAGAATGTGGTGGGCTATTTGGGCCGCGAATATGAAGATGCCCCGGAAGCGGCCGTCAAAAAGGCGCAGTTCCTCAAGTTCCGTGACGGGCCCAAGGTCAAGCCTGTGCTGGCCAATCATGAATCAGCGACGCAGGCTAAGGTCGCGCTGAACAGCAAGAACAACGACCTTGCCGGTACGCTGGCGCTCGCGGCCCTGTCCAAGCCCACCGCCGATGCGCCATTCCCGTTGCGCATTTCCTCCGAGGTCACGGCGGCACGAGGCGATTTTGGCCAGTCGACCGCCATGCTTGAGCGAGCCGCGCGATCAGATTACGCCTCGTTCTCGACCGTCATGGCGCTGGCCGGGCGCTATGCGCATAGCGGCAATTATCCGCGCGCCCTTGCAACGCTCAGCGAGGCTGAGGCCCGCTTCAGCAGCCCCGAGGCCGTCCTGCCAACGCGCATTCAGGTCCTCATGCTCTCAGGCGACAAAGAGGGTGCACAAGCCGCCTACAAAGCGTGCCGTCAGATCAAGAACGGCGCGCTCAACGACCAGTGCGCCGAGCAAATGGGGAAGGCCAAGTGCGAGGGCGACAATTTCCTCTGCGCGCTTGGCGGCAGCTTTGGTGATGTCGGCAGCGCGATTGAGGACCTCTTTGGCGGCTCCAAGCCGTCCAAGCCCTCAGAGGCACCGGCCGATAATCCTTAGGAAAAGATACCGATCCGCCCATTTTGGGGTTGCCATGGCCGCGGGCCAGCGTCTATGACGCCGCTCCCGCCTCAAGTGAGCCGCGGCCTGGCGTGACCGTGGCGCGGCATCCCTGACATTGTGAGTGAGACATCCTGATGGCCAAGACGTCGTTTGCCAAAGACCAACTCAAATCCATTATCGAGCGTATTGAGCGCCTGGAGGAGGAAAAGGCCGCCCTCGCCAACGATATCAAGGAGGTCTATGCCGAGGCTAAGGGCACAGGCTTTGACACCAAGGCCATCCGCAAGATCATCCGCATCCGCAAACAAGACAGCGCCGAGCGCGAGGAAGAAGACGCGATCCTGGAACTTTACATGAGCGCGCTTGGCATGGGTTGAAGTGCTATAGCCCTTTGGCCCTAAGCATGTCATCGATCATGGCGGAGTAGGGTTGCGTTGCCAAACGCATCTCTTGCAGTCTTGTGTTGACACGGTTGCGTTGCTCCGCCGGAACGCTCTCATCAATGGCAAGGTCTGCTAACAACTGAGCCATAACGAATGTCTTGCGCCGCGCTTCCTGCAACTGATCGCGCAAGAGACCCAACCCATCGATGGTGGCGTTACCACGCTTAGAGTTCTTCCGGCCCCGTGGGACATCATCGACAAATTCGATGTGTTTGCGCGGATCGTCGCGCGCTGGATCCAAAAACAGGGGCGCTTCCTTGGAGAGGTCGCCTGTGTGATCCAGGCAGCGGTCAGCGGCCTTGCGTAAGGGAAACAAGTTCTTCTTGTGCGTCTGATTGCAAATTTGGCAGGAGAAGAACAAATTCTCCCAACGATAGGCGAGCCAGTAATAGCCGGGCTTTGTGACGGGGTCTGAGGCCTTTTGCTGGAAGCCGCCCTTGGGCCGGAAGTGTTCAACATCCCCATGGGCGACAGCGCTAACCGGGGATTCGCAGGCGAAGCACTTGTCGAACTGGGCCTGCTTCAGCGCGCTTTTGACGGATTTGGCGCCATAAACACTCGACTTGAACGCATGGGTTTTGGTTCCGTCGCGAAAGGCGCCGGGGTCCTCCTCGAACGCCGCCTTGAGCTTCGCAACCTCGGTGCTGCCAGTGTTCGTGAGAGTTGCCGGTGCGTCGCCTTTCTTGACTGCAATCATCGCCGGTCACTTCGAGCCCGCCGCACGTGCAGCCTTGGGTTGACGCCGGCTCGCAATCGTATCCTTCAGGAGGTCGAGCAAATCTTGGTCCTCCTTGCGCTCCAGGACCGGCATGCTCAAAACCGCTTCGTTCAGTTGGCGCAGTTCGTCGGCTTCCTTGGGCGTCAGCCGGGATTTCCGGATCAATTGTACACGCCGGTCGATCTTGTCCTGTTGGATCGGGCTGCGGGCGCTTTCAATGCCGAATAGATCGCTGGTCAATATCTGGTCGACCCGCCAGCCGGAAATATTGCCCGGCTCATTGTCGATGAGCATTTCCCCCGTGTGGGTGTCACGGCGCAGCACAGCAAGGTTCGCCTTCTCTGCGGCCTGCACCACAAGGGGGCTGTGCGCGGTGACGATGAACTGTGTCCGCGGGAAGTTGCGGGTGAGTTCGGCGATCAGGCGGCGCTGCCACACCGGATGCAGATGCAGGTCGATCTCATCGACCAGAACAACAGCAGGCTCCGCCAAGGGGGTCTTGGAGTCCGGATAGCGCTGGACCATCCGGCTTGCGAAATCGATCACCCACCCCATCATGGTGCGATAGCCGTGGCTCATGGCGTGATAGGGGATCCAGCCATCTTGCGTTTTGAATTGCGCTTCCGGCGATCCCGCTTTGTTGAAACCGATCCGCACCGCGTCTACATCCGGCAAGATGTCGGCGAGGATTTTCTCGATCATTGCCAAGCGCGGGCCGGTGCCGCTCTTTCGCCGCTCAACTATATCGGTTTCAAACAGCCAGTTTTGCGGATCGCGCAAGGTTGCGTCTTCGTCGAAGAGTGTCTCAAAGGTCCGGTCACGGCCTTGGCTGTTGCGTGCGCCTGAGGCGGAGACCATGCGCGGCGCGCCATAGGCTAGGAGGAACAGTTCAGCCGCGAGTTTGTGGTCAAAGTCACTGTCCAAAATCGTCATGACGTTGGAGTCATGCTCGCGCCAGGGGACAGTGCGGCGGTTCATCGCGATCATACAGGCCACGGTGGCGTCAATTGATTGGGCTCTTTCCGCCAAGCCGAACTGTCTGCGAGACATTGTTATCCAAGTTCTTGCTTCATCTTCAGAGTTTCGCCCAAAATGATCTTGAATGGGCAATTGCTGAAACCCTGGATAGCCGAGGGGCTCACGATTGGCGACCGCAGTATGCGCCGCCACAATCGCCCTCAGCAGAGTTGTCTTGCCGCCACCGTTTGGCGCCAGGATGAAAGTCCATTGGCTGAGGCGCCCATCGTTGTCGCAGAAATCGAGCCGTTGGCGGCGGCCAAAGACCCGCATGTTCTCGACCTCTAAGGCCGACAGGTAGACGGCCCGTGTCTTGGCGGGCTGTTTGGGGCGGGAGGGCTTTTTTGCAGGCCGGGGCCGTGGTTGACTAGCGCTTCGGGACATCGCGGGAGTCTAAGCCGTGCCCGCCCAGGCTATCAATCGAAAGTTGGTCACAGTGTTGAGGCGTTTGGCAAACCGGCGGCAGGTTCTTGGGGCCGGGCTCTCCCTCGCCCTGTGCGCGCGTGCAGGCGGGGCTGAGCCGCTGGCTTCGGTGACCGCCATTCGTGATGGGCATTTGCTTTTGGTGCCGGTGTGGGTGGGGCCCATGCCCGCGGCGCTGTTTGTCCTCGATACGGGTGCCGCTGTCACGGTGATCGACACTGCCTGGGCACAAAGGGCCAAGCTCGCACTGGGCCCTGGTCTGACCCTTGGGGCCCCCGGCCGCGAGGGTGGCTTGGCCGCGCGCGCGCTAGCCGAAACCACACTCACTGTGGGCGGCGCCACACGCTCGCTCAAAGCGGCGGCTGCAGATTTGGCGGGCTTGCGCCGCGCGCTCAGCAGTGAAGTGCAGGGTGTTCTGGGCCATGATTTTCTATCCGCCTATAACCTCACGGCGGATTTCGCCGAAGGGCGGGTGGTGCTCGCCCCTGGCGGCGCGGTGAGGCCCACTGGCAGCCATGACATGCGAGTGGCAGGCCAGCCCTTTGTGCAGGCGCGCGTGATCCATCGCGGGCGCGCGCTGAGCGGCACATTTGGGGTCGATACCGGGGCCGATACTGCGGTGCATCTGCTGGCGCAGCGCACCGCTGCGGCCTTTCCGGATTTGACCACGACCGATGCACAGGGCGCGACCATTGCGGGTCCGCAAACGTTGCGCCTCGCGCCCATCGACGCGCTGGAATTGGGTGGCGCGCGGATTACCGGCCTGACCGCGAATGCCGCTGACGATGCCAGGCCCGCTGGGGCAGGACCCGATTATGCTGGCCGGATTGGCGCGCCCGCCTTGCGCGGCATGATCCTCACGCTTGACTATCCCGGGGCGTGGTTTTCGCTCACGCCAACCCCGGGGCCCTAAAGCCTCGGGGGCGCGCAACCGAGTGTTCGCGTGTCAGCTCACCGGAAAGCCGCGGTCGCGCATCAGCGCGTTGGTGTCCACGTCCCGGCCGCGGAAGTTGCGGAAGGCGACCTCCGGCGGGACCGAGCCGCCAACGCTCATGATGGTGTCGTGGAAGCGCTTCGATGTCGGGGCATCGAACATGCTGCCTGCCTCTTTGAAGGCTTCGATCGAGTCGGCCGACAGCGTGTCCGCCCAGATATAGACGTAATACCCAGACGAATAGCCGTCGCCCGAGAAGATGTGGCCAAAGGCCGTTGGGCGGTGGCGCAGCACGATCTCGTCGGGGATGCCGATCTCGGCCGCCACTTTCTTTTCAAACTCCACCGGATCGATGCCTGCGCTCGCGTCGGTCATGTGGATGCGCATGTCATAGATTGCGGAGGCCAGATACTCCGTCGTAGAGAAGCCTTGACCGGCATTGCGCGCGCGCTTGATCTTCTCCACCAGATCGTTGGGGATGGGCTTGCCCGTCTTGTAGTGCAGGCAATAGGTGCCGAGCACTTCCGGCGTCTCCAGCCAGCGCTCCATGATCTGGCTGGGGAATTCAACAAAGTCGCGCTTCACACTTGTTCCGGCTACGGATGGATAAGTCGTGTTCGACAAGAGGCCGTGCAAGGCGTGGCCAAATTCGTGGAACAAGGTTGACGCATCGTCCCAGGAGATGAGCACGGGCTCACCCGCCTTGCCTTTGACGTAGTTGCAATTGTTGGAGACGATCGGCTTGACCTCGGTCTTGAAGCGCTCCTGCGTGCGGTATTCGTTCATCCACGCGCCCGAGCGCTTGCCGGTCCGCGCGAAGGGATCGAAATAGAACAGGCCCACATGATTGCCGCCGCGGGTCACTTCATACACGGACATATCGGGGTGATAGACCGGGATGCCGGACAATTTCTTGAAGCTCAGTCCAAAGACCTTGTTGGCGGAGAAGAAGATCGCCTCGACCATCTTGTCGAGCTGCAGATATTGGGTGACCTCCGCCTGATCGAGGTCATACTTTGCCTTGCGCACCTTCTCCGCATAATGGCGGAAGTCCCAGGCGGCGAGTTTGAATTTGGCGCCTTCTTTGTCGGCAAGGGCTTGCGCCTCGGCCACTTCGGCTCGGAAGGCGGCAACGGCCGGCTTCCATACCTTCATCATCAGATTATTCGCGTTGTCCGGCGTCTTGGCCATGTTGTTGGCCAGTTGCCAATGCGCGAAGGTCGGGTGGCCTAGCAGATTGGCCTTTTCCTGCCGCAGTTTCAGGACCTGTGTGATGGTCTTGCGGTTATTGGCGGCGTTGTTGTTGTCGCCGCGATTGGTCCACATTTTGAAGACCTTCTCGCGCAAATCCCGCTTGGTGGAGAACACCAGGAAGGGTTCGGCAGCCGAGCGTGTATTGGCAATCGCCCATTTGCCGGCCTTGCCGCGGCGCTTGGCATCCTCGGCATAGGCGGTCTTCATACCGTCTGACATTCCCGCCAGATCGGCCTCGCTCTCCAGCAGCACAAAGTCTTCGTCCTCATCCTTCTGCTGGTTCTGGCTGAAGGCCGTGTAGAGCGTCGCGAGGTCCTTGTTGATGGCTGCGAGGCGCGCCTTCTTGGCCTTGTCGAGGCCCGCACCTTGGCGCTGGAACGAGAGATATTGCAGGTCCGCGATGCGCTTCTCCTCCGCCGTCAGACCTGAGGTCTCCCGCGCATCATAGACCGCTTTGATCCGTGCAAAGAGCGCTTCGTCCTGGACGATCTCGTCCTGGAAGGCGGCTAGCACGGGCGAAATGTCCCGCTCGGTCTTCTTGATCGTGTCGTCCGACATCGTGCCGGCATAGATGAAGAACAATTGCGCGGCACGGTTAAAGGGCCTGCCCGCATCCTCCATCTTGGCCAGCGTATTGGCGAAGGTGGGGGCGTCCTTTTGGCCCGCAATCGCCTTGATCTCGGCGCGGTTCATCTCGATCCCGGTCATCATGGCCGCCTGGAATTCTGCAGGCTTGATCTTGTCAAAGGGGGGTAAGCCGCCATAGGCGCCGGTCCACGGATCGAGCAGCACATTCCCCGTCGCTGCCATCGTTGCCGGCACGCCCACACCTGCCACTGCCATTGCCGCCACCGTTCCTTGCAAGAATGTCCGCCGCTTCATGATTGTTTGCCCCACTGGTTTTGGTCTGAGCCCGATTCACACGAGAATCGGGTGCCTGCACAAGGGGGCTTAATCTTTTTGACGCAAGTGTGAAAAATCAGCCTCTACAACTTGCACCATCATGGGTGGATTGCGGGGCCCGCGCAGCGCCCCTTCTAAAACGGCTGTTCGATTGACCGTGGTCCGAATGAGGGTGCACGCAGAATAATTGCGGAGCCATTGCCTATCTCCCTGAAAACTATGGCGAATCGGCACTCTGATTTTTTAGCATTCATTAACCACCGGCCGCGATAACGGAGCCAGGTCCCAAGGGTGAACGGCTCTTAGGGTTTCGGTTCAAGGCAAAGCCGCGATTGGCTCGTCAACATTTAAGAGGCGTCAACATGCGTAAACTCAAATCCATTCTCATCGCTGCGACCGCGATCCCCTTGATTGTTGCGGCGGCGCAGGCTGCGAACCGGAGTTTTCTTAACCCGGCGTCCAACTCCAATTTCAACACGGCAGCCAACTGGTCCGGCAATGTCGCCCCCGTGGCGGGCGACACCGCGATTTTCGGTGAGTCCGACATCACGGTGATCAATTTCACGGCCGATCAGACTTTGGCCGCCATGGTCTTCAATCCGGGGTCCTCGGATTACACTTTCGGCTTTAACGGGGCCTTTGACTTGTTCGTCAATGGCGCTGGCATTTCCCGTAATTCGGACTTGCTGAATGGTGATGCTGGAACGGTCTTCTTCAATGTCAATGTCGCCAATGCCGATATTTTGTTCAATAATGCATCTAACGCTAGCGCTGGTTCTTTGCCCGTGACATATGCGGTTAGCAATAACGGGCAGATTTTCTTTCGTAATACATCGAACGGAGGGAACGCCGATCTGGAAATTGGCCCCGCTGGTGAAGTGAACTTCGAAGACGACTCCAATGCGGGCTCGGCCAATATCTTGGTCCAGGACGGTGCATTTGCGGGCCTTTTCGTCCGAAACAATGCGTCATTGGGAAGTGCGACTGTCACCAACAATGAATTTGTTCGGTTTGAGAACAACGCCACGGCGGGCTCGGCTGCCATTACCAATAACGATTTAGTTGCCTTTGAGGGCGCATCAACTGCCGGTGCCGCGACGATCACCAACAATAGCGACGGTGAGACACAATTCTTCGATACTTCGAGCGGCGGTACTTCGCGGCAAATCCTTGCTGGTACTGGTATCCTCAACATCTCGGGGCTGGCCAGCGCTGGCACCACATTTGGCTCGGTTGAGGGTGATAGCAACCTGTCTGAGTTCAATCTGGGCACCAAGAACGCCGAGGTTGGCGGTAACAATCACGGCTTTGTTCTGCCCAATGCGCAAGGTGAGCGCGTCGTAGAGTATGGCGGCGTGATCTCCGGCGTGGGCGGCAGCCTCACCAAGGTTGGCACCGGCACCTGGGTGCTCGGCGGCGGCAACACCTATACAGGTGCGACGCAGATCAATCAGGGCATCCTGCAAATTGGCCAGATCATCAATTTGGGTGCGGGCACGGACTTGATCTTCAATGGCGGCACGTTGCGCGTCACCAACACGCTGGGTCTCGCGCGCAATGTCAATTTGCTCGGCAATGGCGTCCTGGAGCTTGCCCTTGGCCAAACCGTAACCCACGGCGCTGGCAACACCTTCACCGGTGCGGGCAATTTCACCACCCGCGGCGGCAATTTGCTCTTCCTGGGCAATAAGACCCATACGGGCCAGACCATCATCCAAAATGGCAGCATTCAGCTTGGCGATGGTGCGACGGCAGGCAATCTGACCAACACCAGCGGTGTAGTTCTGCAGAACGGGCAGCTTACCTTCCTACCGCCTGCGGACCAAATTTTTGACCGCAACATATCCGGCGATGGCCTCGTCTTTGTGAACGGCAATAATCGCGTGACCTTCACTGGGGCCAACACCTATGAAGGCGTTCTCGCTATCATTGCCAATGCGAGCGCCACGGCCCAGGGCGGCAATGCCATCGGCAACAACACCATCGTCTTCATCACCTCAGCCGCGAACCAGGCGCTGATCGTTCAGGACAACGAGGCGATTGGCGGTCTGAGCGGCACGGCAACCGGCAGCCCCGCCATTACTATCGTTTCGGACGACCTCTTCCTCAATGGCGACGCCTTTCAGAACAGTCAGACCTTCACCGGCGTGATTGGCGGCGCGGGCGGCATTGTGAAAAATGGGTCCTTTACCCAAACCCTCAACGGCAACCACACCTATACGCGAGACACGGATGTCGAGGGCGGCAAGCTGATCGTGAATGGCAGCCTCGCCAGCCCGGACGTCTTTATTGATCCGGGTGCGGAGTTTGAGTTGAACGGCACCGGCAACGACATCTTTAACGACGGCACATTCAGCGGTGCGTTTAATGTCACCTACCTGGAAAATGCTGGAACTGTGTCCCCAGGCAATTCACCTGGGATCGGCGTCACCGTCAATTATGTTGGCGTCGGTGCGCCCACCTATACCGTCGACATCCTGGCCAACAACCAGGCCGTGCCCGTGAATGGCACCACGCATGACTTCCTGAACATCACGAACAACTATGCAGGCGAAGATACGCAGCTGCTGCTTCAGTTCGATGCGCCGTCTGACAACCCGGTGGCGACCACAGGCAATGGCATCGAGGTCGCACGCGTCGGCAATGGCGCAGCATCGGCGGGCAACTTCTTCCTGGCCGATCCCAACGATCCAACCACCGCACAGAACCAGACCAACGGCTTCATCGGCGGCTTCCAATATCTGGTCAACTTCCAGAACAACACCGGACCTGGCGGAGCGGATCAATTCTTCCTCCGCACTGTGCTGCGGGAAGAACTAGTTGCCAATGCGGTCGCGCTCGCGGCAGGGCGGCAACTCACGCGGGACTGCTTCCGCGGCGTTGAACACACGCAAAATGGCGACGCCAAGGGACAGGGCCGCACCTGGGTCAATGGCCGCTACGGCACCTTTGAAGCAGACGCGTCAACCGGCGCCGATTTCGACAGCAGTTATTACTGCGTCAATGGCGGCGCCGAGGTGGCCCTTCATGATGGTTTCGCCCTGGGCATTCGTGGCGGATATGCCAATCAAGAGGTCGATCTTAATCTGGTGCAAGGGGCCGCCACTCTCGATGGCGATACGTGGACGGTTGAAGGTGCACTCACCTATACTTCGGGCAGCGGATATTACTCCGGCTTGACCGCGGGCTATCAGTCGACCGAGTGGGATTATACTCGCGCATTGGCCAGTGGCGGCACGAACGGCGCTGACATCGAAGGTGCGATCGCCAGCGTCTATGCGGGCTACCGTCAACCTCTCGACGGCAATGCGAGCATCGCGGTCGAGGGTGCCTTGCATTATGATGGCACTGAGTGTGGCGCCAGCTGCTTCCTGGCTGGCACTGTTGAGGACGCCAGCGAGTTTGAGGGCCGGATTGCGGCGCGCTATGACGATGTTTGGGGTGCTGTGAAACCTTATGCGGTAGTCGCCTATGTACACAGCTTTGAAGAGGGTCAGAATGTTTGGGTGGGCAATGCCTTGGCGCGCGTCGAAACGGCCAATGCGCTCATCAATGTCAATCTGGGCCTCAATGCCGATGTGGGCGAAGGATGGTCGCTGACGGCTGAGGCTGCGACCACGCAAGGCGCCGACAGCGACGTGCAGGGCTATCAAGGCATGATTGGCGCCCGCAAGATCTGGTAAGCACGTCCCGGCTTTTGGATCAAGGCCGCCCCATGCACGGGGCGGCCTTTTTTATGGCGTCAGCCAGAACCAAAGGCCTTGCGCGATCGAGGCGCCGCCGGTGATTAGCACGATAGTTTGCGTCCATTTGCGGAAGCTCGCATCGGTCATTTTCTCAAGGATCGGTGCAGCCAGCGTCGTGCCCGCAATGGCGGCCAGGATGCTCGCGGTGAAGATGCTGGGCGTCAGGTCCGCACTGACCGAGGCGAGCGTGCCGTAATAGGCCACCTTCATGATATGGCTCAGCGTTTGCGTAGCGGCCTTGGTCGCCACCACCGCGCGGCGGTCCAGGCTTGAGCGCACAAAGAAGGTGTCAAGCAGCGGGCCTGCCACGCCCGCCATGATCTGCA
>DMER01000200.1:20070-21551 GCA_003451645.1 Alphaproteobacteria bacterium | reverse complement strand
CGCCCGCCATGATCTGCACGCCCGCAACGGAGAACCCGCAGGCATAGGCGTGGGAGGGCTTCAACGCATCGAGCTGCATCGATGCAGGGATCATGAGGGCCAGGAACGGCACCAGCCCCAGCATGATCAGCATCGCGGGCTTTGACGGCACGAACACCAGGGCCAAGGGGATGAGCGCGGCTGGGGCGGCGCCGATCGCGTAGCGGCTCAAGATCCCCCAAGCGATCCAGTCGCGCCAAAGAAAGGCGCGCCAGCCATTGGAGACCATTTGCGTCACACCATGCAG
This sequence comes from Alphaproteobacteria bacterium, assembly GCA_003451645.1. Classification (GTDB taxonomy): domain Bacteria; phylum Pseudomonadota; class Alphaproteobacteria; order Micropepsales; family Micropepsaceae; genus DMER01. The sequence goes on along the minus strand of DMER01000200.1, from coordinate 21,265 downwards.
CACCATGGCCGCCGGGACTGGCAGCAGAACGCCCAAGATCAGCATTAGGATCAACCCGCCCGCCATGCCAAAGACGGCGGAGATCATGCTGGTCAGAAGTACGCAGCCGCCCAGACCGAGAGCAAAGAAAAATGAGGCTAGTGTCATAAAGCACCTTGTTCGCCGCTTAATTGGGCGCGATTATATGCGTCATGCAGAGGTTGTCTCGTAGAACATCGCTGCTCTAGGCTCTAGGAATTTGAGGCTTATGACCGAACCGCTGCCGCCCTTGAATGCTCTGCGGGCTTTTGAGGCTGCGGCACGTCTGGGTTCGTTTGCGCGCGCGGCGGAAGACTTGCATGTATCGGCGTCCGCAATCAGCCGCTTCGTCAAGCTCCTAGAGGGCCGCCTGGGTGTTGCATTGTTCCGTAGACTGCCGAATGGGCTTGAGGTGACGGCGGACGGGGCGGCCTATCTTGAAGAGGTGTCGGCGGCGTTCTTGCGGCTGCGTCAGGCGACGCAGCGCCTGCGCGGCGGCGGGCGCGGCTTGACGGTTGGTGCGGGGCCAACGCTCGCCATGCGCTGGCTGATCCCTCGGCTCGCGGCCTTTCATCAGGCGAACCCTGCAATCGATGTGCGGATTTCAACGGCAATCGAGCGCGCCGATCCGTTGCTGCCCGAGTGGACCGCCGCGATCAGGCGCGGTGACGGTGCGTGGCCCGGTCTTGAGGCGCAATTCCTGTTCAAGGCGGAGCTGTTTCCCGTTGCGGCACCGGCCCTCGCACGGCGCATCAAGAACCCGGATGATTTGAGCCGTGTACGGATTTTAGCGGCCGCGAATGCGCCTGAGGACTGGCCCGCATGGCTCAAAGCCGCAAAGCTGTCCCAAATCGAGCTCAGCAGCGCGCAGAGTTTTGACTATCCGGCCTTTGCGCTGCAGGCCGCCCTCGATGGGCTGGGGGTGGCGATGGCGCGCGCGCCCTTCGTTGCGGATGACCTGGCCGCCGGGCGGCTGGTGCGTTTGTTCAAACGCTCCGTGTACCACGATCGGGGCTGGTATTTGATCTTCCGTAAAGGCGCACAAAACGATCCGGCGCTGTCCGCATTTCGCGCGTGGCTCGTCCGCGGCGGCAGCCTCGTTTCGCGCGTCGCAGCTGATGGCCAATAATTAGCAAAGTATTACCATCTCCAAAAACTCAGAGATACTGACGGGTCG
>DMER01000200.1:19590-19860 GCA_003451645.1 Alphaproteobacteria bacterium | reverse complement strand
CTGAGTTCAACTGAATGTTTCAGTCGTGGTACAGCGCCCACAAAGTTACGTCAGCGAACCCGCTACCGGATTGTATTCCGCACACAAATCATCCAACCAATGATGCACGAGAGTGCCGTCCGTGTACGCCGGATGCACATGGGTTCAGTAACAGCCTGCGGGTTCCCTCAGACCTCAGGCCAGGCAAGAGGAAGAAAAAGACAATGACGAAGGGCCGTACTCTAATGGCCGCGGCGCTCCTGGGCACCACGGCTCTGGCATCAACAGCAA
>DMER01000200.1:15336-19392 GCA_003451645.1 Alphaproteobacteria bacterium | reverse complement strand
CACGGCTCTGGCATCAACAGCAAACGCAACGCAGTGGACCGGATACTATATCGGCGTGTCTGGCGGCTATACCGAGAGCAACACGCGGTATGAAGACCTTGATTACTCCGCCAACGGCGCGACGCAAGACTGGTTCACCGACGGCCTGGGCATCGGTGTCCAAATTGGCCATAACTGGCAGAACAAGAACACCGTGTACGGAGTAGAGTTGGACTTCTCCGGATTTGGGGTCGAAGATCAGCGGATCTACAGCGGCAATCAAGGCATTGAGAATGAACTCAATTGGCTGGGGTCGCTCCGTGCCCGCAGCGGCTTCGGCACCGGCCAGGTCTTCTTCTACCAGACGCTCGGCCTCGCGGTTGGTGATTTTGATGGTCATTGGATCGTGTTTGGCGATCCCGCCAATAGCTGGTCCGACCATGGCGACACAAAGGCTGGCCTCATTGGCGGCTTCGGCGTCGAGGGCATGATCGACGGCAATTGGTCCGTGCGCGCCGAGTTCCTGGCATCGCGCTTCTTTGATAACTCGGTCACCACCCAAAATCTGGAAGACCTGAGTGTGGATCAATCCGTCTACACCATCCGCGCTGGCATCAACTATGCCTTCGGCGGTGCGCAGGACGGTGCCCACACCTTCGAAGATGGCAAGCCGTTTGACTTCTCTGGCTTCTATGTTGGCGCCCTGCTCGGCGGCAGCTCCTCGACGGTTCAGTCGACGGATATCGAGTATGATTGGTTTGGCGGCACGCACGACTTCGCGGATGAAGGCTTCTCAGGCGGCGTGCAGCTTGGCTTCAACCGTCAAATCAACGCCTTCGTCTATGGCTTGGAAGCGAGCTTCACCTTCCTCGACGGCGACTTCTCGCATACCGACACCTTTAGCCGCTTCGTGGATGGCGGTCTCAATTGGACGGGCTCGCTGGTTCTCAAGACTGGTATGGCCGTTGACAACAGCCTGATGTACATTTTCGGCGGCTATTCCTATGGCGACTATGACCTGACGGATCGCAATTCGGGCACTCCGGACATCTGGGACCTCGGCGGCGGCCATTCCGGCTTTGTGGTTGGTACTGGCATTGAGCGCGCTCTGACACCGAACCTGACCTTCAAGGTCGAGGCGGCCTATTCAGGCTTTGATGGTGACACCGAGCGTGCGCCAACGGATGCGGATTTGTTCCGCGGTGCGGCACAGAATGTGTCGGTGATGGCTGGTCTGAACTATTACTTCGGCGAGCGTGGCGGCTGGGGTACGGGTGCGCTTCCGGCGGCCAATTGGAAAGGCTTCTTCGTGGGTCTGGACGGCTTGTTCGCGTATCACCATGGCGACATCACCGATCAGGACTATTACGAGTGGGGCGGGACCTACACGGTGCCAAGCTTTGGCGGCGGCGCTGGCGTGAACATCGGCTACAACTGGCAGAAGGGCTCCTTTGTCTATGGTCTGGTTGGCGACATCGCCTTCTTGTCCAATGACGAAGAGGACACATCGGTCAACTACCGCGAGATGGTCTCCTCGATCGATTGGCAGGCGACCTTGCGTGGCCGCGCTGGTTTGGCCTCGGGCGATGCCTTCATGTATGCGACCGCTGGTATTGCCTGGGCGGGCGCGGACCTGGAGCATAACTATCTCCCCGCACCTGACGACGAAAGCTTCGCGATCGACGACACGCGCTTTGGCTGGGTTGCCGGCTTAGGCGTCGAGAAGAAGATCGGCGAGAAGCTCAGCCTCAAGATGGAAGCGCTCTACACCTCTTATGGCGAAGAGCAGGGGACCAATCCGGATCAGGATAATTGCGGCGGTTCGGGTCCCAATGGTCTGTGCGTGATGAATGGCAAGGACAGCAACATCACTGTCAAGGCCGGTATCACCTACCACTTGGGCGCTGAGTAATCGCTGACGCCTGATTGCATTGACTGGCCCCGCCTGGATCACCTCCAGGCGGGGTTTTTGCTTTCGATGCAGGTGATGTGGCGCGGTCGGCGATCTCGACCGGATTACTGTGCGGGTTTCAGGCTCGGTGGTTGCCACAATTCGATTTTGTTGCCATCAGGGTCAATCGCCCAGCCAAAGATGCCGTATTCGCTCTCTTCGATCTTGTCGATGACGGTGGCGCCATCGGCCTTCATTTGGGCGATCAGTGCGCGCACGTCCGCGACCACATAGTTGACCATGAAATTGGCCTTGCCCGGCGCGAAGTAGTCCGTGCCCGCCGTCCCCATGCTCCAGATGGTCTGGCCGGTGAAGCCTGGCCGGTCCGGCGTCGCCCAGTCAAAGGCCAGCCCGCCCCAATCCTGGATGTCGAGGCCCAAATGCTGCCGGTACCAGGCGCGCGCGGCGGCCGGGTCCTTTGAGGTGAGGAAAATGCCGCCAATGCCGAGGACTTTCGGTGGGTTCATGAGAGGGGTCCTTCTGAGGGGTCGCAGGTTACAGGAGGCTCTGAGCGCGCCTCGATGTAAGGGACATCACAAGCGAAGGGCTCGAGTGAGACTTTATACCAGACTTAGTGCCCGTCCTGATCTAATCTCACTGGCATCGCGCTAGCAATGACACTCATCCAACCATTTACAAGGGAACCGGACGATGAATGCGAACAAGGCGCTGTGGGAGATGGGGGATTTCACCCAATTGGCGGCAACTATGCGCGACAGCGGCGATGCGCTGGTTGATGGGCTTGGCATCACGCCGGGCTTGCGCGTGATCGATCTGGGCTGCGGCGATGGCACAACCGCAATCCCTGCAGCCCAGCGCGGCGCGCATGTGCGAGGCATCGACATCGCCGCCAATCTGGTCCAGGCGGGCCGCAAGCGGGCGGGCGCGCTCAACCTCGCCAACTGCACATTTGAAGAGGGCGATGCATCGAATTTGGAGGCTGTCGAGGCTGGCGCCTGTGATCTGCTGGTGACCATTTTCGGCGCCATGTTCGCGCCCAAACCGCACGACACGGCCAAGGAGATGGTGCGCGTCACCAAGCCAGGCGGGCGCATTGTGATGGGCAATTGGATCCCGGGTGACCCAACCCTGGTCGCGCAGATCCTCAAGATCAGCAGCAGCTACTCGCCGCCCCCGCCGGAGGGGTTTGTCAGCCCGATGCGCTGGGGTGTGGAGGCCGACGTGATCGAACGGTTCGGCGCCGCGGGCGTTCCTGCGGACCGGATCAATTTCGCCCGCGAGACCTACCACTTCAAATATGCAGGCCCGCCGCGAAACTTTGTGGACACGTTCGAGGGCTTTTATGGGCCGACCATGAAGGCCTTCGAAGCGGCGAAAGCAAACGGCCGCGATGGCGCCTTGCGGGCGGAGCTTGATGCCTTGTTCGCCGCCCAGAACAAGAGCACCGATCCCGGCCGCACGCTAATCCCGGCAACCTATCTGCAGGTGACCGTGTCGCGTTGAACGGCTGACCATTAAGCCGCCGTCCGTCTTTTGACTCGGAAAAATAGGTGACCATATTGACACGTGACTAATGAGGCACTTATAACACCACCCATGGACGATGTCTTTAAGGCCCTCGCCGATCCGTCCCGCCGGGCGCTTCTGGATGCGCTGAAAGTCCGGGATGGGCGGACCTTGGGTGAGCTTGAGCAGGTGCTGCCGGACCTCACCCGGTTCGGCGTGATGAAGCATGTGAAGGTTTTGGAGGAGGCGCAGCTGATCGCCAGCCGCAAGGTGGGCCGGGAGAAGTTTCATTACCTCAACCCCGTTCCCATTCAGCTGCTGTCGGACCGTTGGATTGCGCGCTTTGCCAAGCCCGTCGTCCGCGCGATGGCTGATCTGAAAACGCAAGTGGAGGCGTCACAAATGCAAGTGCCCAACCAAGTCTACGAGATCTTGATCAAAGCGAGTCCCGAGGCCGTGTGGCGCGCGCTGACCAGCCCGGAAATGACGCCAGCCTTCAATTTCGGCGCGCGGGTTGAAGGCGATTGGCGGGCGGGCGGTAAGCTCACCTATTGGACGCCGGAGGGCACCGTGATGTGGGACGGCGACATATTGGAGTGCCAGCCGCCGCACCGCCTCGTCACCACGTTCCGCGCAAACTGGCAGGGGGGCGTTTCCGT
>DMER01000200.1:4346-15117 GCA_003451645.1 Alphaproteobacteria bacterium | reverse complement strand
AGGCGGACTTTGCCGATGACCGCCCCAGCAAATGCACCTATGAGATCGTGCAGGCGATGCCGGGCGTCTCGAAACTGACCGTGGTGCATGAGGATTTTGACGGCCCAACCGCGACGTACAAATCCGTGGCGCAAGGCTGGATGGTGATCCTCTCGGGCCTCAAGACCTTGCTCGAAACGGGCAAGCCAATGAGCGATGGGAGGCCCGCGCAATGACCCCCGATTTGTTCTGGCTAATGCTGACCGCCTTGCTCGCGGCGTCTTTGTGGATCCCGTTTATCGTGGGCGTCAACACGACGCCCTATGATGGCAAGGATGACCACGACTTCTTTGTGCACCCGCCCGATCATCACAAGATGGTGCCGTGGGTGCATCGCGCCTTTCGCGCGCACCAAAACCTGCTCGAACAATTCATGCCCTATGCGGTGATTGTGCTGGTTGGGCATGTGTTGGGCGTGCAGACGGTGATCACTGCCTGGTGCACGATTGCGTTCTTCTGGCTGCGCGTGGCGCATGCGATCGGCATGATCACAGCCTGGGCACGTTTTCCATGGCGCCCCTTGATTTTCACTGCGGGCTGGCTGGTGATCCTGGTCCATGCATGGCAAGTGTTTGCGCAGGCGCCGCCGGCGATCTAGGACTGGGGTCGGGGCTCACCCAGCTGGCAAGCGAGGGCATATGGACATCCAAGCAATCCATGATCACGCGGTGCAAGTGCTGGCAGGCAAAGTGCCGGGAACTGACCGAAGCGCGGCGCGCGCGCTCTTTGCCGAGAACGCCGCGCGCGGCCATGTGGGATCGATGGTGTTCTTAGGGATCGTGCTCCTCGATGGAGTGCATGGACCTCAGGATATTCCGGCGGGCGTCGTCTGGGTCCGCAAGGCTGCGGATGCAGGCCACAGTGAGGGCGAGTTCCTGCTCGGCATGTGCTTGGCCGAGGGCACCGGCATGGAGCGGGACCTCGAACAGGCGATCGTCTGGTTGCGCCGCGCGGCGGACAAGGGTCATGAGGAGGCAAGCTTCATCTTTGCCGAACTCGCCCGGCGCGGTCACAGCGATATCTAGGGACGGCGGCATTTGGCAGGCCGCACTCACGCGCTCAACCGTCCGCCTCAAGCACATCTCGGCCGAGAGCGAGGCGGGCACTGGCCAGCCGGCTCATCAAGGTGCCGAGCGGCACGCCCAACTGTGTTGCGGCTTCGCGATAGGTGTGCCCCTCAAAGTAGACCAACTGCACCGCCTCGCGCAGCAAAGGGTGCAGACACCCAATCCGCAACCGCAATTGGTTCATGAGAATGTGCGTGTCAGCCTCGCTTGCGAAGTCGGCTGTCAGGGCGCTTTCAGCGGGAACGTGTCCCGCGCCAAGGCGCACGCGCCTCGCGCGCAGATGGTTCTTCCATTCCGATGCGATGATCGCAAAGAGCCAGCGGTCCAGACGGGTTCCCGGCGTGAACTGCACCTCCTTTGCCAAGGCTTTGACGCAGCAGGCCTGAACCAGGTCTTTCGCAAGGTCAGGGTCGCCCGACAGGTGCCGTGCAAACCGTGTCAGCCTGGGCAGCAACGCCGTTAACTCTGACCGGAATGCGGGGTCCTTGGGCGACAACATTGTCGACAAGATGGAATGGGGCAAGACGCGGGCAAGAATGGGCGGCCGTTAGTGTGACCGCAGACACACTATCCGTCTGAGAAGCAGATTTCTGCGATTTTTCTGATCATTGAGAATCCGCGGAGCCGTGTTCTCTTCATGCCCGCAGTTAAGAAACCAAGCGTGGCGACCATTGCAAGGGGACACAAAAATGCGTTTTTTTAGAGCCGTCTTCGCGCTGCCTGTTCTGGCAGCAACCCTCCAGGCCGTTCACGCCGGTGAGCATCAGGCCTACGTCTCGGGGATGATCGGGATCAACATGCCCGACGATGAGAACTTTCTGGGCGCCAATGCCGCGGGCCAAGGCCGCGACATTCAGGCGCAACTGGACGATGGCACGCAATTCGGGCTGTCGCTTGGCCTGATGACCAAAGACTATGACTGGGGCCGGGTCCGCGGCGAAGTCGAAGTCGCTTATCGTGAGTCTGACCTTGAGGGCTTGGTGCTCAACGCCGTCTCGCGCACCATCATCGAAGGCTCAGGCGTCGACGTGACGACGGCGATGGTCAACCTCTCCTATGATACGCCAAAGGTGCTGGGCTCGCTGCGCTTCTCGCTGGGTGCAGGTTATGGTCTGGCTTCCGTGACCCACGATATCCGCTACTTGGTGGCCAATGCCGCCGCGATCGGCTCCATCCCCGGTCAGCTTCAGATCGCAATCCCCAATTCCGAAACGACGGACGCCTATCAACTCATCGGCGGCGCGGAAGTGGAGCTGACACCGGGCATCTCCCTTATTGCGGATGTGCGCTACCTCGAGATCGGGGACACAAAGGGCGAACGCTATATCTTGAACTCGATCATCAATGGCGTCGCCACGACGAACGGTACGCTGGATTCGATTTTGGATGCTGATTACTCCACAGTGTCACTCAACGCTGGTTTGCGGATCAAGCTCTAGATTGTTCATCGAAGGTCGTGGGGTCTCGCTGAGACAAAGGCGAGGCCTCCATCATCGACCTTACGCCCTTTCGGGCGCCGGCCGTTTGCGGGCTTTGGAGCCGAGGAGATCTTTGTTCATGACGCGCTCGACATAGTCGAACGCGATGTCAAAGATGCCCTCGATCGCCGCCCGCGCTTTTGCGCCATTTCCGTCGCGAAAGGCCCGTCCCACCTTCGCCCATAGGCGCGCATTGCGCCGCCGCATGACGAGCGTGGAGAGAGTATCCTCCTGAAACGCCTGATGGCCAAAGGTCAGGCTCCGGCTCATTTGGGAGGCCTTGGGCATGTTGGCGACTTGGCCCATCAGACGGATGGCCCCGCGCACGCTATGCACAAAGGCCTCGGTGCTTGCGGTTTCGACAATGGCGGCAGGCTGCAGTGCGGCGGCGATGAAGGCTTGCTTTTGATCGCTCATGGGCGCGGCTGCGCCCGCCTCGGCCATCAGACCGGCGAGCGCACGGCGGATCAAGAACACCTCTCGAAAGGTTGCATCCGTGGTGGAGGCGACGCGTGCGCCCTTCATCGCTTCGATCACCACCATGCCCTGGCTTTCCAGGATGCGCATGGCCTCGCGCACAGGCGCGCGCGAACAGCCGAATTTGTCCGCAAGCTCCTGCTCCCGCAGCCTTGCACCGGGCTGATAGACCCCGCGCTCGATCGCCTGCGCAGTGGCGCGCGCGATCCCCAGCGCCGAGACGGGCGCGTCCGGACCTCGCAAGATAACGACACTCTCCTCAGCCGGCGCTTGCGCTGCCATCCGTCCGCCTCTTATGCGGGCGGCTTGACCTCGAACGAGTCACCAGGGCCCAGGAGGGCCTTGTAGCCGCCGCCATCGAGAAACGTCGCATCCTCTGGCGAGCCAAGCAAGATGGCGCGCCAAAATGCAACGGCTGCCGCCTTGATCAAATCATGATGGCGTGGGAGGGCTGGATAACCAAAACTCCGCCCCATCAGGCGCGGATCGGGATCGCCGCCAAAGGTGAAGTGGTTGGCATTCTCCAGGATGAGCAAATACTGCTTTACGCCAGAGATCGCTTCGAAAGGCACGCGCCGCGCCGGGGCCGCAAAATCGCCATTGGGCGCATCATCCTTGGTTCCCGTCAGGTGAAAGATCGGCATCAGCATCCTGCGAAAGGCGGCGCTCGCTTCTCCATAGCCATCGCGGGGCGGTGAGGGGCTTAGCGCGAAGGCGCCCTTCAGCTGCGGCACAGCCAGGCTCTGGTCAAAGCCCGTCACAGCCATGCCCGCGGCGATCTGGGCCGTAATGGCGCCCAGCGAATGCCCGGCAATCCCGACCCGGGCGGGATCGGCCAGTGTGGTAAGCGCCGGAGCGCCGCCTTGGATTTGGCGAAAGGCGAACAGGACATCCTCAAAGCGCACCCGGCCCACTTGCGGGTCGCGCGCGGCGGCAGAGATTTGCTGGCGGTCATTGCGGAAGGCGTCGCGGTCGCTGCCAGCATGCTGAATATGCAGGCTGATAAAGCCATGGCTGGCCAGGTGCTCGCCAAATTGCTGGCCGGTCTCGCGCGTGCCCCCGCCGCCATGGGAGTAGATGATCACGGGTGCCAGCGCCGCGAGCGCCTTGGGCCGGTATATCCGCCAGGGAATGGTCCGCCCGCCGCGCTGAGCGTCGGTCCAAGCACCCTCCTCAAAGGTGGAGCCCGCAGGTCCAGGCAGCGCCCGTGCATCGGTCAGGCGCGTGGTTAGCTCCTGTGCGGAGGCCCGCGGCGCCAATCCTGCGCTGCTGAGGGCCATCGCCAATCCCAAGGCATCCCGTCTGCTGATCCGTAAGTCAAAGCTGGTCATCATTCTCCTCACTGGGGCTCATGCCGCGCGCCAGAACCCCAGGAACATTGTCGACAATTCCGCAGCAAGTCAACTGAGCGATACCAGGGCATTGGCGCGAAAGATCGGGAGTGTAGACCCATAGGCGATGGGGTCGGATTATCCTTTTTGGGCAGCGCCGCCAACGCATACCCTTGCGGTTCTAGGATTAAGGTCCTATATCAAGATGGCACAGGAAAGAGCCAGAAAATCAACGTAACTGGACGTAACAAAACGAAACACAACGAAACACAACGAAACAAAACGTAACAGAACGACACAGGCCGAGCCCGCACGCATCACGGCGATACGGTTCGCCCTTGCCAAGTGCGCTGGCCGAAGCGATTGTAGCTTTATTCCGCAAGCCCGCATGGGTTGAGGGTGGGGCTGGGCGGATTGTGGCGGTATGAACGATCTTGTTTCAAAGATTTATGCGTCGACCCTGTCTCCGCAGGCCTATGACCAATTGCTGTCGGACATCGAGGCGGAACTCGCAAGGATGGTGACTGCGGAGGGCGGCGGGCTGGCCTATCTCCCCCACAGCAGCGAGGCCGATCCCCTTGACATAGTCCCGCCTGAGTTTGACGGTCATATCGCGACCGCAGGCGCGATCCAAGCGCAGCTGGGCCATGTAGACGAGGACACCAAAGGCCTTGAGGCGCTGTTAGCCCTGGCGCCGGGCGCAGCAGCGATCGTGGACGATACTGGACACATTGTGAGCGCCAACGAGGCCGCCCGGGCGATTGCCCGCGACCTGACCTTTTCCACCTTGTTTTCCAACTTTGAAGCGCAAGACAAAGCCCGCCGCGCGATGCGCGGGCATAGCGAACCCAATCGGGCAGCCGCCATTCTCGTCGAAGGGGATGCGGCGGGAAGCGTAGCTCGGTGGGCGGCGATCCGCCCGCTGAACATTCCCAGCGTGCAAGCGGCGGTGGGGCGGAAATTATTCCTGGTCACGATCATCGCGCCTAGTTTCGGCGAGGCTGCGCAAGCAACCTTAAGCCAAGCCTATGGGCTGACCTTCGCTGAACGCGAGGTGGCGATCGCCTTGGCGCAGGGCCGGTCGCCGGAAGACATCGCGCAAGACCGGCGAACCTCACTGACAACTGTGCGCAGCCAGATCAAGAGTCTGAAAGCCAAAATGGGTGCGCGCGACATTCCGGACTTGGTTCGCACGGTCTGCGGCTTTGGTGCGGGCGTCGCCGATATCGTGCCGGTGTCGAACGGCGCAAGCGAAGGCCCGGTCAGCGGCGCACGCGCGGACCTCATGATGCTCGGCAGTGGCCGCCGGCTGGACTATTTCAGCCAGGGCGATCCGAAAGGCGAGGCCGTAGTCCTGTTCCACAATATGCCCTACGGCGCGGAATTCCCCCGGGCGGCGCAAGAGGCGGCGCGGACGCGTGAACTTCACATCCTGGCGCCGTTCCGGCCGGGCCATGGCCGGTCGGACCTGCTGACCGTGCAGGGCTCCGCGGCGCTGCTGAACCAGGTGGCAGACGACACCGCAGAGATGATGGACATACTTGGGATCAGCCGTGCGCGGCTGATCGGCCATGCGGTCGGATCGTCCTTTGCGCTGCACTTCGCCCATCGGCATCCGCACCGGGCGAGCGGCCTTGTGATGGTCAGCCGCGCGCCAGTGTGGCGCGGCGAATGGCTGCGGGAATTGTCGCCCGGCCACCGCGCCTTTGCTGTGATCGCGCGCTATGCGCCGCGAATTGGACGCCTCGCGGCCTGGTCGATCTTCGCTTATGTCAACAAGCGCGATGCCAAAGACTACGGACGGCGAAGCGCGGACGGCAGCCCTCCCGATTTGCGCGCGCTCGACGATCCGGAGATCCTCCGCCTGATGGCCGATGGCACGCGCTATGCGGTACACAGAGGGGTGGAGCCTTATTGCCGCGACTTCGAGGTGTTGGAGGTGGACATGACCGTCGCGGCGCAAGCCCTCGCCATTCCACTGCATATCCTGCATGGGATGGACGACCGCATCGTCATACCGGTCTTCTCCGAACGATTCGTCGCAGCCGCGCCGCGCACCAAACTCACGCTCGTCCCCGATGCTGGAAACTTCCTTTTCTATAGCCATTGGCGCGATGTCCTGGACGCCGTCGAGGCGATGCCGCGCTGAACGGGCTGGAAATGGAGCGCGCATCCCCACTTGTGGGGATGGAGCCGTGCACGGACTCGTCTGTAGGCTGACAGCATTCTCGCCAGAGGGCGAACAGCATGATGGGGTTGACAGTGAAGCGTACAGGTTTTGTGAGTTTTTTGGGTGCAGTCCTTTTGGGCTTCTCCGGCATGGCGGCCGCAGGAACGAATGACTACGGCGGCTATGACATCGTCGAAGACGCCTCAATGTCAGCATCGGGCTATGGCAAGGCCCGTGGCTGGCAGGTCATGGCGGCCTTTCAGGGAAAAAAATTCACGTTCTGCTATGCAGAACCGGAAAACGAACCGGCCAACAATCGGGTCCGCGTCGGCTGGGATTCCCAGCAATGGCAGGTAGCGGTACCAGTGCGTGCCAAGCGCGACTGGGAAGGCACCTTCGAAGTCGACGGCCAAGGCGGCGGCAATGGCGGCGGATCGCAGATGAGCGGAACCTCCGCAGGTGGCCGAGCCATCGCTTGGCTGGGCGCGAGCGAAGTCGAACTCATGCGCAACGGCAACTCGGCCGTCCTTGGCATTGGCAAGCAGGATTATGATTTCTCGCTGGATGGCGTGGCCGCCGCGATGCTGAAGATCGAGGAGTGTGTCGAGCGGCGCGGCAAGCAAACGGCCCAAGCGAGCCAACCACCAGCGCAATCGCGGCCTGCAGCACGTCCGCAAGGGCAACAAACAGCCGCCAGCCAGGTGAAGGCCACGTGCTCGGGCCATCTGTTCGACTCCTATCGCTGCAACGTGACGAACCTGCCGCCGGAGCCCGGCTATACGGACATGTACCGTGTGGAGGACCCAGCCCGGGCGCAGCAAAGCTACCTCTTGAAGGTCAAATCCGAGACGCAAAGCGAAGTCTGGATCCGCAACGCAAGCGGCGGCAATTGGGACTATCACGGTCTTTGGGAAGAGGATCAGAGCGACGAGGATTGCATCGTCCCCAGCAGCCGGAACACCAGGGCGATCAAGGACAAACTCGGACAAGACGCCTGGAATTTGTGCGTGAAGTTCTGAAGCCTTATGTTCAGCAATCGGAGTATTACCATGTCGTACAAAGCAGCGTTTGCCGCGATTGCGGCCGCAGCCCTCCTCGCGCCGGCCGCGATCGGCGCGCCTCTTCACAAAAAGGCTCTCGGCAAGATCGGCAGCTGGGAGATCGCGCGGTACACCACAGGCGGCGCGGGCAAGAAGCTCGCTTATTGCGAAGCGAAGATCATCACGGCCACGGAAACGGGCCTGCGTATCACGATCAGTGAGAATGACACGGCCTTTGGATTTTCCGGCTATGGCTCGGCGGCGATCGGCGACGCACCGAAGATCAAGCACTGGATCAATGGCGACAAATCGAGTGCCGCGACGGACACTGCCAAATTGGAGACGGACGAAACCGGCTTCGAATGGACGATGATCTCAGAAAGCAATGACGAGCCGGGCATGTTCTCCGATGCCTTGCCCAATGCGCACAAGATCAGCTTCAGCTATCCAGTCGACGGCAAGCCGCATGTGCAGACGTTCTCGCTGAAGTCCAGCAATGCTGTCGTGGACCGCTTGATCGATTGTCGCGACGGGCGCTGAGCGGTACGGCCAAGAAAGAAAATGGGGGCTGCAACCGGCGACTAGCTTGCAGCCCTTCATGTGTTCGATCCTATCGGTTCGAATTCACGCACTCGATGACGCGATTGTACGCGTCACCCGTGCGGGCCCCAAGATCGACTTCCGTTGCACCCAGCCGTCCAATGTGGAAAACAAAGCCGCCTTCTTGCGCCACTTTTTCCAAGTCCGGATCGCCCAAAGCCGCCCAAATACGGATGCCGTCATCCACCACCGCAGTGACGTCGATGATGACTCCGCCCGAGAAGGTCATTTGGGACGGATACTTGCCCTTTTTGATGCCTTTGGCGCTCATGCTGAAATAGCCGGCATTGTCCTGGTTCGTGCGATAGGCGATGATGTAGTGTTGGTCGCCCGTTTTCTTATGTGCGCGGCAATTGATTATGCCATCGCGTTCGGCTGTTTGTGTAAAGGTCCAGCCGCCGAAACCTTTCCCAAAGGGAACGTCGGCAGCCACGGCCGCACCTGCCGCAAAGCCTGACAGCAACACCGCCGCCAGATTCAATCCAATCTTCGTCATCTTGACACTCCCAATGTGATTACACGCCAGAGCGAAAAGCTAAGGGGCCGCGCACGCAAGGGGCAATGAGGGGGAGAATATAAGCTGCGCGTGTACCAGTACCGCATCATCACAAGTGGGGATGGGCCACAGCCGCACCGTTGATCCAACCCACGAGGCCGGTCGTAAACCATCAGCCTACAAATCATCGTCCCTGCCTTTGCCCGAGACCCATGCCCGCCCAGACCCTTCGCATCGTCCTCGGCGATCAATTGACAATCGGCCTGCCGCTTCTGGCGCAGGGCGATCCGGCGCGCGACGTTGTGCTGATGGCAGAGGTGGCGGACGAGACGGCCTATGTGCCGCACCACAAGAAGAAGATCATCTTCATCCTGTCGGCGATGCGGGCCTTTGCGCGGGCGCTGGAGGAGGCGGGCTGGCAGGTCGAGTATGTAAAGCTGGATGATCCAGGCAATACCGGCTCCTTCACGGGCGAGGTGCGCCGCGCTATAGCGCGCCACCGCCCGAAGCGGATCGTCACGATGGAGGCGAGCGAGCACCGGGTGCTGGCCATGCAGCGCGGATGGGAGGCGCAGACCAGTGTGCCCGTAACGATCCTTCCCGACCCCCGCTTCCTGTGCACGAAGGAGGCGTTCGCGCGCTGGGCCGAGGGGCGCAAATCCCTGCGCATGGAGTATTTCTACCGTGAGATGCGGCGCAAGACGGGCCTGCTCATGGAGGGCGGCGACCCGGCGGGCGGACAGTGGAACTTTGACGCCGAGAACCGAAAAGGGCCGCCGGGCGCGCTGATGATGCCAACGCCCTATCGCGCCGAGCCGGACGCGCAAACCCGCGCGGTGATCGCGATGGTGAAGGCGCGCTTCGCCGCGAACTTTGGCGACGCGGAGCCGTTCTGGTTCCCTGTGACGCAGGGCGGTGCGCAAGAGGCGGCCGCCCATTTCCTGCGCGAGGCTTTGCCGCAATTCGGCGACTATCAAGACGCAATGGTGAGGGCTCACAAATTCCTGTTTCACTCGGTCTTGTCGCCGCTCATCAATGTGGGGCTGCTCGATCCGCTGGCATTGTGCCGGGCGGCGGAGGCGGAATGGCAGGCGGGCAGGGCACCGCTCAATGCAGTGGAGGGGTTCATCCGCCAGATCATCGGCTGGCGAGAATATGTGCGTGGCATCTATTGGTGGCAGGGGCCGGACTATATGCGCATGAATGCCCTGGGCGCGGCCCGGCGCCTGCCGTCGATGTACTGGACCGGCCGTACACGGATGGCCTGCATGGCGGCGGCGATTGGCCAGACCCGGACGGATGCCTATGCCCACCACATTCAGCGCCTGATGGTGACGGGAAACTTCGCGCTACTTGCCGGCATCGATCCGCATGAACTCCACGAATGGTATTTGGCCGTCTATGCGGACGCTTTCGAATGGGTCGAGGCGCCGAACACCATTGGCATGAGCCAGTTTGCGGATGGCGGTCTGCTGGCGTCGAAACCTTATGCGGCGAGCGGCGCCTATATCGGCCGCATGAGCGATTATTGCGGCAGCTGCCGGTACAAGGTCGCGGAAAAGGCGGGGCCGGATGCCTGCCCGTTCAATGCCATGTATTGGGATTTCTTGCTCCGGCACCGCGAGCGGTTTGAGGGCAATCCCCGTATGGCACAAATGTACCGCACCTATGACAAGATCAAGCCCGGGACGCGCGCAGCGATGGCCGACCGTGCACAGACCTTCCTGAGACTGATCGATGAGCATGGAACCGATGATGTCTGAGCCGCAGCTGACGAGTTTGCCGGAAGCCTATCGCGCCGCGGTGTTCGGGGCGGGCGGCGGCATAGGCCGGGCCCTAGTCGCGCATCTCGCCGCCGATCCGCGCTGCGGCGTGGTCTATGCGGGTGCCAGAGGGGGAGGCGAGGGGGCGGGCAAGGTGTTGCCATTCCGCTTCGACCTGCGGGACGAGGCGTCCATCGCGGCGGCGGCTGAGAGGTTCGCAGGCGGCGGCCCGCTCGACCCTCCCGCATGGATCGCGGAGGTGCATCGCGCCGCCGGCGAGGGCGAACGGGTCCTTGCCATCGCGCACTGC
>DMER01000200.1:0-4122 GCA_003451645.1 Alphaproteobacteria bacterium | reverse complement strand
GGCATTTTGCATGGGGACGGGCTGAAACCCGAAAAGACCTACCGGGCGCTCGACGCGGAGGCGATGGCGACGGCGTTTGCGGTCAACACGATCGGGCCAGCGCTCATCGCCAAACATGTCCTGCCGCTGCTGGCGCGCGACCGCAAGACGGTTTTCGCGGCGATCTCAGCGCGCGTTGGCTCGATTGCGGACAATCGGTTAGGCGGCTGGCACGCCTATCGCGCGTCAAAGGCGGCGCTGAACATGGCTGTCCGCAATTTCGCGATCGAGCTGGCGGTACGCAACAAGCACGCGGTATGTGTCGCTCTTCATCCGGGTACGGTGGATACCGGTCTGTCCAAACCCTTTCAGGCGGGCGTCGCGGCGGAAAAATTGTTCACCGCCGAATACAGTGCCGCTGCAATGCTAAAGGTCCTGGACGCTGCCACTGCCGAACGATCAGGCACGCTCATCGCCTGGGATGGTCAGACGATCCCGTTTTGAGGGTGCGTGGTGCTTTCCTGGCGCAATCCGAAGCCAAGTCATTTCTATTACTTCGGACGGTTTATGCGATCGTTCATTGCTCCAAAGAGATAGTTACGCGCTGCACTGCGGACGGTCCTTTGCCAGGCTGCGGGCGACTGCTTCAGCGTCTGATGCGTTCTGAGCATCACCAGACCATGGACCAGCGCCCAAGATTCGAAAGCGATACGAGCCGCATGTACTCGAGACCAATCCGGCCGTGCCGCTAAGAAAACCGCGACCAATTTCACAAAGGCCGCGCGGGCGGCCCTGGTCGCCTCTGGGTCCGGCTGGAACCGGTCGCCCTGCGCATCGAACATCAACGCATAAAGTCTCGGTTTTCGCGCTTCGAACTCCAGATAGGCATCGATTGCGAGCAAGATGCGTTCATGGCTGGCGCCCGTATTCTCGCGCCGGACATCTTCGACGGATGCGCCAAGCTGCTCGAACCCGCTGATATAGAGCGCATTCAAAACGCCCTTCTTGCCGCCAAAATGGCTATAGACGCCGATCGTGGAGGTTTTGGCCCGATCGGCTATCGCCCTGACGCTGAGCCCGGCGATCCCTTCTTCATCGAGAATCTCCGCCGCGGCGGCGATCAATTGCGCCTGTTTACGGAGTGCTCGCGGAGAATCGGTTTGCCTTTTCATAACAGCATTATATACTCAACCATAACGTTGTTATGATCATGATTTTTTGCGTCGCCGCGTTCGGGCAGGTCCGCCTCTGGCGTTACGGCGGATTTGGGGAGACACGATTGCATGTTCGCGCTTGACGCTGCCACGCAACTTCAACGCACCGCTGAAGGGGAATATCTAGTCCGAGGCGAACTGGCGTACTGGAATTTCAACAGCGCGTTCGGCGGCTGGGCCATGGCGGTCGCACAGGCTGCGGTGCGCGAAGCCGGCGGACCGGACGGCGCATTGATATCATTGACGGCGGTATTTCCAGATGCGCTGAAGGCGAAGGATTTACTTGTCCGTGCTGCACCCTTGCGCGAAAAGGCCAAGACAGTGTTTTGGCGCGTGAGCTTTACGCATGCCAGTGAGCACGACGGCCCAACCGTCTTCAGCGCGGACCTAATTGTGACGCAGCGGCGCAAAACGCAAAGCACCTTTGCGGCGCCGATGCCCGTAGCGCCGCCATTTGCGGATTGTCCCATTTTTGACGCTTCACTAGGGCCGAAGTGGATGCAGCACTATGAACAGCGGGGCATCGAAGGCCAGCCACTCACAGTGCAGGAACATCCGCGCAATCGCGTGTGGTTCGTGGAGCGTGATGGACGGCCTTGGGATGAAAAGGGCCTTGTCGCGATCTCAGACGCGTTCATGCCCCGCATTTTCTTCATCGATGCGACGCCGCGCTTCGGCGCAACGGTTTCGTTCGGCCTGCATCTTTTCGCGCAGGCTGATGACTATGCCTCGGCAGGAAACGCACCGTTGCTGTTGGAAGGCGACGCCGACGCCATTGGCGATGGTCTCTATGATCAGCGCGGCAAACTCTGGTCTGGCGATGGGAGGTTATTGGCGGTGTCCAATCAAGTGGCTCTGTATCGATAATGCTGGAAGAGACGCGCAACCTCTCGACGCATGATTTCTTGAAGTGAAGGAAGGGACTGTGAGCGTTCTCACCATCCGGTTGCCGGATGATCAGCACGAGCGATTACGGGCGCTGGCGGCGCGCCGCTGTGAGTGCGTTTCAACGCTGAGGTTTTGGCCCATTGCGATCGCCCGCACTCCGGCAGCGGTCCGAGCAATAGCGGACTTGCTCCCAATCCCGCGCCCATTTCTTGCGCCAGGCGAAGGGGCGGTTGCAGGCAATGCAGAGTTTCTCAGGCAAGTGGCTCTTGCCACGGCGTCCGGGCGATGGCTCTGTGTCCTTTCCGCGTGCCATCAGAACTCAAAGCTCCCTTGGCCGGGCGCGGCCTTGCGCGCAGGGCGAGCGCGCCGCTCGGCCGGGGGCAGGCCCGACTTCCGGCTGCCATGTTTGGCAACGATCTCCTGCGCAACCGCCCGGAACCCCGCACCTTTGCGCAAGGTATAGATGGCGTCACGTGCGCGCGTGGCCGCCGCCACATGATCGACGATCGGCACGGGATAGGTCTCGCCCAACCGCACGCCTCGCGCTGTCAAGTAATCGGGCGGCGCCCGCCACGGCTCGTGAATGAAATCGGCGGGCAGCGCGGCCAGTTCCGGAACCCAGGTCCGGATGAAATCTCCATTAGGGTCCTGATCGCGAGACTGTTTGACCGGATTGTAGATGCGCGGCGTGTTGATGCCGGTGGCGCCCGACTGCATCTGCACCTGCGGCCAGTGGATGCCCGGCTCGTAGTCGGTGAAGCGCCGCGCCAGCACCAGGCCGCTGGCGCGCCAGTCGAGCGCCAGGTGATAGCTCGCCACCGCCTGCAGCATCGCGCGCATGCGGAAGTTGAGCCAGCCGGTGGCGCGCAGGCTGCGCATGCAGGCGTCGACCATCGGGTAGCCGGTGCGGCCCTCGCACCAGGCGGCGAACAGCTCGTCGGCGTGGCGGCCGTGCTCCCAGCGGATGCGGTCGTACTCGGGCTTGAAGGCGTGCTGGGCGACGCGCGGGTGGTGGTGCAGGATCTGGTGGTAGAAGTCGCGCCAGATCAGCTCCGAGAGCCACACCTCGGCGCCGCGCGAGCCGGCCACCATGCGCGCGTGCGCCTCGCGCGCCAGGCGCCGGATCGACACGGTGCCGAAGCGCAGGTGCGTGCTGAGGTAGCTGGGGCCCTTGATGGCCGGGAAGTCGCGCGTCTCGTGGTAGCGGTCGATGCGGCCGAGGAAGTCGTCGAGCAGTTCGACCGCGCCGGCCGGCCCGCTGGGCAGGCGCAGCGCATGCAGGTTGGTGCGCTGGAAACCGATCGCCTCGAGCGCGGGCACGCCCGGCTCGTCGGCCGGCCTGCGAGCCAGCGCGCCGGCGTGGCGCGCCACCGGGTAGGCCTTCAGGTAGTAGGGCGCCAGCTTCTTCAGCCACGCGTTCTTGTAGGGCGTGAACACCGAGAACGGCTGGCCCGAGAGCGTGAGCACCTCGCTGCGCTCGAACACCACGTGGTCCTTCGACGTGTGCAGCGCCACGCCGGCGTCGGCCAGCCGGCCGCGCACCTGGGCGTCGCGCGCCAACGCCGCCGGCTCGTCGTCGTGGTTGGCATAGACGGCCTGCACGCGCAGCTCGCGCGCCAGCCGGTCGATTTCCGGCACCGCATGGCCGTGACGCACCAGCAGCCGAACTCCGTCGTGACCGTTCGCGCGGCCGAGCGCGGCCAGCGCCTCGTCGAGCTGCACCAGGCTGTCGTGGATGAACTCCACGCGGCGATCGGCCGCGAGGCCGCGCGCCAGCAGCGCATCGAGGATGTCGCGGTCGAACACGAAGGCGCACCACACCCGCCGCGCCGAGCGCAGCGCGTGGTACAGCGCGGCGTGGTCGTCGGCGCGCAGGTCGCGGCGCAGCCAGACCAGCGCCCGGTCGACCGGGTCGAGCGTGGGGGAGGGGGGCAGTCGCGTGGGCATCTGCGCAGTGTGCGTGATCGCTACAATCCGCGCCATGTCCGGCCTTGGCAGCATCAACCTCACCAACCAGTTCCTGATCGCCATGCCGGGCATG
>DMER01000058.1:5584-5997 GCA_003451645.1 Alphaproteobacteria bacterium | reverse complement strand
CTCAAGATCGCGCCCGAGCACACTGAGGATGGGCCTCTCAACAAGATGCTCAAGCCCGGCATCGGCACCTATGACCGCTTCAAGCAGATGTTCGATCAGGCGGCGCAAAAGGCGGGCAAGAAGTATTTCCTGATCCCCTATTTCATCGCGGCCCATCCTGGCACGACGGATGAGGACATGTTGAACCTCGCCTTGTGGCTCAAGAAGAACAAGTTCCGCGCTGATCAAGTGCAGACCTTCCTGCCGTCGCCCATGGCGCCCGCCACGGCCATGTATCATGCGGGCGTCAATCCCTGGCGCGGTGTTCGGCGCGGCGGCTCGGAGGCGGTTGAGACCGTACGCAATCTGGGTCAGCGCCGCTTGCACAAGGCGTTCCTGCGCTATCACGATCCGAACAACTGGCCGCTGCTGCG
>DMER01000058.1:5001-5403 GCA_003451645.1 Alphaproteobacteria bacterium | reverse complement strand
CGTTCCTGCGCTATCACGATCCGGAGAATTGGCCCGCCATCCGGGAGGCACTCAAATCCATGGGCCGGCAGGACTTGATCGGACCGGCCAAGCATCAGCTTGTGCCCGCACGCCAGCCTGTGGGCACGGGTGCCGCAGGCGGGGAAGGCCGGCGCACAGGCCGCAAGCATGGCGTCCAGACCTTTGTCACCAAAGGCGATCACAGGCCCGCAAGCCTCAGGCCCAACCGGCCGCGAAAGCCCGTTTGACGCCGCGTGTGCAGCTTCTTATGAGTGGGGCCCCACCTTCAGGAGAGCCCCATGGCCAAGAAGCCTGTACTGCCCCAAGCCACTGACATCGACATTGGAATTTCAGCCGCCGACAGGAAGAAGATCGCCGAGCATTTGTCCCGCGTTTTGGCCG
>DMER01000058.1:4392-4774 GCA_003451645.1 Alphaproteobacteria bacterium | reverse complement strand
ATGGTCTCTATCTCAAGACGCATGCGTTCCATTGGAATGTGACAGGCCCGCAGTTCAACAGCCTGCATGCGATGTTCATGGTTCAGTACACGGAGCTTTGGACCGCCATCGATCTGATCGCCGAGCGTATCCGCTCGCTGGGTCATTTCGCGCCAGGGTCCTATGGCGCCTTTGCCACGCTCTCCAGCATTCAGGACGAGGATGGCGTGCCCGACGCCACCACAATGGTCGCGATCCTGCTGGAGGATCATGAGACCGCCGCGCGCACCTGCCGGGACGCCTTCCCGGCGGCCGAAAAGGCAAACGATCAGCCGACCATGGACCTTTTGACCCAACGCCTGCAGGTTCACGAGAAAACCGCGTGGATGCTGCGTAGCGTCAA
>DMER01000058.1:988-4161 GCA_003451645.1 Alphaproteobacteria bacterium | reverse complement strand
GCGTGGATGCTGCGTAGCGTCAATGCTTGAGCTGCGCTACTCTCAATCCCGTATTCGGGTATGGGGGCAATGGTGATCCTGACGATCTTGGCCGCGGCGGCTCAGCTTTTCGCGCAAGGAAGCGAGCCGCCCAAGGCGCCGCAGTCCCGCAAGGACTGGGCCAATGAAAAGGTGATCGTGGTCGGGCGCCGGGGGAACCTCCGGGCCCAGGTCGCGGGGCGCACCTTTCGGGGTACGGAGGGGTTTGCCGATGGCTCCGCGCCGCCCGACAGCCCTGAGGCCGCCTCCCGCAACGCGTTCTCCTGGCAGGTCTATTACCATCCCGATGGTACGCTGGAGGCGCGCTTCCGCCGCTATGGCGCGGTGGCGCCGCATGGGCCCCTTGTCGACAAAGTCTATCGCGAGCGTGGCACGTGGACGATCCGCGATGGCTGGCTGTGCCAGACTATCCCCAAGGTCGGGTCGGGCGCGGAAGTCTGTTACGATCTCGAATTCGCAGGCCAGCGCTCGGCCATGTATTACGCCACTTGTGGCGCCTTGACCCGCTGCTATGAGGGCCGCCTCGGGCCCGAAGGCGTCTTTTCCCAAGGCAACACCATTGCCGAGGACTGATCTCGTTACCCTCACGCTTGGCCGCCAGTCGCTGCAGGTCCTGGTGGACTGTGGCGCCATCGCGCGCTGGCAGTGGGAGGGTGCCGACATCCTGCGCCCCGCCAGTCTTGGAGCCATCACCACTGGTGAGCCTCTCGATCTTGCCTGTTTCGTCATGGCGCCCTGGGTCAACCGGATCGCCCATGGCCGGTTTCGTGCTGGCGGCCAAGACTATTCTCTCTCGCGCGATGCTGCTTGCTTCGCCGGACCGCATGCCCTGCACGGGCTGGCCTGGCGAGGGACGTGGGAGGCTGTCGAGCCGCCGATACCTATTCCCGAACCTTGCAGTCTCCTGCACCTGCGCCATCGTGGCGGCGAGCCCTGGCCCTGGGCCTATTCGGTTGCGTTATCCTTTGGACTGATCGACACCGGATTGCGCATTGTCCTCACGCTGACCCATGAGGGGTGGCCAGAGACCCCCATGCCTGCGTCGCTCGGTTTGCACCCGTTTTTTCCCCGGCGTCGTGGCGTTTTGCTGCAGGCCCCGTCTGCGGCGGTCATGCTGACCGAGGATGATTTGCCGCGCAGCGCGATCCCCATACCGGAGCCTTGGGATTTCACCACTTTGCGCGCAGTACCCTTGGGCGGCATCGACCATTGCTTCACCGGCTGGGATGGCAATGCCGAGATCGTATGGCCGCATGATGGTGTCGCCTTGCGTTTGACCGTCGGGCCTGCGCCGTTCTATCAACTTTATGCTCCTGATACAGACTATTTCTGCTTCGAGCCGCAAACGGCCGCCCCTAATGCGGTCAATGGCTCTGAGCCAGTCATGCTCCGGCCGCTGCGCTCTTTGAGCATCGAAGTTACTCTCGAACCCATGCTATTCTGATCGCCTTGGAACAAGCCTTTATGGAGCATCGCCGAATGGCACATCTCACAGAGTATCGGGGCCGCTGGGCCCTCATCACGGGCGCCGGTGACGGGATCGGGCGCTCCTTGGCGCTAGGTTTTGCGCGCGAAGGGCTCAATGTCATTGCGCTCGACATCCGGGCGGAGGCCGCACAGATCGTGGCGTCAGAGGCGCGGGCGCTCGGCGTGCAGGCACGGGTGCTCACCGCTGACGTTAGTGACCGCGAGGCGGTCATGCGCAGTGCCCATGATCTGCAATCGTCCGGCATCGCGCCTGCAATCCTGTGGGTCAATGCAGGCGTTGGCGCTGGCACCAGCATCCTGGAGGGCAGTCAGCGCGCGATCGAGTGGACCATGGCAGTCAATGTGTTCGGCGTGGCCTGGACCGCGCAAGCCTTCATGCCTGGCATGCTCAGCGCAGGCGGACCCTTGCATCTGGGCGTGACCGCCTCCTCCGCCTCAATCGTGGATGTGCAGGGGCCCTTCACGCTCTATGCCGCCACCAAGCAAGGCACGGCCGCCTTTGCCGAAGCGCTCGCAGCCGAGCTGAAGCCCAAGGGTGTGGGCGTTACGATCCTTTATCCCGGTTTGCTCAACACCAATATCTGGAACGCGGCCCGGGCGCGGCCCGACCGCTTTGGTGGCATCACCTTGATGCCCGATGCGGTGGGGGAGCGCTGGCGGCAAGCGCAGTCGCCTGACATCGTCGTCGAGCCCACTTTCCGCCAGATCGCCCAAGGCGGCGGGCGTGTTGTCGTGGCGACCGACGATCAGACGCGGCCCTTGTTCGAAGCCCGCATGCGCAGCATTGGCGAGGCGTTCTCGTCTTGAGGTGTCATACCTCTTCCGCATCCAGATGTCTTTTCCGCCATGGTGATTCCATGTGGTAGCGGGGACTCGTCACCGCCTAAGGCTCGTCAGTTTGCATACGCTGGAGAGTTATGTCCAAAGCGGGCAGGTCTTCCTGGATCGTTAGGATCACGCGTTCATCCAAGATGTCCTCATAAGTATGGGCCAGGGCGTTGCGAAATCCCGCAATTAGGTTTGCCGGGATGCCATAGCGCTGAATGAGGTCCTGAGGGATGTCACGGATCGCTGCATCAATCGCGATGAAGGCGCGCTCAATAGCGTAACGCGTTTTTCGGTCTGCTCTCAGTGCGTCTAAGTCGGATGCCGCCCACCAAATCTGTATCAGGCTTATGTTCTCACGCGCCTCCACAATGGCCCGATCAATCCGTCCCTGCCGCTCAGAAGGCATCGACGAGTCCGGATTGTGCGATGTCCCGCAGGCGTTTGCCGTGTTTGAGCGCATCGCGCCGCACCACAACATCGACGCGGCAGCCGAGAATTTGCGTCAAAGCGTACTGGATGCCGCCAACGTCAAAGGCGCTGAAGAGCGGCTTGCGGCCCCCAGGCCCCTCGTCAAGATCGATCATGACATCGACATCGCTGTCCTGCGTTGCCGACCCGGTCGCGACGGACCCGAACAAATATGCACGTGTAACGCCCAGCTCCATGAGCCTTTGGCGGTGCTGCCTCAATCGTGCGATCGCTTCTTGGCGTTCCATGAGCATATCCTACCGAAGAGCCTGGATGCCGTCAGCCCTGATTTTCTATCGCACCCTGCGGTTAACGCTCAATTTCTTCCGCATCCAGATGTCTTTTCCGCC
>DMER01000058.1:438-765 GCA_003451645.1 Alphaproteobacteria bacterium | reverse complement strand
CGCATCCAGATGTCTTTTCCGCCCCTCCGGCCCGTCGGCCACATAGGCGGGAACACCCAGGCCCGTCATGCGGTCGCGCAGTTGCGTGATGAGCGCGCGCCCACGTTCAACAGGCACCTCAAAATGTGCCGCGCCCGGTGCCGGGTCCATCTGGTGCAGGTAATAGGGCTTGATCCGATTGGCCACAAAGGCGCGCATCAGCGCCTCCAGGGTTTCGATCTCGTCATTGATCCCTTTAAGCAATACGGTCTGCCCGATAAGGCCGATGCCTGCCTGGGCCAGCCTTGCAATGGCGGCTCTGGCCTTGGGCCCGAACTCGTCCGGGTG
>DMER01000058.1:0-230 GCA_003451645.1 Alphaproteobacteria bacterium | reverse complement strand
TTGGGCCCGAACTCGTCCGGGTGGTTGGCATGCACTGCCACATACACCGCCTGTGCCGTATTCATCAGGGCGCGGACCATATCCTCCGTGATGCGCGCCGGATCGACGGTCGGCACCCGGCTGTGCCAGCGCAGGACCTGCACATGGCTGATCCGCGCCAGGCTTTGCGTGATCGCCTCGATCCGCTTTGCTGGCAGCATCAAGGGGTCGCCGCCGGTCAGGATCACCTC
>DMER01000131.1:20863-21190 GCA_003451645.1 Alphaproteobacteria bacterium | reverse complement strand
TTTAACTGGCCAGCCGGATCGAAGCGATCCCTTGTATTTACTCGGATGTTATCAGCCCGCGCGAGATAGTGCTTTCCAGGCGTATGCAGCCCCGCGACCCAGCGCCACGACAAGGTGTTTGAAGCCGCGTCGGCATCGACAAGGTGCTTGAAGAAGAAATCCGCTCCCAGGACCCACGGCAGCTTTAGCGTGAAACACCAGATGCTCGCGAACCACATTCGCGCGTGATTGTGCAGCCACCCCGTATCCCGTAACTCCCGAGCCCAAGCGTCGAAACACCCGATCCCAGTCCGGCCTTCGGTCGCCCGCGCATAGTCGTCACGAAGA
>DMER01000131.1:20302-20646 GCA_003451645.1 Alphaproteobacteria bacterium | reverse complement strand
GCCGGGTCCACCGACATCTGCGCCTTCAACGCCAAACGGCGGGCATTAAACGCGGTCAACATCCCGGGGCGATGTTCCAGCCAACCTTTCCAGTACGTCCGCCAGAACACCTCCTGGACAAACTTGTCGGACGCCGCTGCTCCGTGCGCCTTGAGGACGCCGCCGATGACCTCCGCTTCGGTCAGAACCCGCCGCTTAATCCAGGGAGACAGAGCCGACACGTTCGACCGGTCTTCCGGACCACGATCCTGGTTCCGCGTCCCGGTATAGGCTCGCCCGGCTCGGGGCAGAAACTCCGCCATGCGGTCAAGCGCTGCCCGGCGCGTTGGGGTCCATCGGGCGGG
>DMER01000131.1:19884-20079 GCA_003451645.1 Alphaproteobacteria bacterium | reverse complement strand
GCGGCGTCAACTGGCGGCGGGCTGCCGAAAAAGTCCAAAGTCATCGAGGTCATACGACGGAGGTTGGGCCCTGGTTCGCCCCTCGGAAAAAACGGTCTTCCAACAAACGAAGGCTCAGCCCTTCTGAAGCTGCCTGTTGGTATTTCTAGCTGAAACAGGCCTCTTTTCGTGAGTAGACATCGGAACGATTACATT
>DMER01000131.1:19196-19616 GCA_003451645.1 Alphaproteobacteria bacterium | reverse complement strand
GAGCTATCTCACCCCCCGACCACCGAAAGTCCCCCGGCGGTCGGGCGAGGACGCCGACTTCGACGATGGTGAAAACGGGTAAAGCCGCACCGGACCCGGATGGCTCCCCCTCGCCCAAAAAATCGCGGGGATAGCCTGATCAACGACGCCGGGTAGTGAGAGCCACCCGTGCCAGGACCGCCAGGGCCATCCCGGTCACGGCGAATCCGCTGTAACACACCTAATTATGCTGGCCTAAAAACCGAGATCGGTTCGAAGAGAAAAGTAAAAGGGTACTGGACCTAGGCGAGGCCGCCGAACCCCCAGGGACCCGATGGCGAGAAAACCAACGCCATTGCCGGAGACCCGGACGCGAGACCGACCGCGCGCAAAAAGCGGAGGAGCAGACCGCGCCCATCGAGCGCGAGACGAGGTGAAGGG
>DMER01000131.1:18500-19003 GCA_003451645.1 Alphaproteobacteria bacterium | reverse complement strand
GAGACGAGGTGAAGGGGGGCCGATCCCCCGAGGTACCTCGATCGGGGATGTGCAGTTCGGCGTCGCGCTCCTTCGGGAGCAATCGGGCGAGTGGGACGCGCGCTATCCGCGCGGCTAAGGCTGGGAATCCACGGCCCGAACCGCGCGCCGACCTCCTCGGTCCCGAAGGGTGGGCTTCCACCCGAAGGACCGGCCAGGGGCCTCCGGCTCTCGCTCTCGGGCTGCCTCTCCGATACCGGGGATGGGATGCCAAGAGCGTTCCTGACGCCCTTGCCTGTTCGCTGCCTCTGTCCCTCCGGTTTTCCGGCTGGTCGAGAGGTTCCGGATATTGGGGACATCGGTAGGAGGCGCGTGGGTCGGGGCGACAGCGCGCCTTGAAAGTGGGTTCGCGTCTGTAACCGTTCCTGTCGCCCTGGGAATCGAAGGATTCCGCGCAGAGCAGACAAGAATGGGTGGCAAACTATTGTCCGAAGCGAAGGGCAACATTGCCTCACGCGGGTGCG
>DMER01000131.1:8529-18283 GCA_003451645.1 Alphaproteobacteria bacterium | reverse complement strand
ACAAAATTCGCATTATTCGCCGCTCACCTGCCTGTGGAGCTGCCGAACGGTAAATACAAGCCGTCACGGCTGCGCCACGCGGCCAGCACCAGAGGTGGCTTACAAAATGTTGGCGATAGACGAGGAAGTCATGTTGACGCGCATCGACGTCGCTGAGGCGCTAACACGGGTAGGATATCGGGTTTCGCCACATACACTGTCGACCAAGGCGACGCGCGGCGGTGGGCCACCCTACAGTTTGTTCGCGCGCCGGGCGTTATACCGGTGGGGCGATGCTCTGGCTTGGGCGCGTTCCGCAAAAGCCCGGCCTGGGTCACGTGCTGCCCGCTCGCGGGGGCTGAACTGATTGCGACGGTCAGGAACACGAAGCAGCCCTTCTAGGCCGCAGCGTCGCTTTGTTTTTGTGGCACGAAACAAGCTCTGAAGCCCGCGACACCTTACTTGAACTTTAAGGGCAGGCGCCCTTCGCCATCTGACATCTGCGGATTCCGGCCACGTAAATATACTTTGCGATCGCGATCGCACGCGGAGGGCGGCAGATGACGTGTCGGCCCACGCGCGAACGATGGAGCCGCTATGGCCATAGCGGTTCCGTGATCCCCAGCCCGCCGATGCAGACGGGCGGGTTTACTGCCGCTTGGGTACGTTCGAGACAAAGCCGTCATTCACGCACGTGGAAGCCGTAGGCTTCCTGCTGGTTGGGCATGTCCCGGCCACCCTTCATGCGGCCAAAAAACGAGTTCGTCGCAGATCGACAGGGCATACATGCCGACTGATGGCCGACGCACAACATCCTGCGGGCCGCTTACGCCACTCCCTTTTGGGCCGGTATCGAACCGCCGTCGTCGAAGTCCTTCAAGAACTCCGACGCCGGGGAAATGCCTGTCACCAGCAGGCGATCCCGCGCCCGGGTACAGGCGACGTAGAACAGGTGCCGCTCGGTCTCGTACACCTCGTCCAGCTCCGCCTCGTCCGCCGCCGTCTCGACGCGCTCCTTGAGGGGCAAGATGTCGTCGTCGCATGCCATGACGGCGATGGCTTTGTATTCGAGCCCCTTCGCCAGATGCATCGTCCCGATGGCGACGCGTCCCGCCGGGTCTTCGATCCGTTCGGACAGTTCCAGTTGGACATGGCCGGCCTGCTGGACGGCGTCGCGTGCACGCGACAACTGCGCTAACGACCGCACGAAGACGCCGATCTCGGCCGGCGCGATCCCATCGGCCACTGCTCCCTTGATCCATGCGGCGACGCCGTCGCGTTCCCCGGCGGAATCCTTAAACTTCCTGACCTCGGGTTCCGCCCCGTTGAAGACCGAGACCGTGCCCCGCCGATCCTGCTCGTTTCCATCCACGTCCTGGGAGTGGGCTGGCAACAACCGATCTGCCGCACGCCTGATTTGGTGCGAAGTCCGATAATTGACCTTCAAGGTCCGCGCCCGGCCCCTGATGTCGACGCCCAGCGCCTTCCATGAGAACGGCTCCTGGAATATGCGTTGCCCCAGGTCGCCTGCGAAGAACAACCGGTCGGGCCCATCGCCGACGATGGCCGAGAGCATCCGTAGTTCCGGCACGCCAAGGTCCTGGGACTCGTCCACGACGACATGTGTGAAGGGCTTGTCCGCCCGCGCTGAATAATGCCGGGTCACTTCGCCGAAGATCATCGGCCAGCTGATGACGCCCTGCGCGGTCAGAATAGCGCGGGCACGGGCGAAGACAGGCCACAACGCCTCCCTCTGTTTCGGCCCGAGGCGGTTCTTCCGGCCCAGGCGCGGCACCTCGCGATAGGCGGCGGCATCGGCAACCTGCCAGGCATCGACGACGTTCATCCATTCCGACACGAGGAAGCGCTGGGTGAAGTTCGTGACCCCCAGTTCGGCGGCGGCGGATTTCAGGGCGCCGGAAATCTGTTCGTCGGAGGCGGTACGGGGATCGTACCCCTGCGCGAGGGTGAAGAGTTCGCGTGCCACCCCTCGAAACGGCAGGACCGTGGTGCGTGGCACGAAGGCGGAGTCCGGCCCAGTCAACAGGCGCAGCTTTCCTTCCAGCGCGTTCGCGAGGGGCAACGAGAACGTCGTCAGCAAGAGCCGCGCAGAGGGATCGCGCTTCAGGATATTCGCCGCCCGGTGCAGGGCGACGACCGTCTTGCCTGTACCGGCGGAACCCGTGACACGTGCGGGACCAGAGAACACCTGCTCGGCCACCTGCCGCTGCGACGGATGCAAAAAGACGGTCCACTGATCCCAGGGGAAGTCGAGCGCACGCTTCAATTCTTCCACGCCATCCATGACGCGGAACCGGCGCTGGGCGTCTGGGTGCTCGAACGGGCTGGCGGCTTCGGGCGCAGGCGCGGCGCGGCGTTCGGGCGTCTCGCCGACGGCCAGGTCCAACAACGCCTCGGCGGCCTCACTCGGCAGATGCGCGGTCAGATCGAACAGGGTGTCCTCGGTCGCCCGGCGCACATCGCCTAGCCACTCTGGCGGCACGCCATACCCCAACAAGTCGTCGTCGGAGATGGCGGCGAAGAGAAGGCGCGGTGCAGGCTTCGGCGCCTCGGGCGCGGCCATAACGACAGGCCGATGGACGACGATGTCCTGCACCCGCTCTCGGACCTCGACGATCTGGGCGGCGCCGGTTTTCGGATGGGTCTCGATCTTGCGCCGCTCAGCCCAAGCATACGCGTCGTCATGGTGATCGACATAGCATAGCAAGAAGCTATCCGCCGTCTTGTGGACGATGATGCGGACGTCCCGGTTGACCCGCATCGACCAGAAATTCGGGTCCTTGGACTTGTCGATCCGGTGGAACTGAAGCCCCGGCGCGCTGGGGTCCGTCTGCAGGTCGTAGACGGTTTCCTTCACCGCCTTCTGTTCTTGGGCGGCCAGGCGGCGGAGCGCGGTCTGGAAGCTATCGGCGATCCGGAAATGCATTAGCGGCTCCGCCGAATGAGCGTCTCGAAACGCGGCAGCAGTTCCTCCGCCATACCCCGCCGCCCTTCTTCGTTGTTGAGATACAAGATGGCTCGATGGTGTTGGAGGTCGAAAGGAAGGTCGTTCTTTTGTTGCGCCAACGGTACGACTGGTTTTCCAAGTGTGTGAGCGATTCCAGCTTCGTAAAACACATTCGGGTTGCTGCCGCTGAAATCGCATACGACGATCGCGGACCGGTAAATTAGGGAAAAAATGTCCTGAATGATCTCGGATTCTTCCCACACCTGGTTAGCATTCTTGACGTCGAGATTGATGCCTGTGCCGACGGCCTCAATGGTTTGAAACACTGGGTTGAATTCAGGCTTGAACGGAAGCATTACCGAAACAAGGTCCGGCTCCACAGGTTGATCTGGAACGCGAAAAACTGTCGGCGAAATCTTAAGCTGGTTTCCAGGCTGCTTCACTTCTTGCAAAATACGAAGGTCGTTCGGCACCTTCGAATAGTCATCCGGCGAAAGAACGTTTGCCGCCAAGAGCTCCGAAAAGATGTCCACTGCCTTTAGCGCCCAATGTGTGCGGAACAACTCGTTTTTCCGTATATCGAGTTCCCAAACAAGGTTCTCCAACTGCTCAGGTGTTATCGCTGGCAAATCAGGGATAAAACGGTACTCAACGCGGACTTCATTATCCCGAAGCCGCACGCGGACTAATCTCGCAATTCGTGCGTTGAGCCCGACCCCTTTTTCGTATGCGATCAAAGCAGGGAATCTGCACAACTGCTCCAGCTGTTGCTGATCTAATTCACGAAATGGCGCAGCAACATTTGCCTCGGTGTGTTCGAAAACGCGACCGCGCTCCAACGTCCAAGGCTCGCCACGGAAGGACTCGTCGTTGCCGCTAATGAGCAGATTGAACATCGGGCCCCCTACACCGCAAACACCTTCATCACCTCGTCGCCGAAGTGGTTGATGACCTTGACCGCGAAGTTCTTCTTCGGGCGAGGGAAGGGGCGCGACTTGTCCCGGTACAGCGTCGCCCAGGCGTCCTCGTCGATCTCGGCCTTCAACGCCGTCTTCAGCGATTTGTATGGATCGTTCGCCCCCATGAAATAAGCGTGGCGGACGAAGAAGCTCTCCTGGTCGTAATCCGTGTCGATGAACCAGGCGGCGATGTCGTCCTTGCCGCTGGCGCGCACCTCGCCCGTCTTCGGGTCGAAGACGTCGACGCCCAACACCTCCACAACGATCTCGCCGGAGGCGGTAAAGCTCCACTGGATATCAGGCTCGCCGAACACGACGAACAGATTGCCCGCGCCGGTGTTCTTCAATTCGTCCGACATGTGCAGTTCGGGGTTCATCTTCGCCTTCAGGATGGGCAGCGGCCCCAGCTTGTTCAGCTCCGACGTATGCGCCTCGAAATTGAACGCGCAGGCGATCAGCACGTCGAACCGCGCGTCCAGCGCCTCGCGCGACGCGGCGATCAGATCGTGTCGGCTGACCGTGCCGAATTCCGGCCCGATGAAGATGGCGGCGCGCTTCTCGACCGTGCCTTCCAGGAACCGCGCCTCGGCGGCGACATAGTCCCCGGGCCAGACCGCGATGGCGTCGAAGCGGATGCGGTCATCCTTCTTCGCCTGCTGCACGCCGGAAGTTTTCAGATGGTCCAGGATCATCTGGGTGAAGTCCGCCGCGCCCTCGACCTGCTTGGGAAGGGTGCGGCGGCGCTTGCCCTCGGACGCCTCGACATCGCCGATCAACTCCGCCTCGTCCGACGGCACGGCGCGATGCGGCGACAGGCTCTCGACCGTGAACGGCCCGGCGACGCGGATGCGGGATTTGTCCTCATAAGGCCGGTCATAAAGCAATTCGACGTCCGCCTTTTTGGCGATGGAGGCGTCGATGGCTTTCTGCCGGGCGATGCGAAGGGTCCACCAATCGGCGTGCATGCCCTTCGCCCTGTCCGGCCATGCGGCGGCGGCTGCGCGGGGGATGTCCCATTCCTCCCATTTCTTCGACAGGGCAGCGTTTAGTGCAGCGCGTATCGGCTCCATCTTCGCCTGATACTCGCCCCAGATCACGTCGATCTCGGCATTGTTGGCGATGGATTTCAACGTGATATGCGGCGCGCGGTCATAGACGAAGCCTTGGCGGATATCGCCATGGGTCGCGCCGTCTTTCGGCGGGCGGCCCGTCAACTCCGCCTCCTTCATCCGCCCGGCGGCGGAATCGGCGAGCAGGTAGTATGGATATCGGGCGCCCATGACGCGGGCGCGGGCGAGTGCCAGCGCGACGCGGGATGTATCGACCGTGATCCAGCGGCGTCCCCATTGTTCGGCCACGGTCGCCGTCGTGCCGGAGCCGCAGGTGGGATCAAGAACCAGATCGCCGGGATCGGTCGCCATGAGGATACAGCGTTCGACGACTGCCCGGCTAGTTTGCACAACATAGACCTTGCTGACGCTGCCTGCGACATCGGTCCAGATATTCGTAATCGGATACGCCGCAAAATCGTCCAAGTAACGGACATAGCGAAGAGTCCGACCTGCCAGACGGACTCGATTTGCCTTTATCAGTTTCTGAAAGCCAGCTTCACCCGTCTTCCAATACCCTCCAGAAGGTCGATAGGCAGTTCCATCAACTGTAACTGGGAACGAGCCGGGTGGCCGATTCGACGTCAGACTCGTCAACTGAAAGGCACGACCCGAAGCGTCTGTTTGGTCGTACCGCAATCCCGAGCCATGTCCGACTCCAAGCTCTTTGGAGTTGTGTAACCTGCGAAATTTCACGCTTTCCAAATTTTTTGCAAACCAAAGTATGTAGTCTTGAATTGCGGGCAGATGGTCGCTGGTCTGCCCACCGGTTTTTTGAAAAGTTATCTCGGAAACGAAGTTCTCGGGCCCAAACACCTCGTCCAACAAAGCCCGAACCCGATGAACATTCTCGTCCCCGATCTGGACGAAGATGCTGCCGCTCTCGGTCAACAAATCCCGCATCACGGTCAGCCGGTCGCGGAGATAGGTGAGGTAGGAGTGGATGCCCTCCTTCCAGGTGTCGCGGAACGCGCGCACCTGTTCCGGCTCGCGCGAGATTTCCTCCATCTTCCCGTCCTTGACGTCGCGGGACCGGGTCGACACCTGCCAGTTCGAATTGAACTTGATGCCATAGGGCGGGTCGAAATAGATGCACTGCACCTGTCCGCGCAGCCCCTCGCGTTCGGCGAGGCTCGCCATCACCTGAAGACTGTCGCCCAGGATGAACCGGTTCGCCCAGTTCTGGTCGTGCTGATAGAACTCCGTCTTCGCGTCCGGATCGATGCCGTTGAAATCGTGGAACAGATCGGGCGCGTCCATATCGCGCTTGGCCTTGGTCCGTTTGGCCAGATCGTCGATGATCGCCTTGGGGTGGATTTTCTCCTGGATGTAAAGCGGCGGCGTCTGAACCACCAGATCGGACCAATCCTGCTGGTCCTTGCCCTTCCACACCAATTGCGCCTCGGACACGTCGATGTATCCCTTGGCCGCCGCCTCCTTCAATTGCACGTCGGTCAGGTGGATGCGCGCGCCTTTCCACACCAATTGCGGGTCCAACTCCCCGTCGCGCGGACGCGTCGCGCCCATCGTCAGGGGCGTCCGGCGCGGATAATGGACCGGCGGGCGCGGCGACAATTCCTCGGCCCGCTGCGCATGCGACTGCAACTCCGCTGTGGGGATATTCCGCCGCCGGGAGCCCTTGTGCGTCAGGGTTTCGACTTGTTTGGGGGGCTTCGTTGATTTCGCCACAGTCTCTAGTCCTTTTTGTCTTTTCGCGGCTCAAGCCTGCGCTCGTCGAAGAGGTCCGGGTCGTCGGGTTCGAGTTGCCGTGCGTTCGCGAGTTGCGCCTTGACTTCCGCGTCGCTCAAGGGCGCAGAAATGGGCTTGCCGTTGTAGCTGATGACCCTCAGAACGCGCACGTTCGTTGGCTTGCTTGCACGGCCAGTGTACGCCCACTGGACACGAAGGTTGTCCCGGATGTCCGGCTGAATTTCCTTGCGCTCCACAAGGAGCCAGAATCCGTCATCTTCAATTTCGAACGAGATGTCCTGGTGTTTCTTTGTGGCTGCCTGCCAGCGCCGTCCACCGCGTTTCCAGTTGGGTGAGTTTACGACGATATCGACCGTCTCGACCTTTTGATCAGCGGCCTCTGCGAGTTCATCCAATTCCTTCAGAGAAACGTCAGGCAGGCGAACGATCTTTCCAGGAAAATCACTTCGACGAATCTCGAACACGGGATCGCGTTGGAACGAAATGCCGTCAACTTCTGGGTTGGCGATGCATGCCTCGAAGAATTTGTTTCTCCCAGAGAACGCGCCACGCGACTTTTCTGGGGTGATCCCGATCTGCCGCAGGCTAGGTTCATCCAACCTCAGGAAACTCACAGTGATGAGGGCGACCGCCTCCGCTGCAACTTCCTTGTCGGTGTCGCTTGGTTCGCTCGTCTCAATGGCATCGTCCTCGAACATTCCAACGTCGGGCTCCACAAGGCCGTCGGTTTGGAAAGTGATCGTCGCGATGTCAGGGACATCAAGTGCCGGTGGCTGAAGTCGAAGCGTTTCGGGGTCTGCCGCCGCAAATATCCGAGGGGTGCGTTCCCGGAGCGTCGTGCCAAATTGTTCTGCCCATTCGGCAGGTGTTTGGGTTGTCAGGCCCTTGAAGAATGCCTTTCCTATGTCCGTCGAAAGAAACCAGAAAACCGCCGTCGCAGACGCGGCAGAGGACGTAAGGACAACCGCCAAAACCTCGATGAGGCTGCCATCTTCCGGAGTTCGCACGTGTAACTCGTACTTCAATTTTCCGTCGAAGTACGTTGTGTTGAAATCGTCGATGATGGACTGGGTGGCGCGGGCCGTGTCGATGAAATTGGATAGCGGGATGCTGCTTCGCTTCACGTCGAAGTGAAATATGATCTCTCCAGCGCGTGGCGGAACTGGCCCCTCGGTCATGAACCAGCCCCTTGCTCAGCCCGGTCCTTGTCTCTGATCGCACGATCGATCGTCGCGCCGAATTCCTTCTGCATTTCGTAGACGTCGTTGAACTCGACGAAGCCCCAGCGCCCGAAATTGCCCAGATTGTTGACGCCCTTGATCCACTTCTCCTTCATCGTCATGGACTTGTCGCGGACGTTCTCGGCCCGATAGCCCTTGACCTCAACGACCAGCCGCCAGGGATCATCCGGCCCATGTCCGTCGTCAATCAAGACAACGAAATCGGGCAGGTACACCCGCGCCGTGTCCCCGTCCTTGTAGGGAACCTCAAGCCCCAGACCCTGGTTCTTGACATAGGCCAGCACGCGCGGATGCGCCTCCGCCGCCCGGGCGAACTCCGCCTCCCACCCGCTATCCGTCACAACATAGTTCACGTGGCACTTGTCCGGCGCGGTCTCGTAGATGTCCTTGCTGGTCGTGAAGCCGACGAAGCGCGACGAACCTTTGGGGTTATAGGGGTCGAGAACGACCAAATTGCTCTTCGCCCCGCTGGCCGGTGCGATGGACTGATAAATCCGTTCCGCCGCCCGCGCCGCGATGGGCTTGATCTGCAGCATCCAGGGGCCCGTGTCGCCCTTGCAGACCAAGTACCCGTCGTCGAGCCAGCGCCGGACGATCCGCTGAATCTGGTAGAACAGCTGGAGCTTCGGCTCGCCGTTACCGTCCTTGAAATAGGCGTAGAGCATGAACTTCGCTAACTCGAAGGAGACGGTGCTGGGCCGCATCTCCTTCATCTCTGCCGCCGACAGCATGACGCCTTCGCCGACGATGCCTTCGAGCAGCGTCTGACCGGGGCCGACCATTTCGGGTGTCAAGGTCAGGCGCGCGTCGTCGGTAAACGCCGCCTCCAGCCGGTCCTCAGGCAATTCGACCCGATAGCCGACGACGCGGGGAAACACGATCTCCAAATGCGCCCGGTCCTTGACCGCCGCCACGCGCGTGACCTTTTTCGGGGTCTTGACTGGCGCGACTTCGGGCTTGGCAGTAAAATCAAAGGGGATGCCCATGATGTCGGCGTATTCGACGTCCATCAGGCCATTCGCATTCTGCTCGTAGGAAAAGCGCCTGAGCGCCCGGCCCACGACCTGCTCGCACAACAATTGTGTTCCGAAGGCGCGAACGCCGAGGATGTGGGTGACGGTGTTCGTATCCCACCCTTCGGTCAACATGGACACTGAGACGACGCATCGGATTTGTTCGCCCAGCCGGCCCTTTTTGCCGACCGTGTTCATCACCTCGCGCAGGAGGTCTGCTTCGGACACGTCGCCGCCATCGCCGGCGCCCGACCGTTGGGCCAGCTCGCGCTTGTATTGTTCGATCTCAGGAGCCGCCGCGCGCCGGAAGTCCTCGTCCAGCGCCTCGCCGGATTCGATCTGCTTGCTATCGATCAGCAGCGTGTTGGGGCGGGGCAGGCGCTGCCCGTGTTCGTCGAAATTGCTGAACAATTGGAGATGGCCGTGGTGGACCGTCCGCAATTCGTCCGAGCCCTCTGCCACCGGGCGCTGCCATCCCGAAATCCATTCGCACACGACCTTGGACGTCGACGTATTGTTGCACACGACGATAAACACGGGCGGCGTCTCTATCCCGCTGCGCCGCCACTCTTCGAAGGTCTTGACGTAGTGATTATAGAGCGCCACCAGCGCCGTCTGGAGCTTCGGGGCCAGGTCGGTCGGGTCCAGGTCGTTCTGTCCCTTACCGCGCCCCTTCTTTGGCATGTCGTCCCGGATGTGCTCCCACAGTTTCCGGAACACGGGCGCGTCCGCGTCGGCGATGTAGTTGTCGGCGCCCGGCACGCGGGGCAGCTTT
>DMER01000131.1:2000-8347 GCA_003451645.1 Alphaproteobacteria bacterium | reverse complement strand
TGCCGGGGATGTTGTCGGCGACCGGCACGCGGGGCAGCTTTACGATGCCGCTTTCGATGGCGTCCATCAGAGAGAAATCGCTGACCGTCCAGTGGAACAACGTGCCCTCGGCATAGCCCGATCCGCGTAAGAAGAAGGGCGTCGCCGAGAGGTCATAGACGGCGCGGACGCCAAGCTTGCGCTTGAACGCCTCGATCCCGTTGATCCACAGCCGGGCTGCCTCGTTCTCCTTCTCCGCGTCCTTCCGTTCGTCGCCTTTCAGCTCGCTGATGTCGTCGTTCCCAGGCTTCTCCCTGTAACAATGGTGCGCCTCGTCGTTGATCACGACGATGTTTTTCAGGCCCATCAGATCGCCCGCGACCCGGCGGATCATCTCGCCTTCGGTTTCCTTGGTCACGATGGGCGCGTGCCGCCCCTGGAGCAGCGACCGTCCGACCTTGTTCGTCTCCAGTTTTTCCTTGAGCTGAAACGCGTGATAGTTCGTGACGACGATCTTCGCCTTCGCGACGTCGTCCATCATGTCCTGCGGGATCAGTTCGCGCGTCCGGTAGTAGCTATCCGTATCGTTCGGCAGCAAGACGCGCAGCCGGTCCTTGATGGTGATACCGGGTGCGACGATCAGAAATCCCCGGGAGTAAGACTGGCTCGCCGGCGATCGGACCGCGTTCACGGTCTGCCAGGCGATCAACATCGCCATGACGGTCGTTTTCCCCGCGCCCGTCGCCATCTTCATGGCTAGCCGCAGCAATTCCGGGTTCGCATCCTCGTTCGCACCGAGGATATGGTCCCAGATACTTGCGTATTGCTTACGGCCCTTCGCGACCTCGGTCAGCCAGATGATCGTCTCGACCGCTTCGACCTGGCAGAAAAAAGGTCGGATGCTTTGGAACTTGTGGCTCCGCCAATAGGTCAACAGCCGCGCGGTGGCGGGCGTGACGCCCCAGCTTGCCTGCGGCTGCGCCCGCCAGTCGCGCAGGTGATTCCGGATTTCGTTGATGATCGGGGTAGGGTTGTACTTCTGCTGCTCGTCGGAAATCCCGTCGTCGTTTTCTAGCCCCAGCTCTCGCTGATCCTTCTTCGAGTTTTGCTTTTTCTTGCGGGCCCGTGGGACCGGGGTGATGAACTTCGACGGTCGCCGCCCTGCGAACGGCGGCACATTGAGAGGCTGCCCTTCGTCGTCGAGCGCGTGATGCCGGGCCGGCTCCTCATACGGGGAGTTCAGGATCGGGTTCTCAAAAAACGGCCGGCTTTCGTCGCTCATGCGGTCCTCGCGGGCGGTAATGCGTCCGTCGGCTATAGGGCGAACTCAGGAAAATCCAATTCGCCTAGCGGTTTGATTTCATGTTCGAATCCTGATCGAGTCGACCCTATCCCTGCAGGCTGAGAAACACTAGCGCGGGCACGGCCAAGGATAGGCGCGCGTAATTCAGAGGCCCAGAGAATGGTCTCGAAGATGAGGTGTTCGATCGCATCGAGAAAGCTTTGGCTTGTTCCCTCGGTTCCTCTCAAGGCCCTTCGATATCTTCATACTCCGTCTTCGCCCGTTCGAGCCGGGCGCCAGGCAGATCGAGGCCCCAGCGGCGGTCGAAGAAAAACTCCAGCGCCTTCCTGACTTCGACGCGCAGATGCGGGCCGTCGAAGCCATACTCCCGGCGCACCGCATCCGCCTGGCGCCTCGACAGTCCCGTCTTCGGACGGAGCCAGATGACGGCCTTGGTGTTCCAGTCTGCGTCGTCGGGCAGAGGGTCGGCCAGGTCCTTCTCCTGGAACGAACTGGCCTGATCGATCCGGATCGGTAGGTAGTGGCGGTACTCCTTGTGCCGCAGGCTGAAGGCGCGGACATGCACGCTCTCGCCGTCCGACACGAACCGGACGGGCGCGATCCACTGATCCTCGTCGCTAGCCGACGACATCGAGGTGTAGCGGATGTGGAGGACCGCACCCGCCTGGATCGCCTGATAGATGCGCGCGACGATTTTGGGGTCCGCCCGCCGCTCTGGCCGGGGGATCAGCGACGACCCAGGTTGCTCGCCGTCCTCTGTAAGAATCCCGAAGGCATCCAAAAGCCCTGATGGTGCTAGGGGCCGATGCGTGTCCGCCGCCAGATATGTCTTCCGGACCGCGTCGTAGACCGGCGGCGTCTTCCGCGCGAGACGGAGATAGAGCCGGAAGTCGAGGGCGGCCTGCGCCATCGATATCCCGAACCGGTCGATCAGGTCGCGCCGGTTCGCCATGCCGCGCCAGGTGAGGCACTGGTCCAGAAAAATTAGCCGTTCGCGCTGGGCATGTTTGAGGTCGTCGATGGTCATGACGGAATCTGTAGATTGACTCGGTGGCGCTTGTACATCTATAAACTGTACGGTTAAAAAATAGACGAGTATTTCAGATGCGCATACTCCACACCGCCGACCTGCATTTGGGCCGCCAGTTCGGCGGCATATCCCTCGACGACGACCATGCGGCCATCCTCGATCAGATTGCACGGGCGGTGTGTGAAACGCGCGCCGACGTGCTGGCAATCGCGGGGGATGTCTTCGACCGGGCGGTTCCGCCCGCCTCGGCGGTGAAGCTCTTCAACGGCTTCCTGTCCTGGGTCGCCTCCGAGACCGGGGCGGCCATCGTCCTGATCGCGGGCAATCACGATTCCGGCGATCGCATCGCGTCGATGTCGCTGCTGGCGGACCGGAAGCGAGCGCTGATCCGTGGTGAGGTCAGGGCGGTCGAAGAGCCGTTGTTGCTCCGGGACCGGTACGGCGTCGTGGCGGTCTCCGCCTTGCCGTTCGCCTATGAGTATGCGGCCCGGGAGTGCTTCCTTGATACGGCGATCCAGTCGCCCCACGACGTCATGGCGGCGCAGGTCGCGGCGGCACGATCAAAGGTCCCAGAGGGCGCACGCTGGGTCGTCGTCGCGCACGCTTTCGTAGCCGGATCGCAGACGAGCGAGGGCGAGCGCTCGCTCACCCGGGTCGGCGGGATCGAAACGGTCTCGCCGGACGTCTTCTCCGGCGCGAATTACGTGGCGCTCGGCCATCTTCACCGGGCGCAGACGGCGGGCGCGGCCCACATTCGCTATTCTGGCTCGCCGATGGCGTTCGGCTTCGATGAGGCGGGCGCGGAAAAATCCATGACCCTGATCGAGATCGACGGGGCAGGGACGGCGACGGTGGAACTGATCCCATTCCGCCCTCTGCGCGGCGTCAGGGTCTTCGAGGGCCTCTTCGCCGATGTCATTAAGCAACCGCCGTCGGACGACTTCGTGCGGCTCGTCCTCGCCGACCGGGAGCCGATCATCGACGCCATGAAGCGCATCCGGGTCATATATCCAAACGCCTGCGAGCTCGCCTATCAGCGCGACCTGCGGGCGCCCGAGATCAAGTCGCTGGAAGGATCGGTCGCCAGCCGGGCCGAACCCCTCGACGTCGTGGACGAGTTTCTGACCTTCGTACGCGGCGCGGGCGAGGGGATGTCGGAGGACGAGCGCACCGTCGTCGCGGCGGCTCTCGACGACATCCGGCAGAAGGAGATCGCGGCATGAGACCCGTTCGCTTGACCATGCAGGCGTTCGGTCCTTTCGCGGGCCGGGAGGTCGTCGACTTCCAGGATGCGGTCAAGTCTGGGCTGTTCGGCATCTATGGCCCGACGGGTGCCGGGAAATCCAGCATCTTCAACGCCATGACCTTCGCTCTGTTCGGCGAGGCGACGAAGGCGGGGCAGGATCGCACGTCCTTGCGGTCGGACCATGCCGATCCAGCGACACCGACGGAGGTCGAGTTCGTCTTCGATCTGGCGGCCCGGCGGTACGTGATCGTGCGCAGGCCCGATCAGGTTCGGCCCAAACTGCGAGGGCAGGGCGAGGTCAAGGATGCGCATGAGGCCTATCTCTTCGACGCAACCGGGATCGCGCTTGAGGCGATAACGGACGTAAACCGGGGCAAGATTCTGGCCGAGAAGAAAGTCGGCAACGTCAACGAAGCCGTCACCGGGCTGCTCGGCTATGGCGCGGACCAGTTCCGGAAAATCGTGCTCCTGCCCCAGGGGCAGTTCGAGGCCTTCTTG
Source organism: Alphaproteobacteria bacterium (assembly GCA_003451645.1). Lineage (GTDB taxonomy): Bacteria > Pseudomonadota > Alphaproteobacteria > Micropepsales > Micropepsaceae > DMER01. The sequence continues at coordinate 4,291 of DMER01000131.1, read as the reverse complement.
TCCGCGAATACCGGCAAACGGATCGAGATTTTGCGCGACCTGTTCGACGTCTCGATCTACCGGTCTTTGGCGGTGAACTTGAAGGAGGAGGCCGACCGGGTCGTCACCGATATTGAGACGCGCCGTTCGGTCTGCAAGGGGCGATTCGAGGCGGAGAATGTCGATGGGCTGGACACGCTCGCGGCGGGGATCGTCGATGCCGAGGCGTGCGCTCATGGGCTCGCAAGCCAGGTGGTCTCTGCCCAGGAAGCGCTGACCGCCGCGCACCAGTTATGGACAGATGGAAAATCGCTGACGGACAAGTTCGTGGCGGCGCAGAAGGCGCGGGTTGCGCATGCTGAGATGGTTGCCAAGGAGCCGGTCATCCACGCCTTACGCGACAGGGCAGACCGGGCCGAGCGCGCGAAGTCCCTTCTTCCCTCTGAAGGCGCCGTGACAAAAGCCGAAGAGGAAATCCGCGCTGCCGAGACAAGAGTTGCGTCCGCCATTCGTCTCGCCACCGAGTTGGATAACAAGGCCAAGTTGGCGAAGGAAAAGCTCGACAAAGAGCTTGGCCGCACCGGTGAGGTTGAGAGCCTCCGCACGGCGATCACGATGCTGGATACCTATAGGTCAACCGTTGAGGGGGCTGCCACCATGGCCGAGGCCGCGAAGGTCGCGGTCGGCGTAGAAAAGATAGCGGCCAAGGCGCTTGCAGATGCCGAGGCGATCCTGAAGGACAAGATCGCCCTGCGGGACTCGAAATCCGCCGCGCTGCAATCCGAGCAAGACCGTCAGGGAAAACGGCTGTTGCTTCGGGCGGCCCTGGAGACCTTGACCGTTCAGCACAAAGCAGCCCTCGCCCGGGAAAAGGCCGCCAAGGCGGTCGATGACGCGAAGCTTATGGTCACGAGTCTTGTCGGGACGCGGGACGCGGCGTTGGAGGCGGCGGCCATCGCCAACGAGCAATTCGAGGAAGGCGAACGCGCGCTCGCGGCAGAGCAAGCGCTTCATCTGGCGGCGACCCTCAAGACCGGCGACCCGTGTCCCGTGTGTGGCTCGGCGGATCACCCGGCGCCGGCGAGCGGGTTGCCGCGCCATGCCGGTCTCGACCAGGCCTTTCGTTCTGCGAAGGCGACTTGGGAAAAGATGGATGCGGCCTCTCGCGCCGCAGAGACCGCTCTCGCCGCCGCCCGCGGGGTCTTCGAAGAGGCCGAACGTCAATTCGGGAGCCTCGAACCTCCAGCCGGCAAATCCGCCGACCTGTCTTTGAGAGTAAATGCGACGAAGGCCGAGGTGCAGGGACTCGGGCCGGACGTCGATCTTCCGGGCCTGGAGGCCGCGCTTGCTGCACTGGTGTCGGAAATCGGCGCGCTGGAGATAGACCGGGACCGCTTGAGGGACGAACATGGCCGCCTCAAAATAGCGGCGGCGACTGCGACGACGACCCTAGAGGCGACGCTCGCGTCCGTGCCGGCCGAACTTCGAACTGCCGCCGCGATCAAGAAGGAGTTGGACCGGTCGAAGTCGTTGCTGACCGAGCGCGAGCAGGCAAAAACGGACGCCGAGAAGGCAGAACGTGAAGCCCGGGAAAAATCCTTGAGCGCTACGAAGGACGTCGAGGCGGCCCGCGAAATCTTGAAGGGCAGCCAGGATCGCCGCGACACGGCGCAATCGGAACTCGACACCCAACTCAAATCCGAGGGTCTGACGACGGCGGAGTTCCAGGACCTCAAGCCCGCGATCCTCCAGATCGAAGCCGACCGCAAACGGGTCGAGGACTTCGGAAAACAACTGGCCGTCGCCGCTGACGCGGTGACCAATACGACGGATGCGATCGCCGGTCTGCTGGAACCGGACATCGCGGGCCTCGAAGGGGCACATCACCAAGCGAAATCTGCACACGCCCAAGCGATGACCGAGAGGGCGGCGGCAGACCAGCGGGTGATTAGCCTGACGTCGCTGCACAATCAGATCGACGGCGAACTCAAGGCGCTGGCCGAGAAGGAGGCGGCCACGGGTCCCCTTCGGAATCTGGCGATGCTCCTCAAGGGCGACAACGCACAAAAGCTCGACCTCGAAACCTTCGCCATCGGCGCCATGTTCGACAGGGTTCTCGCCGCCGGAAACCTGAGGCTCAGCCCCATGTCGAACCATCGCTACCGGATGGAGCGCGATGCCGAGGGCGGTGGCCGGGGACGTCGTGGCCTGGGCATCCAAATCTTCGACATCCATACCGGCAAGCCACGGTCGACATCGACGCTATCGGGCGGCGAGGGCTTCTTCGTCGCGCTCGCCCTGGCCCTCGGTCT
>DMER01000131.1:1363-1719 GCA_003451645.1 Alphaproteobacteria bacterium | reverse complement strand
GAGGGCTTCGGCAGCCTCGACGCAGAAAATGGTGGCGGGACTCTCGACCGGGTGCTCGGCGTGCTGAGTTCGTTGGTCAGCGCCAACCGCGCCGTCGGGCTGATCTCCCATGTCCAGCTCGTCCGGGACGCGGTGCCGAATGGGTTCTACGTCCACAAGACGCCTACAGGGAGCCACGTGGAGGCGCGAGGGGCCCTGTAATTTTTCGCAGGATTTCCGCCCAACGGAGGTTACATCGACGTCTTGCTAAATGAACTTCTGCAACCCAGATTGAGGGAGACTGATCGCTGGTGACTAGGGCTGATCACACTCGACTGTCGCTGAAATTAGGACCGGGATAAGGACCGCCCGTGGAT
>DMER01000131.1:486-1039 GCA_003451645.1 Alphaproteobacteria bacterium | reverse complement strand
GCCGCCTTCAGCCACTCGGCCACAGCTCCGCATCGCGCAAGGCCGAATACATGCCTTTGGCAGGCCCCGATTGCAATGGCTGATTTGTGACGCATGCTGCAGGCGCACAGTCACACCATTGCATGGGCGCTTTTTCGCGCGCACGATTGTGACTGCGGGGGACAGTCCAAGCGAGAAGGCGTGGCACAATGACGGTCGCAAAAATCCTGAGGTCAAAAGGGTCCTATGTCGAAACGGTCCGGCCGGAGACCAGTTTGCAAGAGGTGGCCGAACGCCTAGCCAAACGCCGCATTGGCGCGCTGCTGGTGACGGACAGCAATGGCAAGGTGCTGGGTATTGTCTCGGAACGCGACATTGTTTTCGCGTTGGCCAGTGCGGGCGGCATGGCGCTGCAACGCCGGGCAGACGATGTCATGACCCGCGGTGTGGTCACGTGCATTTCCACCGACAAGGCCGAAGATTTGATGGAAACCATGACGCAAGGCCGCTTCCGTCACTTACCGGTGGTCGAGGACGGGCGGCTGCTGGGGATCGTCTCGATCGGCGACGTCGT
>DMER01000131.1:0-284 GCA_003451645.1 Alphaproteobacteria bacterium | reverse complement strand
TCGTCTCGATCGGCGACGTCGTGAAACAACGCATTGAAGACACCGATAGCGAGCGGGCGGCGATGCGCGAGTACATTGCTTCCGCGGGCTGATGGGGCTGTAATTGTCCCCAGGAGAAAAACTTCGGCTCGGCAAATTCATGCAAAATTGCGTTTGACAGGCCGGAGACAGACCCATATAACGCGCCCTCCTTCGGTGATGACTGAGGCGAACGCGGTGCGCATCGCGCCGTTAGAGAGATGTTCGCTGAATTTCAGGTGCCGGCCGCTGATTGACAGATGTAT
>DMER01000060.1 GCA_003451645.1 Alphaproteobacteria bacterium | reverse complement strand
TGGTGTCAGGGCTATTCTGAGCCGGGGGCGGGGTCCGACCTTGCGACGTTGCAGACCCGCGCGGTGCGCCAAGGCGATCAGTATGCCGTCAATGGCATGAAGATCTGGAACTCCTATGGGCATGAGGCGGATTGGATGTTTGCGCTGGTGCGCACCTCAAGTGCCGGCAAGCCGCAAGAGGGCATCTCGGTGCTGCTCATCCCGATGAAAACCAAAGGTATCAGCTTGCGCCCGATCATCACGATCGATGGCAATCACATCCTGAATGAGGTGCGCTTCGATGATGTCATGGTCGATGCGGACAACCTGATAGGCGAGGAAAATAAGGGCTGGACTTACGCCAAATTCCTTCTGGGTAACGAGAGGGCCCTTATCGCCCAAATCGCGCAGTCGACCAAGCTGACCGAAAAAATCCGTTATGTGGCGCGTGAGCAGGGGATCGCGGACGATCCAGACTTTCGCCACAAATTGGCGCAGATCGATATCGAGCTGGAAGCCTTGCGGTTCACCAATGCCCGCGTTTTGTACGAGGCACGCTCAGGCACGGCCGGCAATGGCGGGGCGATCCTGAAGTCTAAAGGCACCTTCATTAGTCAGGCGCTAAGCGAGATCATGCTTGAAGCTACCGGCTATTACGGCATGCCGTGGCAGATGGGTGCGCTGGAGGATGGCTGGAACGCGCCGGAGATCGGTCCGGCTTACGCTAAAAATGCAGCGCCGCTCTATATGCGCCAGCGTGCGAATACGATTGAAGGCGGCACGGAGGAAATTCAAAAAAACGTAATCGCCAAGCAAGTTCTGGGCCTCTGAAAATAGCCCGGGCGCTGCGCAAGACAGCACTCCCGGGCCATTTCTCCCAAATCGCGCAAGGCCTTGCCTCGCGCTTGGCGGTCCCCCGCCTATTACTGACCCATGTGCCGGGGCGCCTTTGGTGCGTCGCCAGGTTCACGAATGGGTGTCGACATCACGAGCTGCTTTGTCTCGGGAGACGGTTCGACCGGAGCGGGGGCTGGCGCCTCAGCAACCGGGGCAGCAGGCGCAGGAGCAGCTTTCACCGGCGCCTTTTCTGACAGCGGATCGGATTTCAGATCGTCCGCCTTTGGACATTGGGCTGCTTGGCCCTCAAACAGATCGGTGAGCATTTCGAGAACGGCGCGTTCGGTTACCGCACGCACCGCAAGCTGAATAGGCTCAAGCGCGCGCTCACCGGCACCAATATCGAGAATGGTGGAGCCCAAGAAGTCAAACATGCCTGGGCTGATTTCCCGGCCCAGAATTTGTTTCTGATAGGAGATGACCTTGACGACTTCCAAGGTCTGGGTCCGGATCAAACGCAGATCGAGGCCCACATTCATCACGAAGAGTTTGAGCCCGAGCGAGCCGTGGAGGCCTGAGATATTATGGCTGCCAAGGACCAGATCGGCTGCGGCCGAGCGGATATTGTAGTTCAGCTCGGTGATCCCGCCGACCAAATAGAAGTCCGACCCGGGGATGGAGCCTGCATAGATCCGCCGGAACTCGCCGGGAAGCGCGCCACCTGGTTGCTTGTCGCCAATCAGCTTGTTGTTCGCATATTTGAGCTCAAGTTCGGCAACAGAGGTATCAAAGCGCTCGACCAAGCGCACACCAGCCTTGTTAAGGGCGCTCATGGCCATGAGTGCGGCGCCTTGGGTCAATTTTTTGCCCGAGCCGTCAGCTTCGTATTTGCCGGTGTAGTCCAAGATATTGCCAACCGCAACGCGGGGCGCGGGCCGGCCCTGCGTGGCAACGGCCTTGCCCAGACAGCGCAAGGCGGCGCTGTAAGGCGTTTCATTGTCGATCACTGGCGCGCCGCCGATCGGTGTTGTGTAGGTGCCGTCCGCCCTGGGGACCGGGCTGATACAGCCGCCCAAGGTGGCGCTCAGAAGGATTGCGGTGCCAGCAAGCCAAGAATTCTTACGCAGTCTGAGATTAATCAAGGGCGAGCCCTCCGTTCAAAATAATCGGGCTTTGGGTTTGCTGTGGAGCGTTGTCATGGACGTCGAGGTGGTCGAGGACGCTGTCTGGACTGTCTTGCAAGGTGCTGCCGATCGCGAAGGTTCCGGCGGCGGGCCGTGGCCAGACGTTAAGGCACGGATTGTTCTCAGCGCTGGGAACCGCACCCGCACCAAGCGGCGTGCCCATGCCTAGCGGGCTTGCGCTATCCGCATCGAAGCAATTGAGCGTGGACCAATGGCGGACGGTTTTTTTGCGCCTGACCTTCTTCACGACCGCTGAAATGGTGCCCTTGGCTTTTGACGAACCGAGGCTGTAGGGCACATTGAAGCTGGCCATCGACGAATCGCCCCACTGGTCTTGCCCGCCTATGGCCTGCGGAATCAGGGCCAGGCCAGCCGCGAGGGCGACTGCAAGGCTCAGGCTCGACCGGACTTGCCAGGCACGCATGGACTGCCTCCTTGGATTGGGACGTCTTGGGCCAAAGGCTGCAACGCCTATGCCATGGGGAAGGGGCGTTGCTGTGCCATTTCTGCCATGTGCGGCCGCAAGCGGTGCCGGCAGCAGCGGCAATTTGGATTTGAGCGTGCCCCTCCATTGTTTTGTCCCTTGTCCACCCTTAATGTGCTCGATGGAGAGATGCGGTTTTCGAAGTTGCGCACGCCACAAGCCGCAACCAAAACGGCCTCGTCCGACGAGTCCGCTGGAGCGTTGAGGTGTTGTGAAAGATCCTGGTCCCGCACAAAGGCAGCCTGTGTTCCAAGCCCCCGGCGTGGTCATTTGGCTGTTAGGGATATTTGTGGCGGTCTTTGGCGCCATGGCCTTCCTGCCGCCTCAGGTGCTGTTGGCCGTCTTGGATGGTTTCGCTTTCATTCCGGCGCGCTTTACCGGTGTTGAGTGGACGCAACTGAGCACCGATCCGAACCAGATTTTTGCGATCACTCCCGTGCTGACATATGCGTTTCTGCACGGCGATTTGTTGCATTTGCTCTTGAATTGTTTGTGGTTTCTGGCCTTTGGCACGCCAGTCGCACGCCGGTTGGGCGGCTTTGCGTTCCTGATCTTTTGTGCCGTGACCGCCATCTTGGCGGCGTTGGCCTATTGGGTCCTGCATCTGTCATCCGAGATCCCGATGGTTGGCGCTTCGGGCACTATCTCAGGCCTCATGGGCGGCGCGGTGCGGTTCATGTTCCTCGACCCCCGGGGCACTTGGGGGCGAGAAGGTGGCCTGATGCCCTTGACCAGCCAGCCGGTGATTGCCTTTAGCATCATGTGGGTGGTGATCAATGTAGTCATGGGGGTTTGGGGCGTTGGCACCTCAAGCCCCGAGCAGTCGATCGCCTGGGAAGCCCATTTGGGCGGCTATTTCGCAGGATTGCTGCTGTTTTCGTGGTTCGACTGGCGCAGGCCCTCGCGTACGCCCGGCATGGTCGTCTTTGAAGAGGTCCGCTGACCGGCCGCGTTCCCTTGCAAAACTGTCATGAGGTTCCCACCTGAGGGGTACGGTCGCACGGCCCTCCCGTGTCAAGGAGCCCCACAATGTCAGACGCCTCCCACGATGACGTGTCCAGAAATGGTCCAACCGACGCCAGCTTCGAGCAGCAAAGCGCGGGGCCGTCAGGCGCTGGGCGCCGTCGCTTCGACTGGGAGCGGCTGTTCTTCACGTTACTTTTCGCATTCGGGGCTTGGGTCACGTTCTGGTTGGCGCTCTTTTTTGCCCTTGCAGCCTATGTGACGCGCGCCTTTGGCTGGCAAATCCAGGCGGATTTGGCAGGCTATGCGCGCCAAGCATCGTCCTATCTTGGCGACATTTTTGACTATGTCTCCGGCCGCAGCGACGAGAAGCCTTTTCCGTTCCGGCCCTTTGCCACCAAGGCCTAGGCGCGTTTAGAACAGTGTCTCGGTGTGGACCGGCTGGCCATCCACGCGCACGGCCTTAATCGCCGCGCGGCCATCCGTGCCCAAGGCGATATCCGCAGACACGACCCCTTGGCGTTGGGCATCCTCAAGCGGTTTGCCTGAGCCTTGGGGAACGAAGAAGCTCTCAATGCCATAGGTGACTTGGATCTTGCGGCGCTTGGTGTCGTCAATCTCCCACGCGTTCGATACAAGTCCGCGAATGTATTTCTGCCCGGCAGGAACCGCAGAGGCCTGGCGGTAGAGACCCGCCACCACCCAGAACTGAGCGTCCTGTTTCAGCGCGACATAGACCTGCTCGCGAAAGCCGATGTCATCCACGCCGTCGGCCTTGTCCACTTCGATGTTGGAGATCTTGTAGGCCAAGATCACATAGTCGCCACGGAACGGATCGGTTGGATCAATAGGAATGACTTCCAAACTGACGACATTGGGCGAGGCCAAGAGCGCCATCCGGTCAGCTATCATATAGACGAGCGCCGCGGTGAGCAGGCCCACGACAGCCAAGTAACGCAGGGCGATCATGACGACGCTCCTTGTTCGGGTTTGGCGGTTGCCTGCTGGTTCAGGAGGCGGCGGCGGATATTCTCAAGCACGATGCTGAGCCCGATGAGCAAGAGGCCGCCAATTCCAAAGAACACCGATTGCTCCAGGAACCGGTTGAACACCGCGAAATAGGCATAAAGGAACCAACAGGCGAAACCGAAGATCGACAGGTTCACGATATAGCGGTCCTCAATCCGCGTGCCTCTGGCAATGCCCCAAAGCAGGATGACGATAGTGGCGACAAGTGCTCCGAACTGCCTGAGAGCCTCGTCTCGATCTGCAATGTTGACGAAAACGACGGCAGCCGCAGCGATGAAAACCACGGCCGCAAGGTCGGTGATGGTGAGTGTGCCGCGCGAGGTGCCAAGGGCTGCGAGGCCCAGTGCCCCGAAGGACAAGATGCCTGCCGCCACCATCCAGCTTTGTGCGACGGCGGTGTTGCGATCGATAAAGTGCAAGATGAAGCCCGTGACCAGGAACACTAAGAAGGCATAGTGCTCGACCGTCAGAGCCCCGCCGATGGCCTGAGGCCGCAGGGCATTCGCCGCCGCCCACAGCACCAAAGGAATGAGGACATAGAGCGCTGCCGCCTCAACCTCGCTCCAGCCAAGAAGGAGACGCAAACCTTCGGTGCTAATGATGGCCCAGTAGATAAGCGCCACCGCCGACAATTGGATGGCTGGCCGCCAATTGAGAACAATGGCTGTCGCAACCCCGAGCGCCCAGAAGCCCAAATACTGCCAATGCAGAGCCTTGTCGAAGTCGAAATGCTCGTAATGCGTCCATAGGGCGCCAAGCCCGATGGCCAGCGCCAGGGACGCGCGAGAAGGGATCAGCGCGGCAGCGGCCATCGCGCCACCCGCCCACAGAAGAATACCATCCGGGTAGTGCGCATTGATGTGGTAGGTCTGCGCGACCAGCATAATGTTGGCGCCGAACAACAAAACGCCAAGCAAAACAAAAGCTTGGGATAAGACCGGGCGGCCATGGGCAAGGAACCAGCCCAGTCCAAAGGCCAGCCACATGCCGCCAAATAGCACCATAAGGCGGGCTAGCTTCGGCATCCGCTCCCAATTATCCGCGACGAAGCTCATGGCCGCGGCGCCAATCAGAATCGCGCCCAGAATGCCCAGGATCGAGGCAAAGGACATGCCTTGGCCCGCGCCCGCGGATTCCAAGATCGCCGCGCGGCTGGACTCAGGGACCAGGCCGCGCTTGATCCACTCATCCAAATCGCGGCGCAGCTGACGCACATAGAATGGCGGACGCATAGGCTGGAGCCCTTCAAAGCAATGGGACGGCAAACCGCAGTATTCTCTTGAACAATTTGCCCGATCTAAGGCCTTAAGCCAATCGCTCCTTCTGCATCACACAGGCAAAAAAGCCATCTGTGTTGTGACGCGAGGGCTTAAGTTTGAGGGCGTCGTGTCCGTCCGATGGCCATGGACCAAGATTTTGCGACAGCCATATATCGTGGGCGGACAATTGGCGAAATGCGCTGTTTCGAGCCAAAAATGCGGCGATACGGTCTTCGTTTTCT
>DMER01000177.1:5519-5995 GCA_003451645.1 Alphaproteobacteria bacterium | reverse complement strand
GAGATCGCGACGAACAGGCCCGTCACAATGACGCCCAGCAACATACCCCCTAAGGCCGAGATCGCATTAGCCTTGGCCTCCGCCTCGGGAATTGTGCCTGAATAGCCGATCAGCAGAACGCCAAAGAACAGCGCAAGCGGCGACAGCACAGGCAACAAGGATGGCACGACCATCTCCCTGATCGCGGCGCGCGTGAGCATGTCCACCGCCCGGCCATAGTCAGGCTTTTCCTTGCCTTGCATGATGCCTGGCTTCTCGCGGAACTGACGGCGGACCTCTTCGACCACAGCACCTGCCGCGCGGCCCACTGCCGTCATGCCCATGGCGCCAAAGAGATAGGGCAAAAGACCGCCCAAGAAGAGGCCCACAACGACCCAAGGATTAGACAGGTCAAAGGACGGCTCCACGTCGCGGAACCAGGCATAGACCTCAGGCTTGGACTGGAAGTACTTCAAATCCTCCGTATACGCCGCAAA
>DMER01000177.1:4454-5275 GCA_003451645.1 Alphaproteobacteria bacterium | reverse complement strand
GTGGTGTTGCCGACCGCGTCGAGGGCGTCCGTCGTCTTGCGGACCTCCTTGTCGAGATTGGACATCTCGGCGATGCCGCCCGCATTGTCCGTCACGGGACCAAAGGCGTCGAGCGCCACCACCATGCCTGCCAGCGCCAGCATGGTCGTGGTGGCGATCGCGACGCCGAACAGGCCCGCCAATGTATAGGTGACGATGATGCCCCACACGATGACCAAGGCAGGCAGCGCCGTTGATTCCATCGAGACGGCAAGACCCTGAATGACATTTGTGCCGTGGCCGGTGACGGAGGCCTTGGCCACGCTGCGCACCGGGCGGTAGCCGGTCCCGGTGTAATACTCCGTGATCCACACGATCAGGCCTGTGACCGCCAAGCCTGCAACGCCGCACAAGAACAATGTCAGGCCGTTAAAGCCATGCGTGCCCACCGTGAACTGCTTGTCAAAGCCGATGATGTAATAGGTCACGGCCGCAACCATGGCGATGCCCAGCACAGCCGAGGCAATAAAGCCCTTATACAAGGCCCCCATGATGTTGCGCGAGGCGCCGAGACGCACAAAGAATGTGCCTGCGATCGAGGCCAGGATGCACGAGCCCGCAATGGCGAGCGGATAGAGCATCATCAACTCGCGATCGGCACCCGCAAAGAAGATCGAGGCCAGCACCATCGTGGCGCCAATCGTCACCACATAGGTTTCGAACAGGTCGGCCGCCATACCGGCGCAGTCACCAACGTTGTCGCCCACATTGTCGGCGATGGTGGCGGGGTTGCGAGGATCATCTTCCGGAATTCCGGCCTCAACCTTGCCCACCATGTCGCC
>DMER01000177.1:0-4213 GCA_003451645.1 Alphaproteobacteria bacterium | reverse complement strand
TCGGCGCCCTTGGTGAAGATGCCGCCGCCCAGCCGCGCGAAGATCGAGATGACCGAGGCGCCTAGGCTCAATGCGACCAGGCCCTCGACAACTTTACGGCCATTGACCGCGTCATTGACGTCATAACCCATCCCCATGGTCAAAAGGGCGTAGTAGCCCGCCATGGCAATCAGGGCCAGGCCCACGACCAGCATGCCGGTCGAGGCGCCGGACTTGAAGGCAATCGCCAAGCCTTGCGCCAGACCTTTGCGGGAGGCCTCCGTCGTGCGCACATTGGCGCGCACCGACACAAGCATGCCGATATAGCCCGCGGCGCCCGACATCACTGCGCCAATGACAAACCCGACCGCAACGATCGGTCCAAAGACGATCCCCACGATCACAGCGACCACCACAGCAACGAAGCTGATCGTCGTGTATTGACGGGAGAGATACGCGCTCGCGCCCTCTTGAATGGCGGCGGCGATTTCCTGCATGCGTGCATTGCCCGGGCTGGCCGACAACACGGAACGAATGGCCCAGACGCCATAGGCAAGGCCGGCCACCCCGCACAAGAGAACCAAAAGGAGGAGGTTTGCGCTGTCCATAGCCGTGTCTAGTCCTTGTTTTGGGTCCGTTGTGCGCCCGGTCTACGCTCCGGACGGTTGCGGCCTGATCAGTTTTTGAGACTGCGCCCTGCCCGGCCACCGCTATGGCCGAATCCCCAGGGGCATGTGAAAGCGGCGCGGACAATGCCAAAGCAAGGCCAGATAAGCAAGGTTGTTCGGTAAAACCCTCCGGAGACGCAAGGGTTTGGTTAATGCGCCGCGCGTGTCAGGGTACGGAAGCCGACCTTGGCGATGACACCTGTCCCCACGATCGGCTCGATGACACCTTTAAGGCGGGTGGACACTGCGGCCTCATCGACCTTTTGTGGATCGTCCGGCGCGGCGATGGATGCGTTGTGAACATCCCTCAGGATCGCGTCCTGGATGTAGGGCACCTTGTCCAGAATGATGCCCTTTTGCCCATCGGAGGTCAGCTCCAGCTTGACCACCATGTACATATAGAATTGCAACTCACCGTTCACGGTGACAGGCGCCATAAAAGGGGGCAGATCGACGGCCGGCGCACCCGCCTCCAAGGGACCGGCCTCCTTGGGCTTGGAGGCCCCGCCAGCCCAGGTGGGCGAGGCCGGCAGAAGAGCAACAATCATGGCAAAGAGAATGATCCGCATGGCCGCAACCCTGCGGCCTCGCCTCCTAAAAATGCGTATATCCGGTGCGCTCAGGCGTCACATCAAGCCCATGCGCATCCAGCACAATCACGCCCCGCCCTTTCTTCACTGTGCCAATGCACGTGACCTTAGTCCGGCTCGCGCGCGCCGCTGCTTGGACCCGCTCTCTTGCCGCTGCAGGCGCACTGAACAGGATTTGGTAGTCGTCGCCGCTCGTGGCCGCCGTCAGTTTGGCGGCGTTCGACCGCCCGGCACTTTTTACAAAGGCGGATGACAGCGGAATTGCCTCGAGACGCACTGCAAGCTGCACACCGCCCAATTCTGCCAAATGCCCTGCATCTTGGAGAAGCCCGTCCGAGACATCGAGGGCGGCATGGGCGAGGCCTGCCAAATGCGCGTGAAATGAAAATGGGGGCGACGGCAGCCAATACCGGCGCATAAGGGCTGAGGCCGCTTTCTCCGGCGCCGTGGCCCTCTGTTGCAGAAGCGCCAGACCCTGCCCCGAATCTCCCAGTGTCCCTGTAACCCAAAGATCGTCGCCTGGCTTGGCGCCATTGCGGCTCACAAACCGGCGCCCGGCAACGGTGCCAATCATCGTGCAGCTGAAAACAGCAGGGCCAAAAGTGCGGATGGTGTCCCCCCCAAGAAGGCTAAGACCATAGGTTTTCTGATCGGCTTTCAACCCCTTGCAGAACATCGCAACAGCTTGGTCCGTCGTGCCATCCGGGAAGGCCGTCGCTAAGAAATAGCCCAAAGGCTTGGCGCCCTTGGCGGCCAGGTCAGACACATTCACCCGCAAGAGCTTGCGCGCCACAAGGTCCATAGGATCGCTGGCGAGGAAGTGCACGCCCTCGGCAATGGCGTCCTTAGTGATGACCAACGAGTGCCCCTTCTCCGGCACCAACAAGGCGGCATCGTCGCGCAGTGCCAGCGCCGCCCGATGCGTGGCCAAAGGCGCGAAGTGGCGCGCAATCAGCGCGAATTCCCGCGATGCAGCCTTAGAGCGCGCCATCACTGGCCGCAGGCCCAGAGAAATCATCTGGCCTCGCCTGGCGTGCCAGACGGTTCAGAATGCCATTGGCCATGCCCGCCTCGCGCTCGTCCAGAAAGGCATGCGCAATGTCCGTATACTCATTGAGGGCAACACGTACGGGAACCTGATGCCGGAACAGGATTTCAAAGGCGGCGGCACGCAAGAGCGCCCGCATGATCGAATCGATGCGGTGCAGCGGCCAATCTTCCGGCAAACAGCGGTCCAACGCGCCGTCGATCCCTGTTTGCTGTTCGACCGAGCCTGAAACGATGTCGGTGAAGATGCGTTCATCCGCAGGCGGATAATGCACGCCCTCGATTTCCTTGCCCAACCGGGTTTCAATGAAATCCGGGATGACGGTCTCGGCATCCTGATCGGCCAGTTCCATCTGGAACAGGGCCTGGACCGCTGCAAGGCGGGCTGCAGATCGCGCCAAATGGCCATCTCGTTTGCTCATGAGGCGGCCGCAGCAAAGCGCGCCCGTGCCTCGATCATGGCGAGGCAGGCTTGCGCAGCGCCACCGCCTTTGTCGAGCTTTTGCGGGCGTGCACGCTCCCAGGCCTGCTCCTCATTCTCGACCGTCAGTATGCCATTGCCGATCGCGAGCAGGTCCCGCACGGTCAGGTCCATGATGGCGCGGGCACTCTCGCCCGCGACGATGTCATAATGGGTGGTCTCGCCCCGGATCACACAACCCAAGGCCACAAAGCCGTCAAAGCGTTTGGTGGCTGACGCCATGGCGATGGCGCCCGGGATCTCGAGGGCGCCAGGCACGCTTAACCGCTCCACTTGCACACCCGCACGCGTCAGCACGGCTTCGGCGCCCTCAAACAGAGCATCCGAAATGTCCTCATAAAACCGGGCCTCAACGACCAAAACTCTGCTCATCCGCGCACTGGCCCTAATCTGTTGTCCGCCCAACGATCCGCGTACCAGCAACCTTGAGGCCATAGCCCTCAAGGCCCACAATCCGCTTGCTGGCCGAATTGGTCAGCAGGACCATGTCGCGGACACCCAGGTCAAGCAGGATCTGCGCACCCACACCGTACTCTTTCAACCTGCGCGGCGCTTCGGCCTCGGCAGGACCCTCTTTGTGCAACAACAAATCGGAGATGTAGGTCGAGCGGGTCTCACGGATGAGAACGATGACACCCCGGCCCTCTTCCGCAATCGTGCGCATGGACTGTGCGAGAATATCATCCTTGCCTTCCTTCAGCGCCAAAAGATCATCCAGCAGATTGACCGCGTGCATGCGCACCAGGACTGGCTCTGGCCCGCTAATGTCACCTTTGACCAGGGCGATATGCTCCGCATAGGCCAGCGTGTTGATATAGAGCATCATTTTGAAAGCGCCGCCGTGGTGGCTCTCCACATCGGTCTCCAGCGCCCGCTTGATGAAGTGATCATGGCGGCGGCGGTAGGCGATCAGATCGGCAATCGTGCCGATCTTAAGCCCATGGAACTGCGCGAAGGACACGAGATCGGGCAGGCGTGCCATCGTCCCGTCCTCATTCATGATCTCGCAGATCACGCCAGATGGATTGAGCCCCGCAAGTCTTGCAATATCGACGGCCGCTTCGGTATGGCCCGCCCTCACCAGAACTCCGCCGGGCCGCGCTACCAGAGGAAAAACATGGCCTGGCGAGACGATATCGTTGGCGCCTGTCGTGGGGTCAATCGCCACCGCAATTGTGCGCGCCCGGTCATGCGCAGAGATACCGGTTGTCACGCCCTCCCGCGCCTCGATCGAGACCGTGAACGCCGTCTGATGGGGCGTCTCGTTACGCTGGGTCATCATGGGCAGTTTAAGGTGCTGCGCGCGATCCTGGGTGACCGCGAGGCAGATCAGGCCGCGGGCGTGCCGGGCCATGAAGTTGATCGCTTGCGGCGTCGCAAATTGCGCCGGAACAACGATGTCGCCTTCATTCTCCCGCTCCTCGGCATCGACCAGGATGAACATGCGG
>DMER01000037.1 GCA_003451645.1 Alphaproteobacteria bacterium | reverse complement strand
GCGCTCCTGCGACGGGGGATGGCTGCCTTCGACGATGAGGCTCTGGCGGCACAGGAGCAAGACCCGGCCGAGATCGCGCGCCTGCGCGCACTCCTTGCTGCGGCGGACGCAGAGATCGATCAAGGCCTCGGCATCCCGCTGGAGGAGCACAACGCGCGCATGCGAGCCATTCTCAATCGGCTGCAGCCTTAGGTGGCGACGCTAGTAATCTCCCGAGTAGCATCCGCGGACCAAGCGGACATTCTGCAGGACATCGGTCAAGCAGCCGGGGCCAATGTCGCTGAGACCTATCAAGATCGTTTCACGCAGCTGTTCTCAATCCTTGTGGTTCAGCCCGAGATCGGCGCGCCGCGGCCCGAACTTGGGAGGGCAGTGCGTCTGTGTTTGGTGCAGCCCTATAATGTCTATTACCGCTTCGACCGCGCGCGCGACGAGGTCCGCATTTTGCGCATCCTCCATGGCCGCCGGGACATCACACGAGGGATGATGACACCATGAGGGCGGATGGGCCCGCCACCGCTGTTCAATAAGCAATTCTCACTTGGATAATACAGAGGGCACAATACTCAATTCCTATCTAAAGTCTGCCCAAAGACCCGGCAGAGGCGTGAATTGCGTATTATGTCCCAATATCTGATATGTCCCCATATCTGATGTCCCCATATCTCTCCCCCATATCTCCCCGCTTGGCGGCGCTCTGGACATCGAGCCGCTTCTTCAGCGCGACCTGTGGAACCAGAATGAACACGATGACGCTGGCCTGTCCGGTCTTGCGGCGATTGCGGGCTGCAAGCCCGCGCGTATTTATCCGGGCGTCGTCCGCGACCAGCAGCGAAGGACGGCCGCGCCGATAGACGAACCGAAGCTTCAGGCCGGTTCGCCGCTGCCAGCCTTCCGGCGTGATCTTTTCGCGCGAGCCAACGGCACTCCGTTCGCTCTTGCCCGCAGCGGTGGTCGGACGCCCAAGAACAGGCCGCGTGCTGAGCGGATCACCACGCCACGGTCAAAGGCATCGACGATCTTCGGCGCGCGCGACCGGACATAGGCTGCGGCCTCGGCACTCTCGCCCACCTAGGGGAAGGTTTTTCCCCGCCATGTCCGTGACAGCCGTTCACCGAGCCCGGCCGCGACGACATCTTCGCGGAGATCCTGCTTCAGGCCTTCAGCAGCGTCGCGCATCCCCGACGTGACAGCGCGTTCGATATCCTTCTCGGTTTCAGCAAAGGATTTGCAGAGGTCTGGACTCGGGAGGGTAAAGCGCATTAGAAATTCAATCCCGATCTCGATCTTTGTAGCGCCTTTTAGCCAAGCCGAAATCGGTCGCTACCCCTGACATTACTGTGCCTGGTGTCTCCGCACGCAGTATATAGGTGGAGAAACATGTTATCGCGCAGGCAGTTGGACACAGCCAAAGACGCTCTCGCTAGCATAGACAAATTTTTGCATCATGCACTAATGCCGAGAATTCAGGGCTCGAAAGAGTTTGAACCCATGCGCGATTGCAGAGAAATCGTCGATGGAATCCAGACCCTTCAGTCTCTAGACGTGTTTTACGATAACTCGCAGCGCGTTGCACTTGATGTTATGACATCGGTTCTTCAGCGGAAATTCAACGTATTCCTTGATCAATTAAGAAAGGTTATCGCACTTCGAGCGAGTGGCAACGTCTCGAATGGGCCAGATGAAATTCTTGGGATCAATTCAAAACATCAAGAACTTTGCGCCGCATATAGGGAGAACGCAATTCAATTCGCTTCGACTCTATCCGACGATACGCATAATTGGATGATAAAAAATCTGGGAGAGATTCACGTGGGCGACAAATACGAGATTTCTAACAACGGGCAAATCGGAGCCATTGGAACCAATGCCAAGGCGGAAGGCAACTTTTTTTCGCAGCGATGGTCAGAACTGGAATCTCAAGTCGATCTTGGCGAGCTGGCCTCGGAACTCGCTACACTTCGCGCGGAACTTCGCAAATCAGCGTCAAGCGTCGAAGAAGATCAAGTCATAGCAAACATCGGGTCCGCCGAAAATGCCGCGAAACAAAAAGATGGCCCGTCCGCTCTCAAATTCTTGAAGGCTGCCGGCCAATGGGCGCTCGATGTTGCCACAAAAGTCGGCACCACCGTCGCCGCAAAGGCAATCGAAAACGCAATTTTGAAGTGAATTTCGCTGATCTTCACACCTTTAAAGCCTCGCAGGCCGAGACAAGCCCGATCGTATCGCCTATCGGCTCGCCGATGAAGTTGAAGGTTTCCGCGCCGATCACGATCATATCACCCTCCGTGATCGTTGCCGCTTGCGAGCGCCTGATATCGATACCGACGGTCGGCAACAGGCGAGTTTTGGGGACACTATACCTAATTCTCCGCCCCCTCCCTCCCATCCAACTCCTGAAACACCCGCTCCACCATCGGCATCGCCTCGGTGGTCAATGCATCGAGGCTCTGTTGGCCCTTGTTCATCATCACCGACACCACCACGCCTTCGTCCGGATAGACCTGAAAGAAGGACGTCGCGCCTTGCGCCGTGCCGTGGTGGCCATAGCGGCGCGTGACGCGTTTGCCGCCGGACATCTCCGCCTTGGGATTATACCGCCAGCCCAGCGCATAACCCTGATCGTTGGGCGTGCCGTCCTTCAATTCCTGCGGATCGATCAGGCGGTCGCGCGTGGCAGCGGAGAACAATGTCGCGGCGATCATCGCTTGGCCTAATTTCGTCAGGTCCGAGGGCGATGCCACCATGCCCCCGGATGGGAATTTGTTCGAATTGTCAACTGGGAAAGCCTGTTTGTACCGTCCCGCTTCGGTGTCGTAAGGGACCGCGCGCGCAGGGCCGGGCCGTCCATCCTCGACCGTGGTCGCGGTCATGCCGAGCGGTCCCGTCACTAGCTCCGTCAGCGCCGCGCCGAAGCGTTTGCCGGACGCTGCCTCGATCACGCCACCTACGGCGTTGAACCCTAGCGACGTGTACGCAAAGCCCTCGCCCGGATTGAAGATCAACGGATCGGCCTCGAAAGCGCGCAGGGTCTCGCGTTGCGTTCCGGCGAAATGTTCCGTACTCAGATTTTCCCACACGGGAAAGCAGGTGAAGCACAGCTGATAGTTTCGCACGCCGCCGGTGTGGCTCATCACCTGGCGCACGGTCAGGCCCGCCATCGGCGCGGCCAAATCGGCCATGTATTTCGACAGTGGCGCTTCAAGGTCGATCTGACCCTTGCCGATCAAAACTCCCGCCATCACCGACGTCACCGCCTTGGCCGTCGAGCCGGCGCGGTACGACGTCGCCGCGGTCGCGGGGACCTTGCGCGCGACGTCCTCGTACCCCACGGCGTTGGCCCAGACGATTTGTCCATTCACGGAGATTGCGGCGGAGAGCGACGGCGCGTTCAGTTTCGTGCGCGCGTCCGTCAACATCTGGTCGAGGTCCTGGCCCGCGGCTCGCCAATCCTCCGGCGTCTGCGCTTGGGCCATCGGGAACTGCGACGGCATCGCCTCCCAGCCCAGCCGGTAAACAAACACCGGCTCGAAGAGTTTGAACGCCAGCACGCAAAACGCCGTGAACAGCGTTAATCCGATAATTGTGCGCATCATGCCTCCCCGGTTCCCCATATTTCAGGTAGGAGGTCCCTGAGCCTGGCGCAAGAGCCCTGCGGCCTGCATCGCGTCCCATTGCCAGGACGCGGTGGTTCGGACGTAATGTGGGGGGGATAAGGGGACAAAACCTATCTCCTCGCCCCCGTCATGCCTCCGACTCCGGCAACACATACTCAGCCATTGGCTTGGCTTGTGCCGCCAGGGCGTCTAGGCATTGCTTCCCCTTGGTTATCATCACCGGCACGCCGAGGTCCTCATCCGGGTAAGCCTGGAGGTGTGATGCAGGGCCCAACCGTATCTCGGCGACGGTCCCACGTGCAAGGGCCGCCTCAATAATCCCGCCCCTCTGCATCTCAAAACAAACAAGGTCAAACTTTTCCGACACCTTTATGCCCTGTGGCATCATCCCCGGTCGCGGCGGGCTCGCTTAAACCGCCGAGGCAAGACGGGGTCCCCAAAGGCTTGTGGCGATTAGTTTCATTTTCTTATTCTCCTGTTTCGCTGTGTTTCGTTTTGT
>DMER01000220.1:1913-12242 GCA_003451645.1 Alphaproteobacteria bacterium | reverse complement strand
ATTTGCTCATGGAACGGCAATGGCAGACGGTGTCGTTCCGCATGGCACGCGGAGTGGCGAGCCAGGTCGCCATGATTGTGAGCGCCTATGAGCGCGCGCCAGTATCCGAGCGGGGTGCCTCCATAGGCAGGCTCGCGGAGGCGGGCCAGCTCCTCGTTTCAATTGTTCCAGGTGAAACGCTGCCGGAAAGTGAGTCGCCTGCGGGCGACCTCTTGCGGCAGGGCTTTGTCCGGGAACTTAGCGGCCGCGCGAAGCGTCCGGTGTGGATCGATGGCGAAACACTTGATGGGTACACGGATATTCGTGTGCAGCTGGACGGTGCCGTGATGCGTGTTCTGATTGACCGCAAGCGCACCGTTTTCACAAACACCCACATCAACGTGGTGTGGATGGGTGGAACGGCCTTGCTGCTGCTGGCAATCGCGATCGTTTTCTTGCGCAATCAAATCAGACCCATCGAGCGTCTAGCCGATGCAGCTGAGGCCTTTGGCAAGGGCCGCGATGTGCCCGACTTCAGGCCCTCCGGAGCAACTGAGGTCCGGCGCGCAGCCTTCGCCTTTCTCGACATGAAAGAACGCGTCAGCAGGGCCATTCAGCAGCGCACGGAGATGTTGGCGGGTGTCAGCCATGATTTGCGCACACCCATCACGCGGATGAAGCTCCAACTGGCGATGATGCCGCAAAGCCCTGACGTCACGGATCTGTCCGCGGATGTGTTGGAGCTGGAGCGCATGGTGGAGGAGTACTTGGCCTTCGCGCGCGGCGCTTCTGGCGAAACCGCGGTAGAGGTCGATTTGAATAAGCTCTTGTCAGAGATCGCTGCCAATGCGCGTCGAGCGCAAGATGCAAAGGGTTCTGGCAAGACCCTTGATTTGGATGCTGAGGCGGAACTGACCCTGCAGGCGCGGCCCAATGCGATCCGGCGCTGTATCACCAATCTTGTGGACAATGCGCTTCGGCATGCCGCCAGGGCGGTGGTGTCTGCTCGGATAAAGGGAGAAACCGTGGAGATCGCCATTGACGACAACGGCCCCGGAATTCCCGATCATCGCCGCGAGGAAGCCTTCAGGCCCTTCCACCGCCTGGATGAAGGGCGCAATCTGGAGGCGGGGGGAGTGGGGCTGGGACTTGCGATCGCGCGCGACATCGTGCGCGGGCATGGCGGGGAACTGGAGTTGCAGCGGAGCGAGTTGGGTGGCCTTAAAGCATTGATTACCCTACCAATTTAGGTTGTGCCAGTGTTGAAAAGCTACTGTGCTTGAGCCAAGCCATCAAATCTGTCAAAACTGAACGTTGATTAATTCCTGCGCGCGGAGTTTGGGGGCAGCCGATGGGCTGGAGACGTGCTGTCGTGCTGGCATGCACCGCTGCTTTTTGCGGCAGCGCCATCACGCATGCGCAGGCCCCTGCCGGTTCGCCTCGGACTGCGTCGAGTGCGCCCGATTGGGATGCGGTCCAAACCCAGCTGGTCGCGCGCGGAGCAGGCGGTCTTCGCCGTAATCCTGTCGCAATGCGACTGCTCATTCCCGACACGTTCAGAGCCAGTCCGCAGCTGAATGAGACCCCGAATGTGCCGGTCTTGGTTCCCCTGTTTGCGGGCGCCTCGGGGCGCAGCTTTGCACCTGTCACCATGGGTGACCCGGCGACGGGCGCGCGCGCGCTTTCCCCGGCCCAGCCTACGACCCTTGTCTTTCCCGAATCTGACACATATTCGGCGACAATCCAGTTGGGCGGAGGCGCAGTTGTCACGGTCAGTGGCTCGCGCGTGGCGCAGGTCCTTGATCGCAATGACAGTGCTGCGCGCTCATTGACTGGTGAGGCCCGCGGCATCGCGGTGCGTACCTATCAGATGGCGGATGTTGTGGTCGAACAGACCGAAACCGGACACAGCATCAGCTTCTCGCGGTTTGGGGTATCGTATCATCTCGACATTGCCTGTGCGTCGCCGTTCGCCGATGCGCGCTGCAGCGATCCCGACTATGTGCGGGAGTTGGCCAACAGTATGGGCTTGGTGGGCGATCCACCGGCCAAGCCATAGGGAGCGGCAGGGCCCATGTCACGCTCGCTCTTTGGTGGTCTGAGTTTCTGCATTCGCACGGCCTCAGCGGCTTGTGCTGTCGCCCTGTGCTCGTCGAGCCTTGTGCTTGCGCAAGTGGTCGCCGAAACGACAGCGCCAGCACCACCCGAAAAGCCCAAGGCTGCAACAAAGCCCACACCAAAACCGGCAATCAAGCCCCGAGCCGTTGAGGGGAATGGGTATATTCCTCCGGACGCAGACGGGGTGGTTCGAACCGATCCAATCGTCGAGCCCGGTGATCCTGGGTATCAAGGACCGCCGGCCCGCCCAAAGCCACCGGCCCCGCGGCCTCAACCTTTGCCTTCGACCGAAACAGCGCCACTCGAGCCTGCGCCACTTTTGCCGCCTGCGCCTGAGCCAGTGGAACCTGCGCCAGTTCCAAGTGTTCCGGAGCCTGCGCCGCCGGTGCCGGAGATTGTGGTCCCATCGCCAGCGCCTGCAGAACCGGGCAGTCAACCCGCAGCCCCATCACCTGTCCGGCCTGCACCTCCGCCGCCTAAGAAGGGCCTCACCCCCAAAGTTCATCCGCCAAAGCCGGTTCCAGTTCCAATACCCGCGCCGGCCCCTCAGGAGGCGACGCCCCCGCCTCCGGTACCACTAGGTCCTGCACCGCAGCCATCGCGCCCGCGCCCAGTGGCGCCCAAGCCTGTCGTTGTCGGTCCGGTACCGCAGCCATCGGCGCCGCAAGCGCCGCCCCCCCCAGCAACTACGCCGGTGGTGCCGCCCGTGGTACCCACACCCTCCGAACCGGTGATTGCGCCGCCACCTGACGTGACGCAAACGCCTGGTCCAGTTCAGCCGCCTGCGCCGCTGGCAGGTGAGGCCGAATTGCCCGAGGCGTTGGGTGATCCTGGTGATGTACCTGCCCGCCCGCCGCTGGTTGTGGCGCCCCCGGCCGCAAACACTCCGCAGGCGGATGGCCCATCAACTGCGCAGCCGTCGAGACCGGCGGCCGTACTGCCCGGCGGTGTTATTGATTCCGGATTGCGCGATCCTTTAGGGCGCAGCTTCACCTATCATCCGCCCGGTGACTTGCTCGAAGGCAGCGGAGGAGGGGTCAAGTCCGACACGATCTTTGCGCCGGGCATGCGCTATCCAATCGAGGCGGCCCCCGCATTTCCGAACTCGCAAGTCCATGGTAATGGAGGGCATCTCGGGCCTGGCGGCGGGCTCTGCGACCGGGTCAACTATACCTATCCGTGGCGGGACAATTTCTGCGAGCGGCGCGGCTGGAATACACCGGCCTGCTCGACGGGCAAAGGCCACCAGGGTCAGGATATCCGCGCGATGGACTGCAAAAAGGCTGTCCATTGGGTGGTCGCAGTTGAGGACGGTACAATTACATCCATCGGCGGCTGGTCGGTGAAGCTCAAGGGCGTGTCAGGCCGGGAATACATCTATCTCCATATGGCTATGGACCAATTGGCCGTTCGCACCGGTTCACCGGTCAAGCGTGGGCAGCGCCTGGGCAAGGTCTCTAATGATTTCGGCGGACAGCCCACCTCGATCCACTTGCATTTCGAGATCCTCGCCAATGTGACAGCGCCTGGCGGGGCGACAGGCTTCAGAAAGGTGCCGCCCTATACCTCGTTGGTGGATGCCTATAAGCGGTTGCTACAGGGCAATCCCTGAAAGCAACTATTTTTTCGAAGACATGAGTTTCGAGGTTAGCTCCTGGACTTCTTCCAGGGATTCCTGCGCGCGCGCCTGCATGACCTTGTAGGCGGCGGTATTGGCGCCAATCGCCATCTCAGCCAGCTCCTTCATATTGCCCAGCGCCTTGCCAATCGTCTTTTCGATGAGCGCCGTCTGAGACTTGGAAAGGTCCTTGCCTTTGTTGGCGGACATCAGGTCCTGCATCGCTTCTTGGACGGCCTGAACCGTCTCGTCGAAGATCTCGCGCTGGCGCACAAAGATCGCCTGATAGCCCTCTACTGTCTTGCGGTTCGCCTCAACCAGGGCTGTCAAATTCTTGCGCTGACGCTCCATGATGCTCTCGGCGTCCAAACCCGCCTCCCGCATGCGGTCGGCAAAGCCTTGCATATCGAATTGCGGGAATTGAAATTGCGTGTCAAAGCCGTGTCCTGCTGCCTTCTTCGTCATGTGAGTCCGTCCTTGTTTTTAGATGTTATGGTCTGCACGCGGAGTTTCGGAAAAGTCGGTCGCGTCGTCTGGCGCCGGTTCAAAGGGACGTGATGCACTATTGCGGCTCTTGGTCCACCACATCCAGCGCTGCGCAAGACGCAAACGCCGGTCGACATGGGCCATTGTGCGGCCCAGATCCTCACCATCCTTGAGCCAGACTGGCGTTGTGTCCGCCAATAGCAGGGCAATGCTGCGCACTCTGAGCGCTCCCGTCATACCAGCGGTGTCCAGCCCGGCGGCGTCCGCAATCCAAACGCTCGTGCCCTTTAAGCCTTGCCAGGCTTGGCGCCAGACCCAAGGATCGCGGCGCAGATCGTGATAGAGGACTTGCATCACATTTTTGCGGGGGCTCAAGGCCTCGAAAACGCTCAAGACCGCATCAAAGACACGGTCCTTGGGCTCGCCCTGTATGTCCGCATGCGAAAGGTGCGCCAGGATGTCCTTGTCCAAGGCGGCCGTGAGAACTTGAAGCAAATGCTCCTTGTCCGGAGCGATGCTATAGAGTTCTGCCAGTGTTACCTTTGCAGCTTTGGCCAAAGCGAGCAGCGAGAGCGCGTGCCAGCCCTCCCGCTCAATCAGGGTCAATGCCGTACGGACAATGCGCTCATCATAAGGCGTGCCATTAGGGTCCATCGACGGCATTGGTGATGCGTCCAATTGGTTGACTGCGCTAGGCAGATTACTCGCCCAGCTCTCTCGCGCGATTCCTTGCCGCAAGGACTGCTTTCGTCAATAGCTGTTGCAGGCCATTGCGCTCATCTAACAGAACCTTGAGAGCGGCGTGAGTGGTGCCCCCGGGGCTCGTCACGCTTTCGCGCAATTGGCTCGCATCTGCATCGATCATGCCGAGCAGGCCGCCCGAGCCCGCGATTGTCGCGCGCGCGAGGATTTGTGCGGCCTCCGGATCAAGCCCCACCTCCATGGCAGCCATTTCCAGGCACTCCGCAAGGAGGAACACATAAGCCGGACCGGAACCCGAGATAGCCGTTACGGCATCAATCTGATCTTCCACGGTCACGGCCAAGGTCGCGCCGACCGCTCCAAGCAAGCGCTCGCTCAACTCCATATGAGCCAGCCTAACGCGCTTGTTCGGGAAAAAGGCGGTAATGCCCATGCCGACTTGCGCCGGGAGGTTGGGCATGGCGCGCAAGATCGCTGTGCGCTCGCCCAAGAGAGATTCCAGTGTCGCTATACGAACCCCGGCCGCTACCGAAATGACCAGGGCATCTTGTGCGATGGCTGCATAAGCGGGCGTCAACTCCTTCAGCTGCTGCGGCTTAACAGCAAAGACAATGGCTTCTGGTTTGACCGCAAGGTCTTGCGGGCTTTCAATGAAGGTGACACCAGCGTCCTCGTACTGACGGTATTCGTCTTCCTCAAGGAATGGATCGGCGACCGAAATCGCCCACGCACCCTCCTGCTCAAGCCAACCGGAGAGGAGGGCGCTGCCCATTTTGCCGGCGCCAACAAGCAAGACCGATGTACTTGCGTCTGAGCTATAGGAGTTGGCCATCACACCCTTCTTCCGCGGTGGTGCGGCCCAAACGGAATGTCAGGCAGTTCCCGCCGTTTCAAATAGCGCCGCTTCTGCGGCGTCTTTTGCCGTTTTGCCTGCCCAGATCACGTACTGGCAAGCCGGATAAAAGCGGTCGCAGGCGTCCACCGCAATCTCAATCATCGACTGGCATTGCTCAAGACTGGCACCTTCGACCGCGGCGAGCAAGAGACCATAGCGATAGGCAATCTGGCCTTCCTGATCCCACATTTCAAAGTGGCCGATCCACAGCTGCTCATTGATCAGATTGAGTAGCGCCTGCATCTCTTGCCGGCGGTTCGCGGGAACGCGAAGTTCAAGAGCACAGGTCAGGTGCAAGGTTTCGATCTGGTCGCGCCAGCTGACCGTCAGGTGGTAATCGCCCCACTGACCTTGAAAGGCGAGATTGATCTCGTTCTCTGAATTCCGGTCGAACACCCATTTGTTCTGAACGGCCATATGTTCAACGACATCCAAGGGATTGTCGATCTCCTCAAACTCATTCTGCACGGGGAGGGCCATTGGCCGTGTCGCTCCTCAAACGCTTGGGGATCAAAAACGAAGCAGCACTACGTGTGCGAACCTGCCCAAGCTGTTGAGGGCATGCAAGCGGTTGCGCCGAGCGGTCCACGGGGAAAAATCCGCACGCGGTGCAATCTTCTGTGTGAAACTGGCAGCGGGCGGCGGCGCGCTTATCGCTTGCGCGTTGCGTTGCCTGATGCCTTTCGCGGACGATTCTGTGGACGCTCCTTCGTCCGCAGCATCAACGGCGCCGTATGCCGTCCTTGGGCCTCAAATGCGCTGATCCGCTTTTCCAGCTGATCAATGGTATCAAGCGCCTTGATCGCGATGCGCTTGACTGCTTCGAATTCATCACGTTGTACCAGTTCAAAGTCATTGATGGCCTTTTCCGCCCGCGAGCGCAGCATGGTGTTCAGTTCATCGCCCATGCCCTTGGCGGCGCCCGCGGCATTGGTCATCAGGCGGGCCACTTGGTCGAGAATGGTGTTTTGCGTGCTCATGGCCCAATCCTTATCACGCGAGAGGTTTGCAAAGGATATATGCATGCCATTGCGGCCGGCCAAGGATCTCCGTTTGCTTGACAGAGGTCCGCCGCGGCCCGCACAACAATGTCAAAGTCCTGCCGTCGCCCTCTTGGTCTGGAGCGTCAGATGATCGTGCTGCCCTATCATGGGATTGATCCCGTCATCGTTGAGATCGGTCCCCTCTTTGGTGTTGGGCCGATTGTCATCCGATGGTATGCGGTCAGCTATATTGTAGGGATCGTCCTGGGATGGCTCTACATTTTGCGGCTTTTGCGAACACCTGCTTATTGGATAGGGCCAGCCCATCGCGGCGTGCCACCCGCAACCGCTGAAGATATCGGTGACCTCGTCGTATGGGTCACGCTGGGGATCATTCTGGGCGGCCGGCTGGGCTTCGTCTTGTTTTATGGGCTGGTCTATTCGCCGGACTATTACCTTGAGAACCCTTTACGCATTTTCATGGCGTGGGAAGGGGGCATGGCCTTTCACGGCGGTCTGATCGGCGCAACGCTTGCGGTCGTGATCTTCTGCATGAGGCGGGGGATCCACGTCGTCAAACTGGGCGACCTCATGTTCGCCGCCGCGCCGATCGGCATTTTTCTTGTCCGCATTGCCAATTTCATCAATGGCGAATTATGGGGCAAGGTCTCCAATGTGCCATGGGCGATGGTGTTCCCGGACGAGCGCGCTGGGCCCGACCCGCGCCATCCGTCTCAGCTCTATGAGGCGGTCCTCGAAGGCCTTCTATTGTTCGTGGTCATCCGGCTCTTGATCACGCGAGCAGGTGCACTCGACCGGCCAGGCGTCATTTGTGGCGTTTTCCTCATCGGCTATTCGGCGGCGCGGATATTCTCTGAGGTTTTCCGCGATAGCGATCAGTACATATTCTACCCCAATAGCGGGTTCACGATGGGTATGCTTCTGTCTCTGCCGATGGCGTTCATCGGGATCGGTTTTCTGGTCTATGCCTATAGTGGCCGCAACGGCGTGCCAGGTGGCTGGAGAGTGGCGCTAGGCCGGGGATGACGGCCCTTACCGAGCAGTTGCTCAGGCTGATACCAGTGAATGGGCCCTTGCGCTTGGACCACTATATGGCGATGGCGCTCATGCATCCGCAGCATGGGTACTACATGAAAGGCTCGCCGATTGGTGCCGAGGGTGCGTTCACCACAGCGCCGGAAATCAGTCAAATGTTCGGGGAGTTGCTCGGCGCCTGGCTGCATCAGCAATGGCAGTCGCTGGGCTGTCCTTCGCCTGTCGATATCTTAGAGTTGGGGCCAGGGCGCGGGACCTTTATGGCCGACGTGCTCCGGGTCACCGGACTTGATCCAGCGTTCACACGCGCTGCAAATGTACGCCTGGTCGAACCGAGCCCGTCGCTGCGGGCCATGCAGCAAGACCGCCTGCGGCCATTCGCCGTCCCAGTAACATGGCATTCTTCGCTCGCGTCGGTCCCCCTCGAAGGTCCGGTCCTGATCTTCGCCAACGAAGTGTTTGACGCCTTGCCCGTGCGGCATCTTAAACGCGGGCCCAAGGGCTGGCATGAGCGCTATATCGACGTTGAGGAAGGCAGGCTCGTCTGGCGGTTCGCCGCCGATGTCACGCCCGATGTTTTGATCCCAGCTGCGTTGCGCCAGTCCGCAGACGGGGCAATAGTCGAAATCTCGCCTGCACGTGCCGGGTTGATGGCCGAGATCTGCGGTCATTTGCAAACGCGGGATGGCGCGGCCCTCATTATTGACTACGGATACGCTCAAAGCCAGCTGGGGGAAACATTACAGGCTCTGCGCCGCCATCAACCTGTAGACCCGCTGCAATGTCCCGGCGAGGCGGACCTGACCGCCCATGTCGATTTTGAAGCGCTCAGGGCCGTGGTTCCCAGCCCCCTTGAGGCGCATGGGCCAGTGGCACAGGGCGATCTCTTGCGTACACTGGGTCTTGCGGCCCGCGTGACCCGGCTGCAGGCGGAGGCGTCGGCGCAACAGAGCGCCGCAATAGCACAAGCAGCGCACCGCCTTGCAGATGAGCAGGCCATGGGGCAGCTTTTCAAGGCGCTGGCAATCTGCCATGAGGGAAGGCCGCCACCGCCTGGATTTGCGCCATGAATGCCGTAGAGTCCTCATTGTTGAGCTCGATCCCGTCCATCCGCCACGCATTCTTTGGCAGGCAGGGCGGGGTTTCCGGTGGGCTTTACGAAAGCCTCAATTGCGGGCCTGGCTCCAATGACGATCCTGTCCACGTGGTGGAGAACAGGGACAGAGCGCGTGCCGCGCTAGGCGCCTCCTCATTGAATACCCTCTACCAGGTCCACAGCGCTGATTGCGTGGTTGTCGACGGGCCTTGGACACGCGAGACGGCACCAAAGGCTGATGCGATGGTGACCCGCCTGCGTGGACTTGCTTTGGGCGTTTTGGCCGCTGACTGCGCGCCCGTTCTCTTGGCCGCACCTGGATCTGGCATTATTGGCGCTGTGCATGCGGGCTGGCGCGGCGCCTTTGAGGGCGTCATCGCGTCAACGATTACTGCGATGACTAATCTCGGCGCGAAATCCTCCGGCATTCTCGCGGCCGTGGGCCCATGCATTTCGCAGGATGCGTATGAGGTGGGACCCGAGTTTTTCGACCGGTTTGCGCTCGCCAATCCAGGTCATGAGGCCTTCTTCGTCCCGTCTGTCCGGCCACGGCATTGGCGTTTTGATCTGCCAGCCTTTGTCGCGCAGCGCTTGCGCGAGGCAGGCGTCGGGCAAATCGACCTCTTAAGCCTGTGTACTTATGAGGCGGACCAAGACTATTTCAGCTACCGGCGTGCCACGCATGAGGGTGCGTCCTACTATGGCCGCAATCTCAGTGCCATTGTGTTGACATGATGCGCGTTGTGGTTCTCCTCATTTTGGCCGGTTGCCTCGCAGGATGTGGTGCGGTGACCGATCGGCTGGGGGTTAAGGATCCCTTCGGTATTCCAAAGCCCTTTGAGGGTACGAACCGCAATCCAAAACTAATGTCCAAGATAACCGAGTCGGTCACGATCATGGTCGGCGGTATCGACGGCATGGAGGGGGAAGGTGAGGATGCCTTGCGAACACAAGTTGCCAAGGCTCTTCAGGCAAATGATATCGCTGCGCTCACCCGCGCACCTCCTCCAGGTGCATGGCTCTTGATGGGCTCGGTCGAGGGCGGCGGTCCCGGGACATCGGACAAGGTTGTCATCACGCCCGCGCGCTCTGTGCGCAAAACCCCGAAAGCCAGCAGCCCAGAACCAGCACCGCCCCCGGACGACGCGCACAACATCCGTTGGCGCCTCAAGGATCCGGCTGGGCAAATCGCTGCCGAGTACACCGTCCGGTTTAACGGCACATTCGCGGCAGAAACGGCCCAGAAACTGTCCGAAGCCCTAGGCACAGACACTGCGGTCGCAGGCGGTTCGGCCTCTGGCGCGCCTGTGCCCAAACAGACCGAAGTTCAGGTTGCGCCACCGCACGCTGCGGTCATGCCGGTCACGGGAGCGCCTGGCGATGGCAACGAAGTCCT
>DMER01000220.1:1434-1681 GCA_003451645.1 Alphaproteobacteria bacterium | reverse complement strand
GCTCGATGGCGCTGATGTTGGCCTCGACTGGGGTGAAGGTTACGGAGGCCGCTGACCCAAAGGCTTGGCGCGTCCTGGGCCTTGTGCGGTTGGAGAACAAGGGCGCCGAAGACACCGTGACATTGGACTGGGTGGTGCAAGACCGGATGGGTGCCGAACTTGGTAAGGTTCAGCAAAAGAACCAAGTCAAAGCAGGAAGTCTCGCCAAGAGCTGGGGCGAGACCGCGGCCCTTGCCGCCGCTGCCGG
>DMER01000220.1:1016-1222 GCA_003451645.1 Alphaproteobacteria bacterium | reverse complement strand
GCGGCCCTTGCCGCCGCTGCCGGAGCAACGGGAATCGCTGAGCTGATTGCCAAAATCCATAATGCGGGGCTCGATCCCGCTAACACTAAGGCCGGCAAGAAGTCCACATCTGAGACCGCCAAACCGTGACGGTTTTGTTGCATGTGCGAGGCTTGATTGCTATCAACGCGCCGCGGTTCGCCTTGGGCACCTGGCCCAGTCTCACC
>DMER01000220.1:600-790 GCA_003451645.1 Alphaproteobacteria bacterium | reverse complement strand
CTCACCGTGTTGGCAATTTGTGGGGGCTGGCGATGAAGCTTTTGGCTGGGAATAGCAACCGGGCTCTGGCGGACGCGATCTCGGGCTATTTGAATGTGCCGCTGACCAAGGCCATTGTCAGGCGGTTTGCCGACATGGAGGTCTACGTCGAAATCCAAGAAAATGTTCGCGGCGAGGATGTCTTCGTCAT
>DMER01000220.1:0-387 GCA_003451645.1 Alphaproteobacteria bacterium | reverse complement strand
GAGGATGTCTTCGTCATCCAGTCGACGTCCTTTCCGGCCAATGACCATTTGATGGAGTTGCTAATCTGCGTTGATGCGCTCCGCCGCTCCTCGGCCCGCCGGATCACGGCCGTCATGCCCTATTTTGGATACGCGCGGCAGGATCGCAAGACGCTGCCCCGGACGCCGATCTCCGCGAAGCTTGTCGCCAATCTGATCACCCATTCCGGCACCGGCCGCATGCTGACGGTTGATTTGCATGCCGGGCAAATACAAGGGTTCTTTGATATTCCAACCGACAATCTGTTCGCAGCACCAGTCTTTGAGCGGGATATCAAGCACCGCTTTGAGGGGCAGGACTTGGTGGTTGTCTCGCCAGACGTGGGTGGTGTTGTGCGTGCGCGAAAC
>DMER01000240.1:6348-6547 GCA_003451645.1 Alphaproteobacteria bacterium | reverse complement strand
CGGCACCTGGGCGGAGGTGCAGCTCGGCGCGCTTCTGGAGAATATGCTGAGCCCGGAGCAGTTTGTGCGCAATGCGCAAATCAAGCCGGATGTGCGGGAGCTGGTCGAGTTCGCCATCAAGATGCCGGGGCAAGATGATGGCGCGCCCGTGCTGCTGCCGATCGATGCCAAGTTCCCGTTGGAAGATTATGAGCGCCTC
>DMER01000240.1:4696-6129 GCA_003451645.1 Alphaproteobacteria bacterium | reverse complement strand
GAGCGCCTGCACGCGGCGCAACTCGCTGGCAAGCCTGAAGAGATCGAGGCCGCGGCCAATGCCTTGGCGGCCGCCATCCGCAAAGAGGCCAAGCGCATCTCGGACAAATACATCGCCCCGCCTGTGTCGACCGATTTCGCGATCATGTATTTGCCGACCGAGGGCCTGTTTGCGGAGGTGATCCGGCACGGCAATCTGATGGCCGAGTTACAGCAGGCCTATCGGGTTACGATCGCAGGCCCAACGACGCTGAGCGCGTTTCTCAATGCCTTGCAAATGGGCTTTCGCACGCTCGCGATCCAAAAGCGCTCATCCGAGGTGTGGAAAATCCTGGGTGAGGCCAAAGCGCAATTCGAATCCTACGGTCAGGTCTGGGAGAAGCTGGCGCGCCAGCTCGACACGGCGCAGCGCACCGTGGAGGAGGCCGGCAAACGCACGAAGGCGGTCGCCCGCAAGCTGCGCGGGGTTGAGAGCATCGAGACACCTTCGATGGCGGATGACCTGTTCCAGCTGGCCGAGGAGCTGGACCATGCCGGGCAGAGCCCGATAGCCCCGCTGGCGAAGACCGCTTGACGCCAGCCTTTGTGATGGCTACCTCCGTTTCATGGCCCTGCGCACCATCATCACCGCGCCCGATCCGCGGCTCAAAGTCATCTCCGAACCGGTTCAGACGGTGACGGACGATCTCCGCCGTCTGATGGATGACATGCTGGAGACCATGTACAAGGCGCCAGGCATCGGCCTGGCGGCGGTGCAGATCGGCGTGCCCAAGCGCATCATTGTGATCGACCTCGCCCGAGAGGACGAAACCAAAGGCCCGCACTATTTCATCAATCCGGTGATTACCTGGGCCTCGCCGGAGCGCGCCGAGTATGAGGAGGGCTGCCTGTCGGTGCCTGACCTCTATGACATGGTCGAGCGACCCGCGCGCATTCGCGCTCGGTTTCTAGACTATCATGGTGCGGAGCAAGAGCAGGAGTTTGGCGGCCTGATGGCGACCTGCCTCCAGCATGAAATGGACCACCTCGAAGGGGTGCTGTTTATCGATCACCTCTCCAAGCTCAAGCGCGACATGATGGTCCGCAAATTGCTGAAGGTGCGCAAGGCGTCGGAGCGGGTTTGACCGTGACCGGGGTGTCCTTGCGCCTGGCCTTTATGGGGACACCCGCCTTCGCGGTCCCGGTCTTGGATGCGGTTCTGAAGGCGGGCCATGAGGTGCGCGCGGTCTATACCCAGCCGCCAAGGCCCGCCGGGCGCGGCAAAGCGGTGCAGAAATCGCCTGTGCATCTGGCCGCCGAATTGCATGGCCTTGCCGTGCACACGCCGCAGTCCATGAGGGACCCAGCCGAGATCGCGCGGTTCGAAGCCCTCTCCCTCGATGCGGCCGTGGTGGTTGCCTATGGACAGATCCTGGTGCAGCGCGTGTTGGATGC
>DMER01000240.1:229-4585 GCA_003451645.1 Alphaproteobacteria bacterium | reverse complement strand
AACATCCACGCCTCGCTGCTGCCGCGCTGGCGCGGGGCGGCGCCGATCCACCGCGCCGTCATGGCAGGCGATGCTGAAACCGGGGTCATGGTGATGCGCATGGAGGCGGGCCTCGACACGGGTCCGGTGCTCGCCACCTGGCGCACAACGGTTGGCCCGCGCATAACGACGGGGGAGTTGCATGACCGCCTGTCGGTGGCAGGCGCTGAGCTGATGGCGCAGACCCTGAAGGCGCTGGCGCAAGGCATGGCGGTGGCAGTGCCGCAAGCGGAGGCGGGGGTGACCTATGCCAAGAAGATCACCAATGAGGAACAGCAGATCGATTGGACGCGAGCCTCGGCCGAGCTTGATTGCTTCGTACGCGGATTATCCCCGGCGCCGGGTGCCTGGACCGTGTGGAAGGGCGAACGGCTGAAGATCCTGCTGGCAGAGCCCGTTATGGGCGAGGGTGCGCCTGGCACGGTGCTCAATGAGCGGCTGACGATCGCGTGCGGAACGGGCGCCGTGCGTCTCTTGCGCCTGCAGCGGGCGGGCAAGGCGGTGCAGGACGCGGACGTTTTCCTGCGCGGTGCGGCGATCCCGCCCGGCACCACGCTGGGCCGATAGACCATGCGCTGGAAATTGCTCATCGAGTATGATGGCACGCCGTTCGCGGGCTGGCAGCGCCAAGAGGGCCAACCCTCTGTGCAGCAAACCTTGGAGGAGGCAATCGAGGCCTTTGCGGGCGAGCGCGTGGTGGTGCATGGCGCGGGGCGTACCGATGCGGGCGTGCATGCGCAGGGCCAAGTCGCCCATGTCGATTTCGCGCGCGAGATGGAACCGCAGAAAATCCGCGAGGCGATCAATGCGATCGTCCGCCCGCTGCCGGTCAGTGTGCTGACGGTTGAGCCCGCGCCAGAGGATTTCAGTGCGCGATTCTCGGCCACGGCGCGGCTTTATCACTATCGGATCATGAACCGCCGAGCGCCGCCGGCCTTGGAGCGGCATACGCTTTGGCATGTGCCGGTCCCGCTTGATGCGGGCCTGATGCATGAGGGGGCGCAGACCATCCTGGGCAAACATGATTTCACAACGTTTCGGTCCGCTGCATGCCAGGCCAAGTCCGCGCTCAAAACGCTCGACCGCCTGGAGGTCTGGCGTCAGGGCGATGTGATCACCATCGAGGCCTTTGCGCGATCGTTTCTGCATAATCAGGTGCGCTCGATGGTGGGCAGCCTCAAATGGGTGGGTGAGGGCAAGTGGCCGCCCGCGCAGATGCGCGCGGCCCTGGATGCGCGCGACCGGGCGCAATGCGGGCCGATGGCGCCGCCGCAAGGGCTGTGCCTGATGCGGGTGGATTATGCCGCCGGGGAGAGGTCGATCAGCTCGACCGACGATGAGGCGATGGATTGACCCAGGAACTGCCCGCCCACGCGCACGAAGCGCTCAGGCGCATCGGTGACAAGGAATTGCGGGGAGGCTGGCGCGCCATCGCGGAGCAGACCCAAACGGCCAAGGGCGAGCTTGACCTCAAGGGCGGTGGTTTGCGCACTGTCGACGAGGCGGATGTCTGGCCCTGCAGCCTTGGCAATCGCGGGGGCCAGCAGCGGGAAATGAGTGCAGCCCAGAACCAGCGTGTCAGGCCGCCCGGCCTGAAACAGGGTGCTCACATAGCGCTCGGCGGCGAGCTCGGGCACGGGCCCTTGCGTCCAGCCCTCCTCGGCCAAGGCCACAAAGAGCGGGCAGGCGATTTGGCTGACCTGTGCCTGCGGGCGCAGGGCATGAATGGCGCGCGCGTAGGCGCCGCCGCGCACAGTCGCCTCGGTTGCCAGGACGCCAATGCGCTGATCGGGCGAGGCCTCAACAGCGGCACGGGCGCCTGGCTCCACCACGCCGATCACCGGCACCGGATCGAGTGCCGCCTTCAGTACCGGCAAGGCAAGCGCTGTGGCGGTGTTGCATGCGATGACCACCATCTTGACGTCATAGCGCATGAGGGCGCGCGTCGTTTGGGTGGCATAGCGTGTGACGGTCTCCGCACTTTTGGTGCCATAAGGCAGGCGCGCGGTATCGCCCAGGTAGATCAGCCTTTCGTGCGGCAGCAACGCCTGAATGGCGCCAAAGACGGTCATGCCGCCAATGCCGGAGTCGAAGATGCCAATGGGTGCCTCAGCTGCGTTACTCATCTCACACCAGATTGACGAGGAGGCCGAACCACACGAACTGCAACAGCAGGTCGATCATGGCGAGCGCCAAGCCGACCGAGATCGGGGCATTCAATGTCACACTCAAACTCGCATAGCGCAGGTACAGCGCAAACCCCATGACGATGAGGCGCAGCGACATGGCGTCATCCGCGCTGAGGAGCCCCAGCCCATAGAGGACGGTCACCGGGGCATAGAGCAGCCAGACGATCAGTGTGCCCCAATTATACGCAATGGCCATGGGGCCATAGGAGGCCGCAACGCCCAGGACGCGCGACAAGGGGACCATCAGCACAAGGAACAGAAGCGAGGCGCCCAGGAAATTGACGAGGTGCACCAAGATCAGGACCGTGACCGTCACGCGCTTGGCGTCTTCGCCCTCAGCCACCAATTCGCTCAAAATGGCCAGATCGCCCAGCACTTTGAATGAATAGGCAGGAAGCGCCAGGATCAGCGCATAGAAAGAACGGAAGAACCCATCCGCCGTCAGTTCCAATTGCATGAGCGCTTTGCGGTCATGGACGGCAAGACGCATGGTGGCGCCTAGCGCGCGGCGGACATAAGCGTTGTCGATGCTCATCGCTTGGCTGCCCCGAACACCCGCGCGAGCACCCCGGCGTAGACCGCCTGCAACTGAGCAAGGTCGGCGAGAGATACCCGCTCATCCGTCTTGTGCATTGTCAGACCCACAAGGCCAAACTCAGCGACCGGGCAAACCTTGGAGATATAGCGCGCGTCGGATGTGCCCCCTGTGGTCGAGAAGACGGGCGTGCGGCCTGTGACCTGTTGGATTGCATCGGCGACAATGTGCGAGAGCGCGCTGGGCTCGGTCAGGAAGGGTTCGCCGCCGACATTGAGCGTGAGCTCTGCCTGACCGGCATGGCCATCCATGCCGCGCGCAACCTCAGCCCGCAGCCATTGCGACAGGCCGTCGCCCGTTTGCGTCGGATTGAAACGGATGTTGAAGGTCGCGCGGGCCTCCGCCGGAATGACATTGGTGGCACGATTGCCGACATCGACTGTGACCACCTCAAGATTGGTCGCATCGAACTGCGCATTGGCATCACCAAAGCGGTGCGCGGTCAGGCGCTGCAGGATTGAGACGAGCCCTGGGATGGGGTTCTGCGCGCGGTGGGGATAGGCCACATGCCCTTCAACACCGCGCACGGTGAGGCGGCCGGTCAAGCTGCCGCGCCGCCCGATCTTGATCATGTCGCCAAGCACGCTTTCGCTGGTAGGCTCCCCGACAAGGCAAAAGGTCGGGACTTCGCCGCGTGCCTGCATCCACTCCAAGACTTTAATCGTGCCGTCCACGGCTGGGCCTTCTTCGTCGCCCGTGATCAGCAGGCTGATCGATCCTGAGGGCTTCCCGCCGTGCGTATGAAGATGCTGGCTAACAGCCGCGATAAAAGCCGCAATCGCGCCCTTCATATCGACCGCACCACGCCCGACAAGGTCGCCCTCATGCTCGGTCGCAACGAAGGGATCGCTGCGCCACGCCTCTATCGGGCCTGCAGGCACCACATCGGTATGGCCTGCAAAGCATAAATGCGGCGCGCCTGTGCCGATCCTGGCGTAGAGATTTTCTGTGACCGGCCTGCCCGGCGATTGAAACGGCAAGCGATGGCAGGTGAAGCCGAGGCTCGTGAGGGCCGCTTGCACGACATCCATAGCGCCGCGATCCTCCGGCGTGACGGAGGGGCACTGGATCAGGGCACGGGTCAGCGCAATGGCGTCAATCGCAAGGGTCATAAGGATGGAAGGTATGCTGGTTCACACGCCCCGCGCAATCAGTCCCGCAGCAACTCGTTGATGCTGGTTTTGGAGCGCGTGCGCGCGTCAACCGTCTTAACGATAACCGCACAATAGAGCCCGGGTCTGTCGGCGCCACCGCCAAGCGTTCCCGCGACGACAACGGAGTAGGGCGGGACCTTGCCATAATGGATTTGGCCCGTCGCGCGGTCGACGATCTTGGTCGATGCGCCGAGGAAAACGCCCATCGAGAGTACCGCGCCTTCGCCGACGATCACGCCTTCGGCGACTTCGGCGCGGGCGCCGATGAAGGCATTGTCACCGATGATGACCGGGTTGGCCTGCAGCGGTTCCAGCACGCCGCCGATGCCTGCACCGCCCGAGATGTGGCAGTTCGCGCCGATCTGCGCGCAGGAGCCGA
>DMER01000240.1:0-209 GCA_003451645.1 Alphaproteobacteria bacterium | reverse complement strand
GCGGTCGACGATCTTGGTCGATTGGCCCAGATAGACGCCCATGCCCAGCACGCTGCCTTCGCCCAGGATCACGCCCTCGGCGACCTCGGAGCGCGCGCCAACAAAGCAGCCGTCCTCAATGATCACCGGATTGGCCTGCAAGGGCTCCAGAACCCCGCCAATGCCAGCACCGCCGGAGATGTGGCAGTTGCGGCCGATCTGCGCGCAGG
>DMER01000181.1:8311-9959 GCA_003451645.1 Alphaproteobacteria bacterium | reverse complement strand
AAGGCTCTCGGCGCGCGCTTTGGCTTCAGAGCGGCTCATTTTTTCAAGTGTCCCGGTAAACACGACGGTCTTGCCCGCCACAGGCGTCGCAGTCTTGCGCTGCGCTGCCTTCGTCACGTTAATGACCGCACGAAGCCTCTTGACCTCCTCCAGATTGTGCGGCTCCCGGAAGAACTCAGCAATCGCGGCGGCCACAACGGGTCCGATGCCATCAACGGCCTCAAGGTGGTTCAGCGCCGGCGCATCGCCCTGTGCGGCCGCGCGCATCGCGTTCTCAAATTCATCCGCACTCTGATAATGCCGCGCGAGCAATTTGGCCGTTGCCTCCCCAACATGTAGAATGCCCAGCGCAAAGATGTATCGCTCAAGGTCGATCGTCCGCCGCGCGTTGATGCTATCAAAGAGTTTGCGCGCCGAGGCCTCGCCCCAACCCTCGCGGAGCGCCAATGCCCGGTCCCCGCCGGCAAACCGCTCTTCCAGCCGAAAAATGTCCGAAGGATGCGCGATGAGGCCGTCTGCGAGGAATGCCTCGACGTGCTTGGCGCCAAAGCCAACAATGTCGAAGGCATCCCGGCTTACAAAGTGCTTGATGCGCTCGGCCGCTTGCGCAGGGCAAAAGAGACCGCCTGTGCAGCGATGTTTGGCGTCTGGCTCCCCTGTCGTTGGATTGATGCCTCGAACCGCAGCGCTCTTGCAAACAGGACATTCGCCAGGAAATTCGTAAGGTTTGGCCCCATCCTGCCGCAATTCCGTCAGGACACGAACGACCTGCGGGATCACATCGCCCGCCCGCTGAACAATTACGGTGTCGCCAACACGAATGTCCTTGCGAGCAATTTCATCCTCGTTGTGCAAGGTCGCGTTCGAGACCACAACGCCACCCACGGTGACGGGCCGCAGCCGCGCAACAGGGGTCAGCGCGCCGGTGCGCCCGACCTGAATCTCGATGTCCAAAAGTTCAGTTTGGGCCTGTTCCGCTGGGAATTTGTGCGCGATGGCCCAGCGCGGCGCGCGGGTCACGTATCCCAGACGCGCTTGCTGCTCCAGGCGATCGACCTTATAGACCACCCCATCAATGTCATAACCCAGTTGGGCCCGCATGGCGGCGAGTTTGCGGTAATAGGCAATGAGCCCGGCCGCACCCTCCACGGCCTCCATAAGGGTTTGCACCGGGAACCCCCAGTCCTGAAAGGCTGCCACGACGCCACTTTGCGTGTGCGCCGGCAGGTCGCCAATGATCTCGCCCCAAGTATAGGCCATGAAATGAAGCGGCCGCTCCGCGGTAATCGCCGGGTTTAGCTGCCGTAATGAGCCCGCCGCAGCATTTCGCGGGTTTGCGAATTCGGGCCTACCGTCCGCCGCCATGCGCTCATTCAACGTCAAAAAATCCGAATGCGTCATATAGACTTCGCCACGCACCTCAATGACCGCAGGCGGATGATCGGTACGCAAACGGTTCGGAATTGCCTTGATGGTCCGGAGATTGTTGGTGACGTCCTCCCCTGTGAAGCCGTCGCCGCGCGTCGCGCCTACTTTGAGCTCGCCATGTTCATACCGCAAACTGGCGCCGAGCCCGTCGATCTTGGGTTCAGCCAAGAATGGGACGGCCACGGCACTATCGGCATTTAGAAAGCGCCGGACACGCGCC
>DMER01000181.1:5627-8091 GCA_003451645.1 Alphaproteobacteria bacterium | reverse complement strand
GCCACGAACTCCTCAACTTCGTCTTGCGTGAACGCATTTTCGAGCGAGAGCATCGGCGCGCCATGCATGACCTTGTTGAACTTGTCGGCAGGGGCGGCACCCACCTTGGCCGATGGCAACGGTCCTGCCGCCAATGCGGGGAACCTCGCTTCCAAAGCCAAGTAACGCTGTTTGAGAGTGTCATACTCTGCGTCTGAAATAGCTGGTGCATCGTCTTGGAAGTAGCGCCGGTCATGCTCCGCCAAGTCCATGGCGAGCCGAGCCATCTCCTCCTGCAGAACTGGGTCAGGACTATCCGCCGCCTTGGATGACCGCCTCTTGGTCATCAACGGCGCTCCTTGCGCCGGCGTTGTTGGCTTGCGCGCGCATCTATCAATGCGAGGGCCGCCGCGCGTGCTTCGTTGGTAACCTTCGCGCCCGCGAGCATCCTGGCGACTTCTTCCGTACGCGCATCATCATCAAGGCGCCGAATGCCGGTGCGCATGATGCCTTGCTGCATAGATTTTGCGATCAGATAGTGATGATCCCCGCGTGCGGCCACTTGCGGGGCGTGCGTCACAACCAAAACCTGGACGGAGCGTGAAAGTGCGCTTAATCGCTCACCGACCGCGTCGGCAACGGCGCCGCCAACGCCACGGTCAATTTCATCGAAAATCAGCGTCTGGGCGGCGCCTTCGGACGCTAATGCGACCTTTAGTGCGAGCGAAAAGCGTGACAACTCGCCACCCGAAGCGATCCGGTTGAGTGCTCCATAGGGCGCGCCCGGATTGGTCGAGACAGTAAAGCCAACACGATCGAGACCATGGGGACCAGCGTGACTGAGTTCTAGCGGCGTCACCTCGGTCCGAAACCGAGCCTTGTCAAGCTTGAGCGGCGCAAGCTCCTTGGCGACCGCGCCATCAAGTGCGCCCCCCGCCGCCACACGCCGGGTGCTCAGCTCTCGGCCCAATCGTTGAAACTGGTCGCGAATTCCGGCTTCTTGCGCCTCCAGACTGCGGATGCGTTCACTAGCATCCTTGAGATTGTCAAGAGCATCGCGCATTTGGCCAAGCCGGACGGGAAGGCCTTCGCATGGAACCCCGTATTTGCGCGCCGCTGCGCGCAATGAAAAGAGCCGCGTTTCGACTGCCTCAAGACGTCGCGCATCGGCGCCGATGGAGCGCGCCGCAGCCTCAATCGCGACACGCGCCTCACTCACTTCGATCAGAGCACGCTCAATCGTGACGACCGCAGCATCAAGCAGCCCCTGGGCTGACGCTTGCGCTCGCGTCAGACGTCGCAGCGCCAGGTTAAGACGTCCATCTACCCCCTGGCCCCCGCTAACCGCGTCGACAGCGTCGGCCAAATCCGATGAAATTTTTTCGGCCGCCATCAGCAAGGTACGCTCCGACGCCAGCGCAGTTTCCTCGCCAGGCTGAGGATCGAGCGTGCCGAGTTCGCGGACAGCATGCTCCAGAAACTCGCACTCGCGCTCGTTCCGCGCTTGCTCGGACCGCGCCTGTTCGAGCGCCTCTTGTGTTTGCCGCCATGCAGAATACGCTAATGCAACCGCACCAGTGCTGTCGGCCAGTCCTCCAAATTGATCCAGAAGCCCGCGATGCGTGCCCGGATCCAGCAACCCACTGTCATCATGTTGGCCGTGGATTTCGACCAATGCCTTGCCGATATCGCGCAAAAACCCTGCCGAGACAGGCTGATCGTTAAGATGCGCGCGCGCGCGTCCTTCGGCCGTCACCTGCCGCCGGACAATGAGGGCGCCATCGGCATCAAAACCATTCTGACGGACCATGTCACGAACGGGATGCTTGGCTGCTGGCTCGAGGACCGCAGTCACCGTTGCCTGCGGCGCCCCTGGCCTGACTGTGTCACGATCAGAACGCCCGCCGAGCACGAACGTCAACGCGTCCAGCAGGATCGACTTGCCCGCGCCTGTCTCGCCCGTAAGGACGTTGAGACCTCTTTCGAGCTCAAGGTCCAACGAGTCGATCAAAACAAAGTCGCGAATCGATAGCGCACTCAGCATTGCTGGCAGGTGCCTCGCTCTGCAGAATCAAGTCCGTTTGGCCGGAGTCTACGATGTCTAGAAGATGGTGCCCAGCGTTTGGGTGATCCAAGAATCGTCATTCTTGGATGGCTGCAGCTTGTTGTCAGCGAGCAGTGAATAGGAATCTTGGTACCACTCATTGCCCGGGTAGTTGTAGCCCAACACCGCTGCGGCCGTCTGCGCCTCCTTCACGATACCGAGCGACAAGTAAGCCTCAACCAAACGATGAAGCGCTTCTGGCACATGGCTGGTGGTCTGATACTTCTCGATCACAG
This sequence comes from Alphaproteobacteria bacterium, assembly GCA_003451645.1. Lineage (GTDB taxonomy): Bacteria > Pseudomonadota > Alphaproteobacteria > Micropepsales > Micropepsaceae > DMER01. Next base: position 5,772 of record DMER01000181.1, on the reverse strand, counting down.
TCCGGAAGCGGTTGATCGCCGCAATCTGCTGGCCGCGGGTCAAATAGTACCGGCCAATCGCCATTTCCTTGCCCGCAAGGTGATCATAGGCGAGATCCAGCTTCAGGCGTGCATCACGCGCATATTCACTTTCGGGGAAGCGCTT
>DMER01000181.1:0-5459 GCA_003451645.1 Alphaproteobacteria bacterium | reverse complement strand
GGTGATCACGCGTGAGGTCGTATTTCAGGCGAGCATCGCGCGCATACTCGGTTTGCGGGAAACGGCGGATCAAATCGGTCAGTGCGGCCGTGGCTTGCTCGGTCTTCTTTTGATCACGGCCCACATCGACGATCTGTTCGTAGAGCGACACCGCCTTCAAATAATAGGCATACGGTGCATCCTTGTTACCGGGATGCAGTTGGATGAAGCGATCGGCCGCCAGAATGGCTTGGTTATACTTGCCGGCCTCGTAATAGCTGTAGGCCGACATGAGAATGGCGCGGCGCGCCCATACGGAATAGGGGTGCTGTCTCTCCACTTCGTCGAACGACTTCGCCGCAGGCTCCCAATTGCGCTTACGCAATTCCCCTAATGCCGCGTTGTAGAGTTGCTCGACCGGAGCCTCCTTAAACGTGGCGTTATCAGCCACACTCTCCGAGCCGCCGGAACAACCCATCAGAGCGGCCGAAACGACGCCAGCGAGGAACAGCCGCACTGCCCAATTATGTGTATGCCGGGTGTTCACCAACTTCGCCATGAGCTGACATTCTCCTGAGGGGCGCACAAATTGTTTACACCGCTTGCCAAAGCAATGCCGGCGGCTTCGACCGCCTTTAACAAACCTCTAATAGCCCAATTGTGCAGCATTTTCCATACATCACGATGGATTCTTTGCATTCGCCCCCCTGCCGCCCCGGACAGCTTTTTGTGAGGTCAATTGATTGGCAACCAGTGCCTTGAAGCGGGACTTCCTCGCTCTATCTACCGTTGTTGCGATTTGGATCAAGGAAATTGCCCGGCCCCAGCCAGACCGAGCGCAGGGGTAAGATGGGGTTTCACGAAAGGTAGCGATTGCATGTCCCAAGAAACTGTTCGCACGCCACGCACTGCCCAACGGGTCGATGAGCATGTTGGCGAACGCATCCGGCACCGCCGGACGGTCCTGGGCCTGACACAAGAACAATTGGCCCAATCGCTCAACATTTCCTATCAGCAATTGCAGAAATATGAGACCGCGGCCAACCGGGTCAGCGCTGGACGCCTTTACGAGATCGCCAACAAGCTGGAAGTCGATATCGGCTTCTTCTTCGAGGGTTTGCGCCAGGGACAGAGAGAGGAACCGATGCCCCATGGCGGGCGAAACCGCATCGCCCTGGATTTGGTCAAGAATTTCATGGACATCAGCGACGCGGAAATCCGCTCTGCGGTCGCCTCTCTCGTCAAGAGTCTATCGGAGAACCCGGCGATTGGCGCCGCTCTGCTGCAAGCCAATGGTACGGAGGCGTCCGGCTCGCGCGTCACTGCCAACGACGAGGCAGCGGAATAGCAACGGCAGCACAGCGCGTTCGCTTCAAGCCGACCCTTTTACTCAGCCGCAACCAATTGCATCGACGGCGCGTTCGCTGAGATCAGCCGGCGGATGGTGTCGGTGGACGGCCCATCGCGCAACGTCACAATTTCCCAAGCCGACCGGCGCGAAAACAGCTCCCGCAAAAGCTTGTTGTTGAGCGTATGACCGGTCTTGTGGCCACGGAAGAAGCCTTGCAGCGGCCAACCCGCCAGGGACAGATCACCAACAACGTCTAGCAATTTGTGACGAACAAATTCGTCCGCAAATCGCAAGCCGCCGTCATTTAAGATCGCGTCGCCATCGATCACGATTGAATTCGACAGTGAACCGCCCAGAGCGAGGCCAGCGGCTTGCAATTGCTCAACCTCATGCCGGAACCCGAAGGTACGCGCACGGGCCACCTGGCTCTTGAAGCCATTGCGGTCAAAGGTAAAGCTCATCGTTTGGGTACCAATGGCCGCACTGCCAAACGCAATGCTCATCTCAGCGTGGAAACCTTCACCGGGCAGGATCTCAGCCCACTTGTCTCCATCAGTGACCGAAACGCGTTCCCTAACGCGCAGCGCTTCTTGATAAGCAGATTGTACCTGCAGGCCAGCGCACTCGATCAGGAACACGAAAGGAGCCGCACTCCCATCCATGATGGGGACTTCCGGCCCGTCAAGATCAACATACACGTTGGTCAGGCCAGCACCGGCAATCGCGGCCATCAAATGCTCGATTGTGGCCACTTTAACGCCATACTCATTGGCAATGGTGGTGCCCAACCGCGTGTCGACAACCTTGTCATACTGCGCCGGCACGTAGGCGGCACGTCCAGACTGATCGACCCTGCGGAAGACTACGCCCGTACCTGTCGGCGCTGGCGAAAGTGACATATGGGTGAGAACACCGCTGTGGAGCCCCACTCCTGAGCACCGGACATTATGTTTTACGGTCGTTTGAAGAGCCATCCGAGATTTAATCCACTTCTATCGTTTCATCCGGTCTCAAAACGCCCCAGTTTATCTGTGTTCAACGCCTTTGGTTCCAAAGCCTTTGCTCGCAAGCCCGACCCTAACCACGCGTCCCCAAAAAACTGGCTGTACCTGTTGAAACGCCCCCTAACAATTCACCAACCGTAGGCCCTTATCCAACTTATCCGACCCACTCCGCCGCGCCGAGGTTTGCGGCAATGTGTGTCCAGGCCTTCTCTACAGCTATTGTTTTACCTCCACACTCGAATCAGCTGAAATAACTCTTTGTTGCGGTTTATTACGTGATTTCCTTGGCTTAGCTGTCCGAAAGCAACCAAAGCGGGTATCGGCGCAGAGCCCACAGTCAACCAAAATGGTTGCTGCGGGCCAGATTCGCGGAAGTTGTTGCTGAAGCACCACAGGCTAGTTGCTCTGGCGCCTAAGGAAGGCAGGAATCTCCAGCTGATCGTCCGTCACTTCGTAGTGGGAGGATGGCAGCCGCCCACTGGACCCAGAGTACGGATTCGGACCGGCCTGACCCGCAGCGGGAGGTGTGGCGCGCTGCCCTTTCATCTCGCGTGATGGACGCTCAAGTCCCTGATCTGCGTTAATGAGCTTTGCCTTCCGTGTGGAGCTTGGGTCGCCAACCTGTGGTTCCGTCTTTCCCACCCCTCCTAGCCCCAAACTCACGCGGCCAAGCTCGGCGAGAATCGAGAGGGCGGATTTTTTCTTAGGATCGGCATGCGCGTCCTGAAGCTCTGGCCGGATGGCTCGCCCCGCATAACGAGAATTGTCCATACCCGGCAAAATGGAGCCCTCATAGCCTGACAGATCAAGCGTCGTCGCATTTATGTCCGTGCGGCCGGCTGCAATACTGCCTGGCAGCGCACTGAGCGCGCCTTGATCGGCCGCAACGCGCGCAGCGATCTGCCGGGCGTCGGCCAGGATGCGTTCATCCGCGTCTGCTTGCTGCTGTGCGCTATGAGTTTGCGCGATTTCGGCTTGCAGCGCATGAACGGGGTTGACCGCAGCCACATGCGCAGGCGCAGGGCTCGCAGCCGCTGGGGTGGCTGCCGGAGTGGAACGAGCCATCTCGGCAACCGGTTTTGGCGGCATCATCTTGAGAGCGTCGGAGTCGATGCCCGTTGCCACGACCGACACCCGCATTTTCCCTTGCAGTCGCTCGTCAAAGGTCGAACCAACGATAATGTTGGCGTCGGGATCGACCTCCGCACGGATCTTGTTGGCTGCCTCGTCCACTTCATAAAGGGTCAGGTCATCGCCGCCCGTGATGTTAATCAGTACGCCCTTGGCACCTTTCATGGAGGAATGATCGAGCAGAGGATTTGAGATCGCGGCTTCCGCCGCGCGTTGGGCGCGGTCTTGGCCGTCCGCCTCCCCCGTTCCCATCATCGCTTTACCCATTTCAATCATGACTGTGCGCACATCGGCAAAGTCCAGATTGATAAGGCCGGGCATGACCATCAGATCGGTCACGCCGCGGACGCCTGAATAAAGGACATCGTCCGCCATCGCGAAGGCCTTCGCGAATGTCGTCTTTTCATTGGCGACACGGAACAAATTCTGGTTGGGAATGACAATCAGCGTATCCACACAGGCCTGCAGCCGGTGAATGCCTTCGTCTGCCGCCCGCATGCGCCGTTGCCCTTCAAACGCAAAGGGCTTGGTGACAACACCGACGGTCAAGATGCCGAGGTCGCGCGCTGCCCGCGCGATGACGGGAGCCGCACCAGTACCCGTGCCGCCGCCCATGCCTGCGGTGATAAATACGAGATCCGAGTTATCCAAAGCTGCAGCGATTTCGTCGCGGGATTCCTCAGCGGCTTTTTGACCGATAGCCGGGTTCCCGCCCGCCCCCAGCCCTCGCGTCAGTTTTTGTCCGATTTGCAAGCGTTTGGGAGCCGCTGATTGGGCTAGAGCTTGAGCATCGGTATTGACTGCCCAAAATTCTACCCCCGATAACTCGCTGGCAATCATGCGGTTCACCGCATTGCTGCCACCGCCACCGACGCCTATCACTTTGATTTTGGCTATCCGACTGGGTACGATATCACTGGCGCGAGAGGTTTCTCCTGACATCGCTTTTGGCTCGCGAGGTTGACCAAACTGGAATACGGGATTACTCAAGGAAGTGTCCACCGACAGGGACGAATTCGATGGTCCCTCAGCTTGAGAAAGTTTATAGGTAAGCCCCTGTTTATTATCAAACGTCATTGTAATCAAAAATAACTGCTAAACAATTCTTCAGTTCTGGGTAGTTCTAGTCAACTATGGGTTATATGGGCTATGTCGGTTGACAAACCAATAATAGCAACAAGCTGGTTGACGAGCAGCAAAACGTTTGTGGCCAATTTTAGCGGGATATTGCTTTGGGTGGTTGGGGTTGCTTGGAGCGGACACTGGGGGTTTTTAGGGGGAGCTTGGGGTTTGTTGTGGGGTCTGATTGTATCATTTGCAGAGCGGGTGATTCTGGATTTTTGAGGTCGATGTAAGCTATTTGGGTGGATTTGAGCTTAGTTGGTAAGGCGCGCAGGCGATCCAAAACGTCGATCTGTTCGGCAAACTCAGAGCTGTAAGGCCCTAAATGGACAATTCCCAGTTCGGTTTTCAAGATTATATTTGTCCGGTTGCGCCAGTCAATTTCAGAGATTTTGACCGGACTTTCGCGCAATACTTGATAAATTCCGGGCCATTTGCCGAGATCTCGCTGTCTGACGCCGAGGATTTTCAGCGAGGGTAAGGCAATCGATGCCCCTAACGCTTTGTACTTTTCCAACGGGACTAATACGCCGTTGGCATCTAGCAATCCTACTGGCGGCATCTTAGGGGTTTCTTTTGCGGCTTTAGCGATCGCCTCACCGTCTGGGGCAGGTATGGCGATCGCTAAAGCAACTGGTTGTCTTTCTTGAACTTGTACCATCAATCCGGGCGGCACCAGCTGGCGCGTCACCGTTGCAGAAGCAATGACTGACCCGTTTGAGGTCAGACGAGATGCCAGAGCTTGGGGTTCTATTCGCAGTAACGACTGCGGATAGGATAAAGATAACAAAGACCTCACCCCTCGATCGGGAATAATTTCATTGCCTTCCACGGCGATCTGATCTGGACTGCTAATTACCCAAATTGGTTGA
>DMER01000153.1:2642-4699 GCA_003451645.1 Alphaproteobacteria bacterium | reverse complement strand
GCTTGATCAAGACGGATACTCTAATGCGCCTCGTCCCAATTGTTGCCGGCCTTGGCCTCAACCGTCAGGGGCACGCTCAGCTGCATTACGGGCTCGCACGCTTTTGCCATGATTTCGGACACCAACGCACAGGTCTCAGCGGCCTCGTCCTCGGGCGTCTCAAACACCAATTCGTCGTGGACCTGCAATAACATCCGGGCCCGGAGCTTCTTCGCCGCCAATGCATGCGGTAGACGGATCATCGCCCTGCGGATGATATCTGCGGCTGATCCTTGAATGGGGGCGTTGATCGCCGCGCGTTCAAGGAAAGCGCGCAAGGAGGGATTGGGCGTGTTGATCTCTGGCAAATGCGCCCGGCGGCCGAAGATCGTCTCGACATATTTCTTCTCATGCGCAAAGGCCTTTGTGCGGTCCATATAGGCGCGGATGCCAGGAAAGCGCTCAAAATACTTTTTGATGTACGCACTCGCTTCCCCTTGCGGGATCGACAATTGGTTGGCGAGCCCAAAGGCAGAAATCCCATAGATGATGCCAAAATTGATCGCCTTGGCACGGCGGCGCACCTCGGACGGCATGCCCTGTACCGGCACGCCGAACATCTCGGAAGCCGTCATCGCGTGAATGTCCACACCGTCCGCAAAGGCGCGCTTGAGCTCTGGAATGTCCGCGATATGGGCCAGGAGACGCAGTTCGATTTGGCTGTAGTCCGCGCTGATCAGTTTCATACCCTGGGGCGCCACAAAGGCGGTCCTGATCTGGCGGCCCTCTTCTGTCCGTATCGGGATGTTCTGCAGGTTGGGGTCGGTTGAAGAGAGGCGGCCGGTCGAGGTCGACGCCATCGCATAAGACGTATGAACCCGGCCCGTATGCGCGTTGATGTAAGTGGGCAGAGCGTCCGTGTACGTTCCTTTCAGTTTGGAAAGCTGGCGCCAATCCATCAGCCGCTTGGGCAAGTCGTGGCCTTGCGCCGCCAAGTTCTCCAAAACATCGCTGTCGGTCGCCCATTGGCCGGTTTTAGTTTTCTTGCCGCCGGGAAGGCCCATCTTGCCGAACAGGATATCGCCCAATTGTTTGGGGCTGCCGACATTGAAGGTTTCGCCCGCCAGCTGGTGAACCTCCGCCTCGAACTGCGCCATCTTCTGGGCAAAGCGGCCAGAGAGCCGCGCCAAGACTTGCCGGTCGACCAGCACGCCCGCGCGCTCCATCGCCAGCAATACGGGCATCAATGGCCGCTCCAGGGTCTCATACAGCGCCGTCATGCGCTCTGCCGCCAGCCGTGGTTTCAGCAGATGAAACAGACGCAGCGTCACATCGGCATCCTCGGCCGAATACTGCGTGGCGCGGTCAATGGGCACCTTGTCAAAGGTCACCATGGTCTTGCCCTTGCCTGCCACTTCGGCAAAGGCAATCGGCTTGTGCCCGAGAAAGCGTTGGCTCAGTTCGTCCATGCCATGGTTGTGCAGGCCCTCGTCCAGCGCATAGGACATCAACATCGTGTCGTCGAAGGGCTGCAAGGCGATGCCGTAATTCGCGAAGATGTGGGCATCGTATTTCACATTCTGCCCGATCTTCAAAAGGCTCGCGTCCTCCAGCAAAGGTTTGAGTTTGGCCAAAACCACACTGCGGTCGAGCTGCTCAATCTTGTGGTCCGAGAAATCCAGACCATCCCCTGCGCCGTGAGCCACCGGAATATAGCAGGCCTCGCCAGGCGCCACGGCGAGCGCAATGCCGACCAACTCAGCTTGAAGCTCAGACAGCGATGTTGTCTCGGTGTCCACACAGAATTGACCGGCCGCCTCGATCCGCGCGATCCAGGCGTCCAGCCGGGACATGGTGCGCACGGTTTCATAAGCTCCAACGTCAATGGGCGCCCGCAAGGCGGCCTCATGCATCACCGCGCCGGGGCCATGCGCTGCGGCCCCATTGACCGCGACCGGTGCCAGCGCCTCACCGGCAGCAGGATTGTGCGTCACCGCGACGTCAGCGGCCTTCAGGGACTCCAGATCGCTCAGATCATAGGCTGCGCCAACGCGGCGCAGCAGCGTTGAGAACTCCAT
>DMER01000153.1:0-2434 GCA_003451645.1 Alphaproteobacteria bacterium | reverse complement strand
TGAGAACTCCATGGCCTTCAGGAAGGCGGCCAATTCGCGCGGGTTTGGTTCATCGACCGTCAGATCGGATATGGGTTGCGGCAAGGGCGCATGCGCGTCCAAAATCACAAGACGCTTTGAAACGCGCGCCTGCTCCGCATACTGAATAAGAGCCTCCCGGCGTTTGGGCTGTTTGATTTCACCCGCCCGGGCAAGCAACGATTCAAGATCGCCATAGGCGTTAATGAGTTCGGCGGCCGTCTTGACGCCAATGCCCGGCACGCCCGGCACATTGTCGGCACTGTCGCCCGCAAGCGCCTGCACATCCACCACTTTGGCCGGGGGGACGCCGAACTTTTCCATCACCTCGGCCGTGCCCATCAGCTTTTGCTTGACCGGGTCCTGCAGCGCGATCTGCCCATCGACCACCAACTGCATCAGATCCTTATCCGATGAGATGATCGTGACACGCGCGCCCGCCTCCGCCGCGTGGCGTGCATAGGCCGCGATCAGGTCATCGGCCTCATAACCCGCAAGTTCGATCGCAGGCACACCAAAGGCTCTGCTCGCATCGCGGACGAGCGGGAATTGCGGGATCAGATCCTCAGGCGCTGGCGGGCGATGCGCCTTGTACTCTGGATAGAACGTATTGCGGAAACTCTTGGACCCCGCATCGAAAATGCAGGCCAAATGCGTTGGACGCTCACCGTTCTTGCTGGTCTGGATCAGGCTGAACAGCATATTGCAAAAGCCCGACACCGCGCCCACCGGCAGCCCGTCGGATTTTCGCGTCAAGGGCGGCAGCGCGTGATAGGCGCGAAAAATATAGCCCGAGGCGTCGATCAGATAGAGATGATCGCCCTTGGCGATTCCGGGGTGCTGGGTCATGGGCGGCACCCTTGATCAGGCGCTGTCTGAGGTCAAGGCGCGGGCCGCGCGCGCCTCAGTGATGGCCATCCTCGGCATGGGCGGTGTCGAGCACATAGCGCCGGTCGCAATAGCCGCATTCGGCCACCGTGCCTTCGCCCATTTCCAAATAAACGCGCGGGTGGCCAAGCGCGCCGCCGCCGCCATCGCACCAGATGCGGCGCTTGGTGACCTTTATGACTTCTGGTGCCGGTGTGGGCGTGCGGTGGCGCGTGGTGTTGGACATCGGTTGACGACCTTTGAGGCCCGTTCGCGGGCTTACTCCCGATTTGTGCGGTACTTTTAAGGGGTTTGCGCGGGCCGCGCAATTGGGTTAGTTTGACGGTTCACTGGTTCCAGGCACCCGTAGCTCAGCTGGATAGAGTGCTGCCCTCCGAAGGCAGAGGTCACACGTTCGAATCGTGTCGGGTGCGCCAGATTTTTCATTCAAATCATATGGTTGTTGGGTGGCGTGCCAAGGCCAAGATTCCGCTTACGGTCCGGGGAAGCATGGGGGAAGCAAATAGCGCATTCTCTCCTCACGCTTGATGGAAAGAACTAGGTGAAGTTCATTCCCACACGTGTTGGAATGGCCGGTGGAGCGCTGTGATCCCTTCACGCTGAGCGACGCGGCCAGCCGCTATCTCTTGCGATGCCAGGCGGTGGCACGCGCCGATGCGGGGCATGTGTGGCCCATTCTCGACGCGGCGTTCCGCGAATATGGCTTGCCGCGGTTTTTCCGGTCGGACAACGGCGCGCCTTTTGCCAGCGTGGGCGCGGGCGGCTTGTCGCCGCTGTCGGTCAAGCTGGTGCAAGCGGGCGTCACGCCCGAACGCATCCAGCCCGGACGCCCGCAAGAAAACGGCCGGCACGAGCGGATGCATTTGACCCTGAGCCGCGACTGCGCCGATCCGCCGGCCAGAAGCTTGCGGGCGCAGGCGTTGCGGTTCGAAGCGTTCCGCAAACTCTACAACGAAGAGCGCCCGCACGAAGCGCTGGGCCAAACCCCGCCTGCCGCTCACTATGCGCCCTCGCCAAGGCGGTATTCGGGACGTTTGTGCCCGCCGGATTATCCGCCCGAAGCCCTGGTGCGCCAAGTCAAGCGCTCCGGCGAGATCAAATGGCGCGGACGATATGTCTATGTCAGCCAAACGCTCGCGGGCCAACCCATCGGCGTCGAACAAACGGACGAGGCCCTTTGGCGCGTAACCTATGGCCCCGTCGAATTGGGCCAGTTGCGGCCGCAAGGCGGCCTCGAACGTCCCCGGCGCTCTCGTACGAGAGCGCCGGGTCCTTCGCAAAACCAGACCTCCGGAGATTAGAAAAATGTGTAACCCATCCTCCCGGTCCAAAACGTCACCTATCAACCCGGTTGCACAATGTGGGCGATCGGGCAAAGCTGGATATGCGGTTCATCCCCAAGCGTGTGGGGAACGGTCAATTTTCTGGACATACCAACCGCCTTTCCACGGTTCATCCCCACGCGTGTGGGGAACGGGGCTTCGCGCGCAAGGTTGGCTACGGTCTCGGCGGTTCATCCCCACGCGTG
>DMER01000066.1 GCA_003451645.1 Alphaproteobacteria bacterium | reverse complement strand
TAATGGGTCGGGTGCACGTCGCGCACTTCAAAGCCAGCGCGCTCGCGCGTTAGACCGCCCGGCCCCAGTGCCGACAGGCGGCGCTTATGGGTAATCTCAGACAACGGGTTGGTTTGGTCCATGAACTGCGACAACTGCGAGGAGCCAAAGAACTCGCGCACCGCCGCGGCGGCAGGCTTCGCATTGATCAGATCATGCGGCATGACCGTATCGATCTCGACCGAACTCATGCGCTCCTTGATCGCCCGTTCCATGCGCAAGAGACCAACGCGATATTGATTCTCCATCAGCTCGCCGACCGAGCGCACCCGGCGGTTGGCCAGATTGTCGATGTCGTCGATCTCTCCCTTGCCATCCCGCAAATCGTGCAGAATTTTCACGACCGCCAGGATGTCTTCGGTCCGCAGCACACGCATCGTGTCGTCGCATTGGATGTTCAGCCGGGAGTTCATTTTCACCCGGCCGACCGATGACAAATCGTAGCGCTCAAGATCGAAGAACAAGCCTTGGAACAACGTCTCAGCGGTCTCAAGCGTTGGCGGTTCGCCGGGACGCATCACCCGGTAGATATCGATGAGGGCTTGTTCGCGGCTCTGATTCTTGTCAATCGCCAGCGTATTGCGGATGAAGCCACCGGTCGTCACATGGTCGATGTCGAGCAGCGCCAACTCATTGAAGCCCTGCTTCAGCAACTCCGCCAAATTCTTGACGTTCAGCTCGTCACCGGCCTCGAGATAGATTTCACCTGTCTCGGAGTTGACCATGTCGAGGGCTAGATATTTGCCATAAAGTTCTTCGGGCGGTAGCAGCAGTTGCTTGACCCCGTCCTCATGCAGCTTGCGCGCCAGACGCGGCGTCACCTTGCGGCCCGCCTCGATCACGACCTCGCCCGTCTTGGCATTCTTCAGGTCATGCTGAGGTTTCATGTTCTTGACCTTTTCGGGGTCAAGCGGCATCACCCAGCCATCTTTATTATGCTTCAGAGATGTGTGGCTGTAGAAATGGCCGAGTATCTGCTCGGCATCCAGGCCCAGCGCATAAAAGAGCGTCGTCACCGGCAGTTTCCGGCGGCGGTCGATGCGGACATAAATGATATCTTTGGCGTCGAACTCGAAATCGAGCCACGAACCGCGATAGGGGATCACGCGCGCGGCGAACAACAGCTTGCCGGATGAGTGCGTCTTGCCCTTGTCGTGGTCAAAGAACACACCGGGTGAGCGGTGCATCTGGCTGACAATCACGCGCTCGGTGCCATTCACGATGAAGGTGCCGTTCTCGGTCATGAGCGGCATGTCGCCCATGTAAACATCTTGTTCCTTGATATCCTTGACCGACTTGGCTTGCGTATCGGCGTCGACATCGAACACGATGAGGCGTAATTTGACCTTGAGCGGGGCTGAGAATGTCATGCCGCGCTGGCGGCATTCATCCACATCGAATTTCGGCGTCTCAAACTCGTAATGGACATATTCCAGGCGCGCCGTGTCTGAAAAATCGGAGATCGGAAAAACCGACTGAAATACGGCTTCCAAGCCTGTTTCCGTACGCGCTGCTAAAGCCACATCCATTTGCAGAAACTGCTCATAGGATTGCTTTTGCACTTCGATCAGATTGGGCAACACGGCAACGTCGCCGATGCGCCCAAAGCTTTTGCGAATGCGTTGACGGCCGTTAAACTGAAGTGCCATGGAATGTCCTCGAGGTCTGTCGCATGATCTGACGGTCCTCCAGCCTGAGCGCGGAGAGACGCTCAGTCGAGAAGGGCCCCACCTCATTCATGCGCGGCGGCAAGAATGGCAGAGCTAAAATTCTAGGAGCGCGCGCGCCCCAAATGCGTAATCCCGCCCGCCGGAACTGTCGGTTCCGGCGAACGGTATGAGGCGCGGAGTTGCCCAATTGGTCCGGGCAGCGAGGGAATGCCAGAATGGCCTCCTTACTTGAGTTCGACTTTCGCGCCTTCGGCCTCGATCTTCTTCTTGAGTTCTTCGGCTTCGGCCTTGGGCACATCGGCTTTGACGTCTTTCGGCGCGCCTTCAACGAGGTCCTTGGCTTCTTTCAAGCCCAGACCTGTGATTTCGCGGATGACCTTAATGACGTTGATCTTCTTGTCGCCAGCAGAGGCCAGCACGACCGTGAATTCGGTCTTGGCCGCTTCTGCCGCCGGGGCTGCACCGCCCGCCGCGCCACCGGCCATGGGCATCGCCATGGCAACAGGTGCCGCCGCCGACACGCCCCACTTTTCTTCGAGCAATTTCGACAGTTCAGCCGCTTCCAAGACGGTCAGGCTGGACAACTCCTCAACGATTTTCTCAAGCTTCGACATGATGTGTACCTTCTCAGATCAGATTTCAACCTAGGGACAGTTCAAGCGCCGGCGATCTACGCCGCTTCACCTTTTTTCGCATAAGCACCAACCACACGGGCGAGTTGCCCGGCGGGAGCTTGCAGCACGCCCGCGACCTTGGTCGCCGGGGCTTGCAGAAGCCCAAGGAGTTTCGCCCGCAATTCGTCGAGTGAGGGTAGCGTGGCCAAAGCCTCGACTGCCTTCACGTCCAACACCGTGTTGCCCAACGCTCCGCCCAGAATGACGAATTTCTGGTTCTCCTTGGAGTAGTTGAGCGCCACTTTGGGCGCCGCCACCGGGTCTGCCGACAAAGCAATTCCCGTTGGCCCCTTGAACAGGGCGGAAATGCCTTCCGATCCCGTTCCTGTTAGTGCGCGCATCGCCAGACGGTTTTTCGCGACCTGAAAGGACGCGCCCGCCGCCCGCATCTGCGCCCGTAGCTTCGACATCTCCGCCACGGTCATGCCCGTGTAGCGCGCGACGATCACCACGCCCGCCTTACCGAACTCGTCGTTCAGTGTGGCAATGACTTCGGCTTTCTCCGTGCGATTCACGACGCTTCTCCTTACGATGGATCAAGATGAACCCGAGTTCAGCCGGATGGCAGCCCGGTCTCTTGTCTAATGGCCAAGGCCGCAGGTCATCGCCGCGCCCATCGCCGTCTGTCAGAACCCGTCCCAGGGTTTGGTCCGTCAGTCCTCGGAATGGCAGGCCATTGGCCTGTTCATGCCGCCTGAAAACCTCATCACCCCGTCTCCGCAGGCTTTGCGGATTAAGCCCCTCCGGCAAACTCAGCCTTCGCGGCACCTGCTTCTCGGACAGGCAACCGGAGTGACCGCCTCATCGGCACTCCCTCCGGTGCAGTCCTTGCCCATTTTAGCGGGCAAGGGTCATTCGTGTGGCCCCGCCAGTCTTTAGGCGTTGACCGTTGTCAGATCGATCTTGATCCCCGGCCCTTGGGTCGAGGAGAGCGAGATTTTGTTTAAATAATTGCCCTTGGCGGCGGGAGGCTTGGCCTTCACCACCACATCCACAAAAGTGCGGATGTTCTCAACCAGCGCCTCTTCGGTGAAAGAGACCTTGCCGACGCCCGCATGAATGATGCCCGCCTTCTCGACGCGGA
>DMER01000174.1:5127-6263 GCA_003451645.1 Alphaproteobacteria bacterium | reverse complement strand
GATCAGTCGATCTATGGCTGGCGCGGTGCCGAGGTCGATAACATTTTGCGCTTCGAAAAGGACTTTCCCGGCGCCAAAGTCATCCGTCTTGAGCATAATTACCGCTCCACGCCGCAAATTCTCGCGGCTGCGTCTGGGCTCATCAGCGCGAACAAGGCTCGCCTTGGCAAGACGCTTTGGACCAAAGGCGATGATGGCGACAAACTGACCGTACACGGATTTTGGGACGCGGAGGAAGAGGCCCGCCACATTGGCGGCGAAATTGAAGCCCTCCAGAGCAAACGGCATAGCCTAAACAGCATTGCGATTTTAGTACGGGCGAGCGCGCAAATGCGGGCCTTTGAAGACCGCTTCATCCATTTAGACTTGCCTTACCGGGTCGTGGGCGGCCCTCGTTTTTACGAGCGCGCTGAGGTTCGGGACGCCTTGGCCTATTTGCGCATAATTGCTCAGCCTAATGACGATCTGGCCTTCGAGCGTATCATGAACAAGCCCAAGCGCGGCTTGGGCGATGCATCCTTGCAAACGCTGACGCGGACCGCTCGCACCATGAACGTTTCGCTGCTGCGCGCGGCTCAGCACATTGTTGAAACGGACGAGGTCACCGGCCGCACCCGCGCCGCCCTGCGTGACTTGGTTGACAGTTTCGGCCGTTGGACCCGGGCTGCGCAGACGATCAACCATATGGAGCTAGCTGAACTCGTCCTCGACGAGAGCGGCTACACGGCGATGTGGCAAGCAGACAAATCCGCCGATGCGCCGGGCCGCCTTGAAAACCTCAAGGAACTCGTGCGCTCCATGGAGAAATTCGAGGGGCTCGGCGCGTTTCTGGAACACATCGCGTTGGTAATGGACGTCGAGCAAACGGCGGATGCTGACCGCGTGACCATCATGACGTTGCATGCGGCGAAAGGTCTTGAGTTCGACACAGTGTTCTTGCCCGGTTGGGAAGACGGCCTGTTTCCGAGCCAACGCTCAATGGATGAGAACGGCATGGCGGGACTGGAGGAGGAGCGCAGGCTCGCCTATGTCGGTATCACGCGCGCGCGCAAACTCGCCAAGATCAGCTATGCCTTGAACCGTCGCGTCCATGGCATGTGGCAGTCCGCCATCGCCTCCCGTTTCATATCAGAGCT
>DMER01000174.1:0-4934 GCA_003451645.1 Alphaproteobacteria bacterium | reverse complement strand
CTGCCTGCGGACGCTGTCATTATAGAGACCGACCCGCTGCAATCCGGCAACGCCTTTGGCCAAGACGGTTTCGGTATGTCTGTTGGACCGCATTTCCAATCTGGGATGGCCTCACCCGGCTGGCAGCGCGCGCGAGCCAATAGCGGGCAGACCTTTGGCCGCATGCCATACCTTGAGGCACAGGCTGAATTGGTCGCGACCAGCGATCCCACAGCCATTAGCTATAGCCGCGGAGAGCGGGTCTTTCATGATAAGTTCGGATACGGACGGATCACCGCCGTCGATGGCAATAAGCTGACAGTGGCCTTTGAGAAGGCTGGCGAGAAGAGGGTGATCGCCAACTTCGTAAAACGCGCATGACGCAATCGGCAATTGATTGTTGGAAGGTTCGTATCTTGCTGCCAAAGCAGGAGGCCATGGCGCTCGCTGTTTGTTTGGAGAACCTTGACACTTCGCCCGTTGTTTCAGCTTTCGAATTTGGTGAGCGCGGATTGTGGGAGGTGGAGGCATTCTTTGGGGATGCGCCGGACCCGGCCTTTTTGCAAGAGGCGACCGGATACGAGCTAGCGGTTACCGCAGTACCTAGCGCAGATTGGGTGACCATCGCCCTTGATGGCTTGCCGCCTGTCCGCGTCGGCCGGTTTTACGTCCACGGCAAACATGCCCGGGCTGCACGGCCGCCAAACACATTGGGCCTCGAGATTGAGGCATCCACGGCGTTCGGCACCGGCCATCACGGGACCACACGAGGCTGCCTGCTTGCATTGGAACTTCTCGCACGCACGCACGGGCCCCAAAAGGTCTTGGACCTTGGCTGCGGGACAGGGATTCTTGCATTCGCAGCCGCGAAGCTGCGCCATGCGCGGACGATTGCGACCGACATTGATCCGGTAGCGGCAGCCAAGGCGCGCGAATTCAGCAGGCTCAATGCCGTTCACCCCTATGTCAAAACTGGAACGGCCGCAGGCATCAAGGGCCCGCTAAGCCTGGCCGACAGACCCTACGACTTGATCTTCGCCAATATTCTCATGCGCCCGTTGATGCAATTGATGCCGTCGATTGCGCGGTGCGTTCGGCCAGGCGGCCATGCGATTTTGTCGGGCCTTCTCAATCATCAGGAACGTGCGATCATGGCGGTTGCCGCGCCTTGGCGGTTGACTTTTGTGCGGCGCCATCGCCTTGACGGTTGGGTGACGCTAACCTTGCGGCGTGTTTAGGGCTGCCTGTTCCAAAACCCGGCGGCGTTCTGCCATTGCGGCTTCCATCGGCGCGCGCGCCCTTGCGACCAGTTCAGGTCCCGCTCTTTCCGGGGAGCCTGCGTCAAAAGGCGGCTGCGGGTCATACTCCAACTGAAGCTGAATGAGCTTGGCATGCTCTTCGCCCCACAATTCTGCGACAACCGTGAGCGCAAAATCGATCCCGGCTGTGACCCCGCCGCCGCTAAACCGGTTGCGGTCCCGTACGACACGAGCGTTCACTGGTTCTGCACCAAACATGGTGAGGGCATCCCGCCACATCCAATGGCAGGCGGACCGGTACCCGTTGAGAAGTCCAGCAGCGCCCAGGATTAGGGAACCGGTACACACAGACGTGACGTAATTGGCGTTCTTTCCTTGCGTCTTCAGAAAGCCGAGGACCTCAGCATCGTCCATGAGCGCGATCTGCCCAACACCGCCGGGCACACACAGGAGATCGAGCTGCGGGCAGGTCTCGAACGTGTCGGTCGGCACGATTGTAATTCCCGCATCCGACGGCACGGGTTCCAGCGTCTTCCAGACATAATGCATGAAGGCGCCGGGTGCGCGCGAAAACACTTGCGCGGGTCCCGTCATGTCGAGCTGGGTGAGATTGGGGTAAAGTAAGAATCCGAAGTGAAAGGATCTTGTCATGGGCGGCTCCTGAAACTCGGCACTCCCGCAGGTCTTCTTCGCGAGGTGCAATGACAAACGGCTTGAGCAGCACTGCGTAGCGGACTAATCTCTTTATCATGCTTCAAGAAACCAAGTTCCAGAGCTTTACCGTCGCGGCTGATCCGCGGCAAGGCCCACCCCGCCTCGCGGCACTGCGTGCACGACTGCGTGCGCAAGGTCTTGATGGCTTTATCATACCGCGTGCGGATGAATTCCAGGGTGAGTATGTGCCCGCGCGCTCTGAACGCTTAAGCTGGCTGACCGGCTTCACGGGTTCGGCTGGCGCTTGCGTCGCCATGCTGGACAGGGCCGCCGTTTTTGTAGATGGCCGTTACACGGTTCAGGTCGTGGAGCAAGTCGACACAACCGCCTTCGCGATCGAATCGTTGATCGATAATCCCCCGCATAAATGGCTTGAGGCCAACCTCCAAGCGGGCATGCGGTTCGGCTTCGATCCTTGGATGCACGCCGTCACTGCAGCCGAGCAACTTGATGCAGCGGCAAAGGCCGCCGGGGCCGAGCTTGTCGCTGTGACAAGCAACCCGTTGGATGAAGCCTGGGATGATCAGCCGGCGGCCCCATTAGGCGCAGTCACCGCCCACGCTATCGAATATGCGGGCGAGGATTCAGCCTCAAAGCGGACACGTATTGCCGCCGCCATAGCATCCCAGGGTGCAGCCGCCGCAATAATCTCCATGCCAGAATCCATTGCCTGGCTCTTGAATGTGCGCGGTGCGGATGTTCCGCACACGCCCTTCCCGCTGTCGTATGCGGTGCTGGACAAGGATGGCCATGTCACCTGGTTCATCGACCGGCGTAAGCTTACCCCAGGCATCGAGGCATGGATCGGCAATGCGGTGACTATCCAGGCATTCGATCAATTGGGCGCGCACCTCGACGGATTGGGACATGCCAAGACAAAAGTGCTGGCAGACCCCTCCACCGTCTCCTACTGGATGTATCAGCGCCTTAATCAGGCGGGAGCCAAGATCATCCGCGCGGCCGACCCCATAAGCCTGCCAAAGGCCTGCAAGAACCCGACCGAACTCCAGGGCTTCCGTAATGCGCACCAGCGCGACGGCGTTGCGATCACACGCTTTCTGCACTGGCTCGATCAAGAGGCGCCGCACGGCAGTGTGGACGAGATCCACGCCTGCCGAAAATTAGAAGCGTTCCGCTTGGACAATGGCGCCCTCAAGGATTTGAGCTTCGACACGATTTCGGCTTCGGGTCCGAACGCGGCCCTGCCCCATTATCGGGTCTCGGCGACGTCCAACCGCAAACTGGGCAAGGATGAGATCTTTCTGGTCGATTCCGGGGGCCAGTACCTGGACGGCACAACCGACATCACTCGCACGGTCATCATTGGCACACCAACGGCTGAGATGCGCGACCGCTTCACGCGTGTCTTGCGCGGCCACATCGCTTTGGCATTGGCGCGCTTTCCGGACGGCACCGCCGGTGTGCATCTCGATGCCCTGGCGCGCGCACCACTTTGGGACGGTGGCTTTGACTTCGATCACGGGACGGGTCACGGCGTTGGCTCATACTTGAGCGTTCATGAGGGTCCACAAAACATCTCTAAACGGATGATCGCGGTTCCGCTGAAACCGGGCATGGTCTGCTCAAACGAGCCGGGTTATTACAAACAAGGCCAGTATGGCATCCGCATTGAGAATTTGATTGCCGTAACCGCACCCACTGACATCCCTGGCGGCGAGCGCTCCATGATGTCCTTTGAAACCTTGACCTATGCACCCATTGACCGGCGCCTCATCGCGGTGGAGATGCTGACAGCGCAAGAGCGCAGCTGGCTGAACGCCTACCATGCGCGAGTGTTGGATGTCATCGGCCCGCACCTCGATGGCAATGTCCGTGCCTGGGCCGCAGCTGCTTGTGCGCCTCTGTGAGTGCTGGCACGATGGCGCCCATCGAACGCTTTGATCATGCATTAATTGCTGTTGCTGACCTCGAGGCTGCCGCGGCGGCTTATCGCAGTTTGGGCTTCCGCCTGACGCCGCGCGGGGAGCATACGGGCAAAGGCACGGCCAATTACTGCATCATGTTTGGTGACAGTTATTTGGAGCTGATCGGCGTGGTGGATCCTTCGCTGGCAAGTGGCCGCTTAGCGGCGCGGATCGCCTCGGCGGGCGAAGGCGGTATCGGCCTTGCCTATGGAGGCGATGACGCCAACACAATCCACGAGGCCCTGCGAGGGGCGGGCGTTGAGGCCGAAGCGCCGGTATCGCTGAGCAGACCACTCACGCTAGACAGTGAGACGAACGAGGTTCGCTTTGCCAATGTCATGATGCCAGCGGCTGGGCTGGAGCCCCTCATCCAATTTGTCTGTACTCATCAGACCCCGGAATTGACGAGGGCGCGGCATGAATGGCAATTGCACGCCAATGGTGCCACAGGCTTGAACGAAGTCATTATTGCTGTCACGGAACCCGGGGCACACGCTGCCGCAATGCGCCGCATGTTTGGGCAGCAAGCGGTCCGCGAGCGTCAAGGGGAAGTGACCGCCCTTGTTGAACCCCTGACTTTGCGCCTCTGCACTTGGAACAAGATTGCCGAGCGCTTTCCCCACAGCGCGGTGAAGCAACCGTCCGTGTTGCCCCATATTGCGGCGCTGTGCCTGGACGTGACAGAGCCGGATGCTGCCACGACCATGTGGGACATGGCGGGCATCAAATATTTTGAGGGCGCAGGCGGTGCGGTCTATGTGGGGCCTAGCAGCGCTTGCGGTGTCATCCTGGAACTCTCAGAGGGCTAACTACTGGCCTTCAATCAAGGCCAGCCACTGATCCTCATCGATCACCTTGACGCCGTGCTTCTGAGCGTCTGCAAGTTTTGAACCGGCGCCCGGTCCCGCAACCAGCAAATCGGTCTTAGCAGACACCGACCCCGCAACCTTGGCACCAAGGCTCTCGGCGCGCGCTTTGGCTTCAGAGCGGCTCATTTTTTCAAGTGTCCCGGTAAACACGACGGTCTTGCCCGACACAGGCGTCGCAGTCTTGCGCT
>DMER01000098.1 GCA_003451645.1 Alphaproteobacteria bacterium | reverse complement strand
GGCGTCTCAGTGGGGGTGCTTGGCACGGGCGCTGGCGCCTCAGGCTGCACCGCGACTTGCTCGACCGGCTGCTCGGGGACAGGTGCGGGGGCTGGGGCTTCCACAATTGCAGGCACCGCCAAGGGGGTCGGTTCCTCGCCAATGTTTGGAAGTGGCTGTGCCTGTCCCTGAACCGCTTCCGGAGATGGAAGATTGTTGGTGTCCGATGGCACGAACAAGGAGCCAACAGGTTTTACCTTCGTCAAAGGTGTCCCTTGAAGTGCGCCAGGCTTGGCGGCTGCTTCGCCTCCCTCAAGTGCGGTTTGATCGATCAGGACCGTGGCCGGGGGCTTAGCTTTCTTGGGCGTCGCGGGCGGTTTGGGCGCAGCCGGGAGCGAAGGTGTCGTTGCAACCGGGATCGGCTCAACAGCCACGGGAGCTGACGGCGACGCCACGGGCGCTGCCGGTGAAGCCGTGGGCGGTGGCGCAATATTCGCAGGTTGCCCGGTGGCCTTGCCGCGAACGATGATGGGCTCAGGAATATACTCGACCTCTTGCGCCTTGACCTCGGCCGGCGCAGCGGGTTCGGCGGGCTTACCAGCTTTGACCGGCTTGGCGTTGGCCGCACTGGGCGCCACGTTCTGCTTGGTGCGGCTGATGAAGTCGATCTCTGCTGCCGTTTGCTTGGCACCCGACTTTGGCGCCGCTGCGGGCTTGGGCTTGGACGCTGCAGGTTTTGGTTGGTTGGCGGGCGCCTCAATCGGTTGCCCATTGCTGCCTGGCGTCTGGGTCGCGCCTTCAACTGGCGCGGATTGGGGGGCGCCCAAGGCGTCGAGATTGACCGAAACATCTTCGGCCCTTGCCGAGGGGGCAGAAGCAGCCGTGAGCCAAGCGACGGCGATGATCGAACGCCTCAGCAAAGATGCACTCATGACCTTGCCCTCATCTGTTCCTACGGCTTTGCGGGACCGCCAACCAAGGCACGCACGGCGCCATGAATGGCGCCATTTGCGGCAAGAATTTGGCCCGTACCGAGCATGTTTTGGTCGCCCGCCAAGTCAGAGACCAATCCGCCCGCTTCTCGCACTAATACTATACCGGCCGCTATATCCCAACTGGAAAGTCCGCGCTCCCAAAATCCGTCAAAGCGCCCCGCTGCTACCCATGCCAAGTCCAGCGCTGCGGACCCGTAGCGTCTGACGCCCGCCACCTCTGGCATGACCGAGGCCAAGTCTTGGCTGAACTGGGCGTGGCCGGGCCTTCCCTTGAATGGAATGCCCGTCGCCAGCAGCGTGTCCTTCAGGTCCTTGCGCGCTGAAACGCGCATGCGCTTGTCATTCAGCCAGGCCCCCTGACCGCGTTCGGCAATGAAAAGTTCGTTGGTTAATGGTTGAAACACAACACCGGCAACCAATTGGCCTTCGCGCTCAAGGCCGATCGACACGGCCCAGTGGGGAATGCCATGCAGGAAATTGGTGGTGCCATCTAGTGGGTCGACATACCAGCGGTGGGATTTGTCCGGCCCCTCGATCTCGCCGCCTTCCTCCAGGGTCATACAGTAATGCGGGCGGGCCTTTTGCAGTTCTTCGCGCAAGATGCGCTCAGCCTTGAGATCCGCCTTGCTCACGAAGTCCGCAGGGCCCTTGCGGCTTGTCTGGAGGTTCTCAACTTCGCCGAAGTCGCGCAACAATGCCTTGGCAGCCTTGCGGGCAGCGCCGACCATGACGTTCATCAAAGGGGTGGTAATCGGTTGGGTCACGAGTGGCCTATCTCAATGTCTAGAGGTCCGGCGCTCTTGGTCAGGCCCTGCGCAGGAGGCCGCTCGAGATACGCTTGCAATGTTGGGTGGGACCCTAACAAGGACGACCCTGCGCATCAACGTCTGCACAATTGGTTAAACTGCCGGGCCGCGGCGGCGGGACCTTCGGGATGGCCCCAAACACCTTGGGCGACCGCCAAGAAGTCGGCGCCCGCCTCTATCAAACTTGAGGCATTGTCGACCGTAATCCCTCCGATGGCGACGCACGGCACCACAAACAGCTCAGACCACCATTGGATGAGCTCTGGCGTGGCGGTATGGCTGACCTTCTTGGTGCCTGTCGGGAACATCGCGCCAAAGGCCACATAGTCGGCGCCTGCTTCCGCTGCCTGCATCGCCAAGTGCCGCGAGTTGTGGCACGTCACGCCAATGGTCTTGGCGGGGCCGAGCAGGTCTCGGGCCTTGGCGTAGGGCATATCCTCCTGCCCGATATGCACGCCATCCGCCCCGCAGCGCTTCGCCAAATCCGGCCGGTCATTGAGGATGAAGGCCGCGCGATATTGATGTACGATTGGCATCAGCCGCTCGGCCGCCGTTAAGATCGGCCCGTCGCCGACATCCTTCATGCGCAGCTGAACCGCGGCGACATCTGCAGCGTCAAGCGTGTGGGCCAGTTCGGCGGCAAAGCCCTCCAAGGCGAAGCGCGGCGGTGTGATCAGGTAGAGGCGGGTGGTCACGGCCTTCGTTGATCCCAGACGATAAGGCTCAAAAAGAGGCGCTGCTCTGAAACATCAGCAGCTAGGAGCGCGTCAATCCCAACACGGGCGTTGGAGATCGCGTCCATGACGCCTTGCCGGGTTACAACGAAAAGCGGGTCATAGTCGCAGAGATGTCTCAGTTCATGCAAAGTTACAAAAGCCTCACTGAATTTTTGGATTTCTGTACCGAAACGATCAAGTCCGATTGCTCTGGTGATTTTTGGCGGAAGTCTGTGTTTGAGTACGTCTTCGCAGACGGTGCGAATTCCCCGGTGGCTGGGACCGCGATAGAATTGCCGCCAAACAGACTGAGATTTCTTCGGTACGAAGGACGCGGCCAATGAAGCGCAGAGCGAATGGAACAGAGCGTAGTACGCAGTCGATGCAGCTCTGCGCAGCCTCATGCGTCCAAGGGCGCCACGCTCCATCGCCTCGACGTCATCCGAAGCAAGCTGAAGCAACAATTCTGGGCTAATCATCCTCTATGCGCTCAAGCAGAACTTCTCTTTCTTCTGCTTCCGACCAATAGGTGAAGAGCGGCAATCGCTCCTCGTCCATTTCGTAAAGCCAAGCGCGAAACTGAGCGCCAACGGCAAAACGTTGCTGGGCGAAATCAAGGCTATCAGGCGGGCGGCGACTATAGACGACCCGGACTTCTAAGGCATCTCTCCCTTCGAACCCTACTGTGGGCCGTACATCGATAGACCTCACGCGAAGCCCGGGGATCTCAGCGCGAATGATGCGCGCCACTTCCGCTTCAGCCTTCTTGAAGGTCTTCAGCATGACACGCTTCCCTGTACCGCCTTGAGGCGCTAGGCGAGAGCATACATGATTTAGCCTGCCTTCTCCATACTAGCCGACCACTCGCCTTGTGAGGCCAAGCCATTCATCCGTGCGCGGTGGCTGAAGGCCGCTTGGGCGGCGGGCACGTTGTCCTTCTTGCCGCTCCAGGCCTTTTGCGCGGCAGCTTGCAGCGCCCGGCCGTAGGAGAAGGTCAGTGCCCAGGGCAGAGGCCCGCGCTTGTTCATCGCGTCAAGATGGGCTGTGGCCAGTTCATCGGACTGACCGCCAGAGAGGAACGCGATGCCCGGCACCGCCGACGGCACGCAGGACTTCAAGAGGCGCACGGTCTTGTCGGCCACCTCATCGACGCCCGCCTGCTGCGGGCACTTCATGCCTGAGACGACCATGTTGGGCTTCAACACGATGCCTTCAAGTTTGACGTTCAGATAATAGAGCTGCTGGAAGGTTTCCTTTAAAACCCATTCCGTCACGTCATAACAAGTGTCGATATCGTTATCGCCGTCCATCAAGACCTCGGGCTCGACGATCGGAACGATATTGTGGGCCTGGCACAGATTGGCGTAGCGGGCAAGCGCATGTGCGTTGGCGAGCAGACCCGCATAGCTGGGACGGCCACCTGTCGGGTCGATCACGGCGCGCCATTTGGCAAAGCGTGCACCCGCCTCATAGTATTTGGGCAAGCGCTTGGACAATTGGTCGAGGCCCTTTGTGATCAGATCGCCGCGCGCTTCGGGCAGTTCCTCGGTGCCCTCATCGACCTTGATGCCAGGGATGGCGTCGGCGGCCTCGATCACCTTGACGAGCGGGGTGCCGTCGGCGGCCTTTTGCCAGATCGTCTCGTCATACAGAATCACGCCCGAGACGTAGCGCATGCCTTCGGCCGCGCGGAACATCAATTCGCGATAGTCGCGGCGGTTTTCCTCCGTGGACGTCACGCCGATTTTGTCAAAGCGCTTTTGGATCGTGCCTGAGCTTTCGTCCGCGGCCAGAATTCCGCGTCCGCGGGCCACCATCTTTACGGCGATCTTGTTGAGGTCGTGCAAGTTCATGTGGTCCTCCTGAGGGCTGCGACACCGGGCAGTTCCTTGCCTTCCAGCCATTCGAGGAAGGCGCCGCCCGCGGTTGAGATATAGGTAAAGTCTTGCTCCGCGCCCGCTTGGGCCAAGGCTGCCTGCGTATCGCCGCCGCCAGCCACCGAGATCATCGTGCCGACCTTGGTCAGCATGCCGACGTGACGCGCAACAATGCTGGTGCCCGTGTCGAAGGGGGGGGTCTCAAAGGCGCCGAGCGGACCATTCCAGACGACCGTCTTTGCCGTCTCAAGGCGTGCAGCGATGCTCGCAATGGCGCTGGTGCCGACGTCCAAGATCATGGCGTCATCGGGGACCATGGTGGCTGGAATTGTGCGCGCATCGGCAAAAGGCTTGAACTCCTTGGCCACCACCACGTC
>DMER01000079.1:2770-2963 GCA_003451645.1 Alphaproteobacteria bacterium | reverse complement strand
CTGATCGGCCAGAACCGCTCAGAATTTGAGGCTTTTGAGCACCGCAAAGGGATTTTCTGGTTTCTCGGTCACTGCGTCGCCCGCATCCGGCTCCGGTGCATTGGGCGCGCGCGGATAAGGATCGAGGCTGAGGGCCAAGTCCTCCACCACCAAGGCGCCGAGGTCCAGGGTGGCCGGCAAGGGCTCTGGCGGG
>DMER01000079.1:0-2522 GCA_003451645.1 Alphaproteobacteria bacterium | reverse complement strand
AACATCTCATGCGGCTCGGCTGTTTGCTGCAACATGGCGGCAGGCAGGAATTTGCGATCGATGGTCAGGCGGTCTTCTTTTGGCACCGGCTCAAGGGTGACCACACAGGTCTGCGCATATCGCGTCTTGATTGTGCCCGTCACCCTTACCCCCGCCCCACGCCATCCCGCGACGAGCAGCTCCGCCGTCAACTGATCGAGCGCGGGCAGGTCTAGAAATGCCGCAATGGAGGCGCGTTCCTGCGGTTTGGCCTCGATGCGGACCTCCAGGCCCGACTGCGGCAGCGCCGAGAGGGTTTGGGGCCGCGAGAAATTATGGCCGTCACTCATGGCGCCACCTCTGCTGCGATGTCCACAGTGGCCAGCTCCGGAAATTGCACGCGTCCAGCGCAAAGGTCATCGTCGGCCTGTTCTTTGAGGCTATCATACAGTCTCTGCGCATAGCGGGCGACGGTTTGCATTCCGCCCGCCTCATGCCCGCCATAGAGGTTGCGCTGGAGCGCGCCCGCAAGGGCCGCGACGTCTGCCGCCTCAAGCGCCTTATCATAGGCAACGGCGCGGCCGTAAAACGCCTCGCCCATGTCTTTGATGCGCTTGGGCACCGTCAGGTCGCCCACGCCCATTTCGCGCAACGCCTGATCAAAGTCCTGAAATAACAGGTCAAAAGCGACCTGGGCGACCTTGGCGCCGCGCGGCCCACAGGCCTTGACCCGGCGAAAGACGATGCTGGCATTCAGGACCAAGAGGTCAAAGCGCCCGTCAAACGTGTCCGGCACTTGACCTGCCACAAAAAACTCTGGCCTCCGGCTTTGAAAGGCCAGGGTTTGAAAGAGGGCCATCCCGGCTGTTCGCTCGGGCGCCTCACGGAAGAACCTGAAAAATGTCATGGCTTGAGGGTACTCTCCCCGTCTTGGCGGACGTCAAGGGCTTTTGAACTGTGCATGGCCTCGCGCAATTGAGGCTTGCACGCCATCCGCTTTCCGTATGATGTAGCGGCAATGAGAAGCCTCAGGGAGGTGAGGATAGGTGCGCTACTTGGGCGCATCCTGTGTCCCTGTTGGCCTGTACTGCTCAAGGATCGTGACAGCCATGACCAAGATTGTTGTGAGTAAGACCGTAGTGGCGCTCATCGCGGCGGGCCTGCTGGCGTCCGCCTGCGCTCCCATCCAGGATGTGCGCGGCTACATCCCCGATCAAGAAAAGGTCGAGAAGGTGAAGGTTGGCCAGGATACCCGCGACAGCGTCCAGGAGAAGTTGGGCACGCCGTCCTCTTCCGCTGCATTTGGCGATCCGGTCTGGTACTATATCTCCGCCGAAGAAGAGCGCTACGCCTTCTTCCAGGCCGACACGGTCACGCGGCAAATCCTGGCGGTCCAGTTCAGCGAGGATGGCAAGGTGGCCGATATCCGCCGTTATGGCCTCAATGACGGTCAGGTGGTCTCCCTCGTCAGCCGCGAAACGCCGACCCGGGGCCGGGAGCAATCGCTTCTGCAAGAGCTGTTTGGCGGCATTGGTGCGCCAGGCTCCGCGACACGCGGCGAGCAACCGAAATAGGCTTGTCTATCGGCTGACGCTTTGCGCGGCGTGGTTGATCATCGCCACCCACTGCTCGGCTGACACCCGGTCTGCGCCAAAGGGGGCGGACACTGTTACAACGGGCGCATTGGGATGTACCCGCAATTGGACATGCAACGTAACTGAACACGCATGGGTGGTCGTTGCGTGAGAGCGCCCGCCCATCAGGTATGCAAATCCTTCACCCCCAAAAGCAAAGCGGCCACTATGGCGGACCGTCGTCTGGCTTGACGTCTCTTCCCTCGTGTAGGCGCTGACGAATTGAGCCGCCGGGTAGACATACCGCATAAATCTGGTCTGCCCGTTGCAAGCATAGAAGAGCTGACTGGCGGGATCGAACGCGATGGCCCCAGGGATGCCCTCGCCCCACGCATGCAACGCTCCAGCGCGAAAGCCGAACTTCGTCACGTCATTGGCCATGCTGCGCGCCAGCGGCTGCACGAAGATCCACTGATAAAGGTTATACGCCCATGGAGCGAGCCATAGAAACGTTATGGCCATCAAGATTGCGGCCGCCGCAAGTGAACTAAAGGCAGCCCCTGACAATGAGTAGGAGCCAAAGACCCCATTGTTTACAAATGCCAAAGCAGCGTAGGCCAGTGGCCAATACAGCGCTACTGTGTAGACGTGCCAGCCTGTCCGGACCCAGAATGCGCTCTCGCTGTCATGACCCAGATCGGCGCCGTGGGACCAGTCCTGGTCCGATACCGGCATTGCGACCGCTTGCGCCGATGCGCGTTCCACCTGCCCCATGATCCCGCCCCCACTCACCTGTGACACACCAGGGCGGTAGTATCACTGGGGCGCGTTAAAGGGGCCTCAAAGGGGGCGTGACAATTGAACGAACTGAAACGGGGCCCGGTTGGGGCCCCGCTGCAATCTCGCCGTGATCGTCCGGTTAATGCGCCAGTGCTGCCAAGAGCAACAGCGCCACGATGTTGGTGATCT
>DMER01000225.1:48255-50749 GCA_003451645.1 Alphaproteobacteria bacterium | reverse complement strand
CCGCGTCGAGTTCGACTTGAAAACACCGGTCCCCGCCCCGCCCGCCCCTTGGGGGCACGAGTAAACATTACCTTAGTGCGGGGACCGCCGGACCTTAACCAGGCCCAAGTTGCTAGGCTCGAGCCTTTATCGGCCGAATCAGGCGTGGTAGTTTGAGGGATGCAAGAGACGTCAGA
This sequence comes from Alphaproteobacteria bacterium, assembly GCA_003451645.1. GTDB lineage: Bacteria > Pseudomonadota > Alphaproteobacteria > Micropepsales > Micropepsaceae > DMER01. The sequence goes on along the minus strand of DMER01000225.1, from coordinate 50,573 downwards.
CACAATGGTCATTATGGCTTTTACTGAGGATCAGGCCAATCGTCTGACCGGGGTGAGCCTGTACCAACTGCGCAGTTGGGCGCGGGATGGGTTTTTCATTCCAAGCCTGACCTCGCGGGACGAGGACGAGCCATTGCTCAGTCTCTATTCCTTCCGGGATTTGGTCTGCCTTAAGATCATTAACCAGCTGCGGAATGAATCGCGGGTGCCGCTCAATCATTTGCGGGAGGTGAAGGAGAAGCTCTCTCATCTTGGCGACGATTTGTGGGCCAAGACCACGCTGTTTGTCCTCAATAGACGCGTTATTCTTTCGAACCCTGAAACGGGCGAAAAAGAGGACGCAGTCAACGGACAAGGCGTTCTCCAAATCCCCCTCGTCGTCGTTTCCGGGAATATGAAGGATGCCGTTCGTCTGCTTCGGCAGCGCGACCAGTCGTTGATTGGCCGCATCGACGCCAAGCGCTTCGGTGCTAAGAACCCGGTCATTGCTGGCACGCGGATTCCGGTGAGTACGATCAAGGACTTCATTGACGACGGTTTCACACCGGAACAGATCGTTTTGCAGTATCCCTCGCTCACCGTTGATGACGTGAAAGCGGCCATGGGACACAAAGTTGCGGCGTAATGGGCGATGCCACGACTTTCACGCTGCTCTTGGACGAAGGCGTTCCAAAATCCTTAGCGGAGCCATTTCGCGCCCGGCGTCACTTTGTGATTGCCCACGCTGATGTCTTGAGCCCTGGGGCGAGTGATGCCCTTGTCACCGCCACCGCAATCAACAACAACGCGATCTTGGTCGCGGTTGATCGTGACATGCGGCGGCTCGCGAAACGGTGGGGAAACAGCCTGTCTGGCAGGAAATACAAGCGCCTCAGTTTGATTTCGTTTCGTTGTAAGCCTGCGATGGCGATGGCACCAGCAGCCTCAAACTCTCCTGACTATGACGTATTACTCGACGGAACACCTTAGGCGTAAATGCACTCGCAAAAAGAATTTGTCCCATATCGTATCCTTCAAATCATAGGAAAGGGATGCTCCAACAACTCTCGGATACAAACATTTCTTCCTATTGGTTGCCGATGGAAAGAAGTTTTAAATTCCTATCATAGTAAAAATTTTTATAATACGTATTATGGCCTCCGCGAAGCTTGAATGTTGTCTGAATAATAATTGAATCTTCCTCAGCGGTTGCAATATTAATATAACAAATCTCGTCAAGATTCGGTCTCAGTTTAATGCGCTCGCATTCTTGAATAAGACTTTCAATAGAGACGTTTAGAAATAATTCCAACTTACTTTCTTCAAATAGCGCATCGTGCCGTGAGAAATTTCCGGCGCCCACGCGTTCAGACCTTTGTAGTGAGGAAGCAGGCTTGATTGACTGAAACGAGAAGTCGTATCCTCGAATGACGCCCCTCAACACTTCAACAGGTCGATTACCGAGCGCGTCGCAGATTCGCTTAGCGTGTTCCGGCTTCACCCTTGGGCCAAGCAATACACGTCGCAATGCGTCGTCGACATAGTGCTTCTTGCCATCTGCGCCGGTCAGATACCGCCATTCTCTTTCGTGAGCCCATTCGATGCGTTTGCGCGTCAATCGGGGCTTGATGAGTGACGGTAAATTATCGGGTCCTAAGTCAGCGATGGTGAGCGACGGCAAAGCATTCTCAGCATAGGCAACAGGACACAACTCTTCGTTTTGTAAGTCACCGATCGTGAGTTCGCAGGGATCGAATTCCAGACACATACCCGTGAAGTTGCTGGCGTAGTAAGCCCACATTGGCAAATTTTTATAAGTGTCCGAGAACGAGATCAGCGCAAATTTATCAATTGTATTGTGGAGAATTTCGTAGAAATTTTTGATATTCTGGCCGTTCGGAATGAACAGTGTAGCATTTAAAAGCGGGTCGGCGCCTCCACCGGTTTCATAGAACGCTTCCATCGGATCATTCATCTGTTGAAAGGTCGGCGCGTACAGATAGCTTTTTGAAAGAGCGTCTAGTTCGCGCTCAAGCAGATGATCTTCAAGTGCACGAAATCTATAGATTAATTTTGGTTTATTCATGAGTGGGGTCCTCAGTATTTGGCCACAGCCGAATGTTACGGCGCCTGCTAAGCGATTGCCGCACGGAAATCTTCCCACTTTGGATGGACTTAGAATGTAGAATTCATGCGGCCACCGGATAGTTGAGGTTCTGAGCGGATAGGAAGCCACCTTAACCTCACCCGCAAGCCGATGTGCCCAACGCTCGATCAGGCGGTGTTGTCCAAATTGGTCAGTGTTCCCAGATTATATTTTGTTTCGTTTTGTTTCGTTT
>DMER01000225.1:47647-48031 GCA_003451645.1 Alphaproteobacteria bacterium | reverse complement strand
CGCTGTGTTACGTTGTGTTTCGTTTCGTTACGTTCCTTTTTGGCTCAAAACCGCGCCCTTCATATCTAGGAACGCGGTCCTAGAACCGCAAGGGCGGCCCGCCCATTAACCCTCCTACCCGCCCAGGAGCATCAGGGCCAGGAGGGCTGCAGCACCCGCCCACAGAGCCGTGCGTAAGGGGCGGTTGCGCTGGGCCTGCGCCTCCGCTATGGCCACCGCCGTCTCCGGGTGCAGGCGCAAGCCCTCGGCCGAGAGCTGGCCGATCACCGCCTCCGCATTGCGGACCGCGCGGCCTAGCGAGCCCAGGCCCTCGCCCACATCGCGCAGGCGCGCCTCCGCGCCCAGATTGGCCGTCATCCAAGCCTCCACGACCGGCTTGGCGCT
>DMER01000225.1:47156-47399 GCA_003451645.1 Alphaproteobacteria bacterium | reverse complement strand
CCCTCCACCACCACCATGGTCTTTTGGAGGAGCACCAATTGCGGCTGCAGCTCCATGCCAAACAGGCGGGTGATCTCCAGAAGCTGCGTCAGAAGGTTCGCCATCGACATTGCGCGCGCGGGCCGTCCGAAGATGGGCTCGCCTACGGCGCGCAGGGCTTGCGCGAAGTCGTCGCGCGTGTGCGGCGGCGCCACAAAGCCCACCGCAAAGTGGATGTCGGCGATGCGCCTGTAATCGCGCATG
>DMER01000225.1:44578-46906 GCA_003451645.1 Alphaproteobacteria bacterium | reverse complement strand
GCATCGAGCCTGCCCGTGATGCCATAGTCGACCGCGACCAGCATGCCCTTGGCATCCACGAACAGATTGCCCGGATGCATGTCGGCGTGGAAGAAGCCGCGGTTGAGCGCCTGGCGTAAAAAGGTCTGGATCACGCGCGCGGCCAACAGTTTGAGGTCGTGGCCCGCCTCGATGAGGCGCGCGCGGTCTTTGAGCGAAATGCCCTCGACCCACTCCGCCGTCATGACCGTTTGCGCGGTGCGGTCCCAATCGACGGGCGGCACGCGGAACTCAACATCGCCGGCAAAGGCCTCTGCCATTTCGTTGGCGGCGGCGGCCTCCATACGCAGGTCGAGTTCCATGGCGACAGAGCGCGCGAGCGTGTCCACGACCGCCAGAGGCTTCAGGCGAGTGAGGCTAGGCTTAAGCCAGACCGCCCAGCGTGCAGCGGCCGCAAAGGCCTCCAAGTCCCGCTGAAAGGCCACAGCAACGCCAGGACGCAAGACCTTGACCGCTACCGTTCGGGCGTTGCCGTCAGGGCCATCGATGCGGGCCTGATGGACTTGGGCGATAGACGCTGCAGCAATCGGCGGCCCCAGGCTCGCGAAGGCTTGCGAGACGGGCCGCGCCAAACCTTGCGCGATCATCCCTTCGGCGGCCGCTTGCGGGAAGGGCGGCAGGCGGTCTTGCAAACTGGAGAGGGCGGCGGCGAGCTCCGGCCCCACTACGTCAGGCCGTGTTGCGATAAACTGGCCGAGCTTGATGTAGGTCGGACCCAGCGTCGTCAGCACGCCCCGCAAGCGCTGGCCATAAGCCTCCATCGCCGCGCTAAGATTTTCGCCGCGGCGCGGTCTGCTCGCTAGCCGCCGCGCAAGCCAAGGGGCCGTCTCGCGCAGCATAGGCGGCACGAACAAGTCATGGCGCCACGCCAGCCAGAGCGGCCGGGCGAGGCGTGCAATCATGCGCCAGGTCTGCAGCACAATTCGCTCCTTAGAGTTTCCAGCCCGAGTGCATGGCAACAATGCCGCCGGTCAGATTGCGGAACTTGACCTGCCCGAACCCCGCCGCCTCGATCATCCGCGCGAACTGAGCTTGCGGCGGGAAGCGCCGGATACTCTCGACCAAATATTGATAGGCCTCGCGGTCTTGGGTCAGAATATTGCCAAGGGCTGGAATGACGTTGAACGACCACGCGTCGTAAGCCTCTGCAAGGCCTGGTACGTCAACCTTGGAGAACTCCAAGACCATCAGCCGCCCGCCCCTCCGCAAGACCCGGTGCGCCTCCACCAATGCGGCCGCGATGTCGGTCACGTTGCGGATCCCAAAGGCAATCGTGTAGGCGTCGAACTGACTGGCGCGAAAGGGCAGGGCTTGCGCATCGCCACACACAAAGGACAAACGATCGCGGTCTTGGCGCATCCCGGCGCGCTTGACACCTTCGCTCAACATGGCTGGATTGATATCGCACACTGCGACCGAGCCCGTTCCCCCTTGAGGCACGATGCGATCCAAAAACCTGAAGGCGATGTCGCCTGTGCCGCCCGCCACGTCAATGAGTGCCGTGTCCGGTCCGGGCGCTAGCCACTCCACAAAGGCTTGCTTCCACAAGCGATGAACGCCCAAGCTCATCGCGTCATTCATGACGTCATAACGGCTCGCGACCGATTGGAAGACGCGGCCGACAAGTTTCTGCTTGTCCGCGGCGGGAACGTCGCGGAAGCCAAAGCTGGCGGTCTTGCCGCCGGGGGGATCGGTGTGATCGTGTGCCATCTTCAGCAATCGAGGGATTCGGTGGCTGGACCTTACTCCCGGCCGGAGTGTGCCGCTATGGCCGAATGCATTAACGATTGCCGCAGCCATGCCTGAACTGCCCGAAGTGGAGACTGTGCGGCGCGGGCTCGCCCCCGTCTTGGAGGGCCAGAGGCTCGTGCGGGTTGAGGCGCGGCGGCCTGACTTGCGCTTTCCCCTGCCAGACGGCTTTGCGGCTCGGCTGACCGGGCGCCAGATCGGCGCGCTGCGCCGGCGGGCGAAATATCTCATCGCAGAATTGGACAATGATGAGCGCTTGCTCATGCATCTGGGCATGTCCGGGCGGTTCTCCGTGCAAGGGCGCGCGGTGGGCCAGTTTCACCATGGAATGCCGGGCAGCGAGGGCGGGTTCGGTCTCCACGACCATATCGTCCTAGAGACACAGAGCGGCACACGGATCGTCTATAGCGATCATCGCCGGTTTGGCATGATGGACCTCTATCGCGAGGACACCGGGCATCGCTTGCTGAATGCGTTGGGACCGGAGCCCTTGACGCGGGGCTTCACTGCCCGGACCCTGGTAAAAGCTTTTACGGCCAA
>DMER01000225.1:35830-44377 GCA_003451645.1 Alphaproteobacteria bacterium | reverse complement strand
GTAAAAGCTTTTACGGCCAAACGCGCGCCAGTCAAAGCGGCCTTGCTGGATCAGACCCTTGTCGCAGGCCTCGGCAATATCTATGTCTGCGAGGCGCTGCACCGCGCGCGCATTTCGCCGGAGCGCATTTGCGCCGCGATCACCCCGCCTGAGCTGCAGCGGCTGGTCAAAGAGATCAAAGTGGTCCTTGCGGAGGCGATTGCGGCGGGCGGCTCGACCTTGCGGGACTATCGTTCGGCGGATGGCAATCTGGGGTATTTCCAGCATAGCTTTCGTGTCTATGATCGCGCGGGGGAGCCCTGCTCACACCGGGGCTGCACCGGCACCCTGGTTCGCACGGTGCAATCCGGCCGGTCGAGCTATCATTGCCCAGAATGCCAAAGGTAGAGCTATCCGGCGCTGGCCATCCGCACCGGATCGCGCTAAACCGGCCGCAAATCAGTCAGGCCCCCATGGAGCGCACGCCCGATGACCTATGAAACCCTTTTGATTGAGCAGCATGCCGCCACACTCCTGATCCGCCTGAACCGCCCGCAAGCGTTGAATGCCCTCAATGGTCAATTGATGGATGAACTGACGCGTGCTCTCGATGCTGCGGAGGCTGATCCCAACACGCGCTGCATCATTATCACCGGCTCTGAGAAGGCCTTTGCGGCGGGAGCCGACATCAAGGAGATGCAGCCCAAATCCTATATGGATGTCTTTGCCGAGGACTTCATCACCCGGAATTGGGAGCGCGTCACGCGCTGCCGCAAACCTGTGATCGCAGCTGTGTCCGGCTTTGCGCTTGGCGGCGGCTGCGAGCTTGCCATGATGTGCGACTTAATTCTTGCATCCGACACTGCGAAGTTCGGTCAGCCTGAAATCAAGCTTGGCGTGATGCCGGGTGCCGGCGGAACGCAGCGCCTGACCCGGTTTGTGGGCAAGTCCAAGGCGATGGAAATGAGCCTGACCGGCCGGATGATGGATGCTGCTGAGGCCGAGCGCTCTGGCCTCGTCAGCCGCGTCGTGCCTGCAGCCGATCTCATCAGCGAGGCGCTCAAGGTGGCGGACACCATCGCCGCGATGTCCCTGCCCATCGCCATGATGACCAAGGAAAGCGTGAACCGGTCCTATGAGACAACGCTCGCCGAAGGTGTGCGCTTTGAGCGGCGGCTGTTCCACTCCATGTTTGCGACCGCCGACCAAAAGGAAGGCATGACCGCATTTGTCGAGAAGCGGCCCGCCCGCTTTGAACACAAATAGAGGCATCATTGACGCCGGGCCATCCTGTCTTTATAACCTGCGGCCTCTTTTTCGGCATCCACAACAACGATAGAGTCCATGGCAAACACAAAATCCGCCGACAAGGCAGCACGCCAAGCCCGCAAGCGCCAGGCCGTCAATAACTCCCGCAAGAGCGCGATCCGCACTGCTGTCCGCAAGGTCGAACATGCACTTGCCGCTGGCAATGCTGCTGATGCCGCCGCCGCCCTGAAAGTGGCCGAACCGCAACTGGCAAGAGGCGCCGTGAAGCGGGCACTGTCAAAAAACGCCGCCTCGCGCACCGTTTCGCGGCTGACCAAAAAGGTCAAAGCGCTTCAGCCGAAAGCCTAGAACGAATTTTTCGAGCAGGCGGGCCAAACAGTTCCGCTGAAATCTGCCGCTCGCACAACGTGCGCATTGACTGAAAAAATCCGCTTACGGATAGTCAAGCGCAATATCTGAAGCCGCTGGCTTGAATGTTCGCAAGGCCTCTCCCATTCTCCAGACACGGCAACGTTGGCGGTAGCAATCAAGCGCCGCGCAACTGTTGCTGAATGGTGCAAGTGGTTTCGATGAGCCTTTTTGCGGGAATCAATCAAAGCGGGCGAAAGACGCACGATGTGCATTTTTCGACTCAATTGATCGAATCAGGGCTTGCCCGGACCGCGGGTCTGGGCATATGGTTACTACCCGATGAACAAGGGCCGAAACCAAGAAAAGGGGGGGATGCGTGAATACCAATCTTTCCACTGACTTTAAGGGTTACTTGGTGGCGCCGGTCCTGGCTGTTTGCCAGGCAGAGTAAGTCTTAGCGTATTTTCCATAATTCAAGTCTGGTTATTCTGGAATGTTTCCGGAGAGAGAAGTTTTGTCTGTGAATGCTTGGGTGGACCATGTCCAGAGTTGAGGATGTGACACCGCAAGTGGCATGGGCAGCATTGGCCGCTCAGCCAAGCGCGTTCTTGATCGACGTGCGCAGCCAAGCTGAATGGACCTTTGTTGGTGTGCCGGATGTGAGCGGGTTAGGGAAGGACGTGATCCTGATTGAGTGGCAAATGTTTCCAAGCATGCACCTCAACGGGTCTTTTGCAGACACGCTCCAGGCTGTTTTGATGGAGCGTGGCGGCGGGCAGAATTCGCCTCTGTATTTTTTGTGCCGGTCAGGCGGGCGATCCCGTTCGGCGGCGCAGAAGATGGCAGGGCTTGGGTTTCAAGCGTGCTTCAATGTCGAGGGCGGGTTTGAAGGGGACCCGGATGCCCAAAGACATCGGGGGCGTTTGAGTGGGTGGAAGGCGGCAAACCTTCCATGGGTGCAGAACTGAGTGGGCTTTAGCGGGGTAGACAGTTTCTTGTTGCGTAGTTTCCAGCCGATATAGCGCGTGAGTTGGGACGCCCAGTGTTGTGGGCAGCTGTGTCTCTGACTCTTTGCAAATCCCCGGCGGCATAGGGCGTGTTTTGACGTGCCTGGTGGCGAGCGATCGCCACGACGGGATCCTTTTGTTTGTTCCTGCAAACAAAAACCCCGATGGGAGACGTGTGTTCAGTTGAGAGGCGCGGCGTATTTGCGTCCGAGAGTACAGAATTCGAACAATGAGGGCTTTAAGAAGGATATGGACAAGATGGTATCGACAGATTTCGGTGGGCCTGAAGAGCACATCTCACAAGAGGTATGGTCGCAATTGCGCAGCATGCTGCAGACCGAACTTGGCGAGAAGAAATTCCAGATCTGGTTGCAGAATCTCTATGTTGTCAGTGCAAGCGATAGCGAGGTGGAGCTCGGGTGCCCAACCGCTTTCAATAGGGATTATGTGAACCAGAATTTTGGTGCTGTCATCTTGCGTGTGCTGCGCGAGATCAATCCCGGCGTCAGGACCGTGGTCTTCACTTTCGCACCGCGCCCGCACCTCTCGATCGATAACAGCGCGCACGTGCTCCCCCGCGAGGCTCAAGCGCCAGTTGATGCAAGCATCGCAGAGCGTCTTGGGCCAGGGTCCATCCCGCCGAACCCCAGCTGTACCTTCCGTGACTTTGTTGTGGGCAAATCCAATCACATCGCCTACACCGCCGCGATGAAGGCCGCAGAACAGGTCGTGGCGGCTCAGAAGCCGCAATTCACGCCGCTGTTTCTCTATAGCGGGTCTGGTCTGGGCAAGACCCATCTGATGAATGCCGTGGTTTGGCACGTGTTGCGTAACAGCGCTTCGGCGCGCGTACTTTACATAACGGCTGAAAGCTTCATGCGGCGGTTCATTACCGCCATGAAGGAACGCGAGACGCTGGCCTTCAAAGACGAGATGCGCAATGTGGACCTCCTTCTCGTGGACGATCTGCAGTTCATCGCTGACAAGAACGCCACCCAGGAAGAGTTCTTCTACCGGTTCAATGAATTGGCGGATCAAGGCAAGCATGTGATCTTGTCGGCGGACCGGTCTCCCGCGCAGATCGATGGGGTAGGCGACCGCATCCGCGCGCGCTTGCTGCATGGTGTGACGCTTGAAATCAACGCCACCGATATTGAGCTGCGCCTGGCTATTCTCGAGCGCAAGATCGAGCGCTTTCAGGCACAGTATCCCGGTGTCGTGATTGGGGACGATGTCCGTCGCTTTGTTGCCGGGCGGATCGCCAGCAATATTCGCGAGCTTGAAGGGGCCATCCACAAGCTGATGTATATCGCCGATACGACGCAGCAGCCCATGACACTCGATACAGCACGGCGTGAATTGGCCGATGTCATCAATCACAATGAGCGCCGGCTCTCCGTTGACGAGATCAAGCGCACGACCGCCAATTTCTATGGCATCCGGATCGCTGACATGGATGGTCCCCGGCGCACACGGACTTTGGTTCGCCCGCGTCAGACGGCGATGTATATCGCCAAAAGTCTCACCTCGCGCTCTTATCCGGAGATCGGGAAGCGGTTCGGGGGACGTGACCACACCACGGTGATGCACGCCGTGCGCCAAGTCGAGCGGCACTCCGCTGCCGATCCGGTCTATCACGAGGAGGTCCAGTCCTTGATCCGGTTGCTCAAGGACGGAGCTCCAAGCCAGGGCAACGATCCCAACGGCACTTCAAAGACTTGAGGCGTTCTGAGGTTCGGTGACGGCATTTGGCGGCCGCGACAGCGGCTGCCAATTTGTTGATTCCATTGGCTTCCCAGGACCAACCGGGCTATAATCTGGAACGGTTGATTCAGCTTGTGTCATCGCACCTTGGGCTGAATGATCCGTGTCTCTGCCACGCGCCAACGCTGCATGTCTTGCGGCCGTTTGGGAGCGGGGGCATGAGGCCATCCCACCCGTTAACGACCGGCCGCAGAGATAACAGGCCCCGGCCGGCAAGAGCGTCAGGATCAGATGCGCATCACCTTGGAACGCAGCGTTTTTCTGAAGTCCCTCAATCATGTGCAAAGCGTCGTCGAGCGGCGCAATACGATCCCAATCTTGGCGAATATCCTTTTGATCGCTGAAAAAAACCGGCTGTCACTCACGGCGACCGATCTCGACATCGAAATTGTCGAGGCGGTCAATGCGGATGTCGTGCGCGCGGGGGCGATCACGGCGCCCGCTCACACGCTCTACGAGATCGTCCGTAAGCTGCCAGATGGCGCGCAGGTGCAGTTGGAGCACACGTCTGGCGATACGCGTTTGACCTTGTCAGCGGGCCGGTCACGCTTCCAGCTTTCATGCCTGCCGCGAGACGATTTCCCCGTGATGCCCGCCGGCGCCTTGCCGCATAATTTCGCTCTGCAGCCCAAAGAGTTTGCAGCGATCATCGACAAGACACGGTTTGCCGTTTCAACCGAAGAGACGCGCTATTATCTCAATGGCATTTACTTCCATGCGGCGGTTGAGAAGCAACAACCGGTCCTGCGCGGGGTGGCGACAGATGGTCATCGCTTGGCGCGCTATGACATTGAGGCGCCAAAGGGGGCGACGGAATTGCCGGGGGTCATTGTTCCTCGCAAGACGATCAATGAAATCCGGAAACTCTTGGATGATGCCAGTGGCGCTGTCGAGGTTGCGGTTTCTGACTCAAAAATCCGGGTAGCCCTTGGGCACGTTGTTGTGACCTCCAAACTAATCGACGGAACGTTCCCCGATTACCAGCGCGTGATCCCCGCTGGAAATGACAAGATCCTGGAGCTGGGCCGTCAGGATTTTCTGGAGGCTGTCGATCGGGTGTCAACAGTATCCACAGAAAAGTCGCGCGCGGTGAAGCTCAATCTGGAAAGGGACAAGCTGACCCTCACCGTGGTCAGCCCAGAGGCGGGCAGCGCTACGGAAGAGTTGTTTGTTGAGTATCGCGGAGAGCCTTTGGAGATTGGGTTCAATTCCCGCTATTTGCTCGACATTTTGGAGCGTGTCGAAGGGCCAACAGTGCGCATGCTGTTGGCGGATTCCGGTGCGCCAACGTTGGTGCGGGATGCGGCCGCAGAGGCGTCGCTGTTTGTGCTGATGCCGATGCGTGTTTAGTTTTGAGCAGACGCGATTTTGCGAACCAAGTGGTGATTTTTGTTGAGTGTTGCTGATGTTCTGCCCGCTGAAGAAGTGATCGCGGAGGGGAAAAGCCCTGCGCGCGCCATCACGCGCTTGTTGTTAACCAACTTCCGATCTTACAGCGCGCTCTCGCTCGAAACCGGCCCTCAATGTGTGGTTTTGACCGGGCCGAATGGCGCGGGAAAGACGAATATTCTCGAGGCACTGTCGGTCTTGGCCCCTGGGCGTGGTCTGCGTGGCGCGCAGCTCGGTGAGCTCGCAAGGCAGGCGGATAACACAGTGCAGCAAGGGCAGCAACCCTGGGCCGTTAGTGCGCAAGTCACGGCGCATGGGGTGGAAACACAGATCGGCGCTGGCTTCATGCCTGGATCTGCTGGCAGTGTTGCAAAGCGTGTCATTCGAGTTGATGGAGAAACGGCCAGTTCGCCAGCGACCCTTGCCCACCATGTCCAGTTTGTGTGGCTTACCCCTGCGCAAGATCGTCTGTTCACGGATGGTGCGTCAGACCGGCGGCGGTTCTTCGACCGGCTCATCACCAGCTTTCATCCCTTGCATGCGGACCGATACAGCCGGTTTGAGAAGGCAATGCGCGAGCGCCTATCGCTCTTGCGCAGCGGACACTACAGCGCGGTATGGGTCGAGTCACTTGAGCGGACCCTGGCTGAGGAGGCTGTGGCGCTCGCGGCCTCGAGGCTCGAAGGGCTTGGCTTGTTGCGCGCTGCCCTCGCGGAAACAGATGGCCAAAGCGCCTTTCCCGATGCTGATGTCGCACTGGATGGCAATGTCGAGCTGAGTTTGGAGAGTATGCCTGCGCTTGCCGCGGAGGATGCCTTTGCACAGTCCTTGAAGTCGAACCGCACCCAAGATGCCGAGAGCGGGCGGACGCACAGCGGGCCGCATCTGACTGACCTGATAGTCTATCACCGGGCTAAGGGCCGGGAAGCCCGGCATTGCTCGACTGGAGAGCAGAAAGCACTCCTTATACGGATGATCTTTGCAGCCGCCGCTCAGGCATCCCGCAGGACTGGGGCCGCTCCAGTCCTTTTGCTCGATGAGATCGCTGCCCACCTCGACTTGCAGCGGCGCCAAGCCCTGTTCGGGGCAATCACGAATCTCGGCGCGCAAGCCTGGTTCACCGGCACCGATCATCGCCCCTTTGAGCCGCTCCTGCCCCAGGCACAGATCTTCGACGTTTCGCACGGCAGCGTGAACAAGACGCACCATCTCCACCGAGGACAGAAAATATGACCGGATCACCGGCGCGGCGGGACGATGATGCGTCCCAAACAGATGATGCCAATGGCACAAGCTATGGCGCGGATAGCATCAAGGTCCTTAAAGGGCTTGACGCTGTGCGTAAGCGTCCAGGCATGTATATTGGCGACACGGATGATGGCTCCGGGCTGCATCACATGGTCTATGAGGTCGTCGATAACGCGATCGACGAGGCCCTCGCAGGGTATGCCACCAAAGTCGACGTTGTTCTGAATGCGGATGGTTCGTGTACGGTGCGGGATAATGGCCGGGGTATCCCTGTCGACATCCATAAGGAGGAGGGCCGCTCGGCTGCTGAGGTCATCATGACCGAGCTGCATTCCGGAGGAAAATTCGACCAAAACTCTTACAAGGTTTCAGGCGGTCTGCACGGCGTTGGCGTGTCCGTCGTCAATGCCTTGTCCGAGTGGCTGGAGCTGCGGATTTATCGCGATGATAAAGAGCATTTCTTGCGCTTCCGGGACGGCGTCCCTGAGGCGTCGCTCGCTGTCGCTGGCCAAGCGCAAGGGCGCAGGGGCACGCAAGTGACCTTCTTGCCCAGTCCGCGCACTTTCACCAAGACCGAGTTCGATGCGCAGACGCTTGAGCACCGCTTGCGGGAACTCGCGTTCCTGAACTCCGGTGTCACCATCAATTTCTTGGATTTGCGCGGTGTGGAACCAAAAGACATCACGCTCTATTACGAGGGTGGTCTTGAGGCCTTTGTCCGGTACTTGGACCGCGCAAAGTCCGCGCTCATCAAGGCGCCAATTCTGCTCAAGACTGAAAAAGACGGCATGACGGTCGAGTGTGCCTTGTGGTGGAACGACAGCTATCACGAGAATATGCTGTGCTTCACGAACAATATCCCACAGAGGGACGGTGGAACGCACCTGGCGGGCTTTCGCGGTGCTTTGACGCGTGTCGTGAATGGGTATGCCAATGAAAGCGGGATCGCAAAGAAGGAGAAGGTGACTCTGACGGGCGATGATTGCCGCGAAGGCTTGACATGCGTCTTGTCGGTGAAAGTTCCCGATCCGAAGTTCAGTTCACAGACGAAAGACAAGCTGGTGTCCTCCGAGGTCAGGCCAGTTGTTGAGAATGCGGTCGGCGAGGCGCTTGCCGATTGGTTCGACCGCCACCCTTCGGATGCCAAGGCCATCGTGGGCAAGGTGGTTGAGGCGGCCGCGGCGCGTGAGGCGGCGCGCAAGGCGCGCGAGCTGACCCGGCGAAAAGGCGCGCTCGATTCAGCCGGGCTGCCGGGCAAACTGGCCGAATGTCAGGAGCGGGACCCTTCTAAGTGCGAGCTCTTCCTCGTTGAGGGCGACAGCGCCGGTGGCTCTGCCAAACAGGGCCGGAACCGGGTCAATCAAGCCGTGCTGCCTTTGCGCGGCAAGATCCTGAATGTTGAGCGCGCGCGCTTTGACAAGATGCTCTCAAGCCAGGAAATCGCGACCCTTATCACGGCACTGGGCACCGGCATTGGGCGGGAGGAGTTCAACGCGGACAAGCTGCGCTATCACAAGATCATCATCATGACGGACGCCGA
>DMER01000225.1:35305-35532 GCA_003451645.1 Alphaproteobacteria bacterium | reverse complement strand
ATATCGCTCAGCCGCCACTTTACAAGGTCGCGCGAGGACGGTCGGAGCGCTATCTCAAAGATCAGCGAGAGTACGAGGCCTATTTGGTGGCTGAAGGCTGCAAGGATGTCGTGGTGACCTGGGCCTCGGGCGAGAAAGTCGCTGGCAAGGACCTGATCTCCGCTATCGAATGGTGCCGCAGCTTGCGCGGAACGATCGATAATCTCGCGCGCAAGTATCCACGCATG
>DMER01000225.1:34684-35099 GCA_003451645.1 Alphaproteobacteria bacterium | reverse complement strand
AGTATCCACGCATGGCGGTTGAGCAAGCTGCGATCGCAGGCGCGCTCAATCCCGAAACCTTGCATGATCAGGCGCGCGCTGAGGCTGCTGCAGCAGACATTGCCAGGCGGATGGATGTACTGGCCGATGAGTTTGAACGCGGCTGGCAAGGCCATGTGGAGCGTAATGCTATCCTTGTGTACCGTGAGGTGCGCGGTGTGCGCGAGGATGTGACCTTTGACATGGCGCTCATGGGCTCGGCCGACGCGCGCAAGCTAGACCGGCATTCCGCTGAGCTCCGCACGATGTTCGCTGCGCCCGTCTCGCTGCAGCGTGGCGACGAGACGCAGATGGTGCATTCGCCGTGCGAATTGCTCGATACCATCTATGCGTATGGCCAAAAGGGCGTGTCGATCCAGCGCTACAAAGGTCTGGG
>DMER01000225.1:34310-34480 GCA_003451645.1 Alphaproteobacteria bacterium | reverse complement strand
ATCCAGCGCTACAAAGGTCTGGGTGAGATGAATCCAGAGCAGCTGTGGGAGACGACTCTGGACGAGAATGTCCGGGTCCTGTTGCAGGTCAAGGTGGACCATGCGGATACTGCCGACGACATCTTCTCGAAACTGATGGGCGATGTTGTCGAACCGCGGCGGGAGTTCAT
>DMER01000225.1:25933-34140 GCA_003451645.1 Alphaproteobacteria bacterium | reverse complement strand
CCTGATGGGCGACGTGGTCGAACCGCGGCGGGAGTTCATCCAGGACAACGCGCTCAACGTGGCCAATCTCGACGTATAGTTTTGAGCGGGATCAGGGTTTGAAACAAGATCCCGGCGCCGACGGGATATCTTGGGCCGGTGCCGCCAGCATGGGCGATTCCGCCCCGTCGGCCCGGTTCAGATAGAGCACACCCGTCATCTGCGTGGCCTCGGTTTTCTTCGGTCCGTACACGAAGCATAAGCCAAAGAACTTGGCCTCCGGCTGGAGCGGGAAGCGCCGGTTGAACTCGTAAGACTTGATAGACTGCCCCACGTCAAAGTCGATCTCGCGCGCGACCTCAAGATTCCCGGTCAGGAACTGCACCTTCACGCGGTCGAGGAAGAGGGGACCGTTCGGCGCAGACCATGTGCCGTTCACGTCAATGCGCTTGCCCTGGATCATCGTGGCGGCGCCCTCAAACTTGGCGGCGGCTGGGATGCCGTCACCGGAGCCGGGCGTCTGTGCGGTGGAAACGCCAGGCCGCGTTCCCTTGTAGACAAGGTAGGCGGCAAGACTCAAACAGCCCAAGGCCAAAACGATCATAACCAAACGCATGTGCAGAGCTCCCGCCATTGCCCAAAGAACGGCTGGTACATATCTGTTTCCGGCGCGTTGCGCTATTGCTTGCCAGGCTAAAAGACGCGCGATAGAGCAACGTACCTCACCGTCTTGTCCGGTATCGGCGCAGGCAAAAGAAGGATTTACCCCATGCTGGTCTCGGAAGCCTTAGAAACCCGGATCACCTGCCGTGCTTTTTTGGCCGATCCGGTGCCGGAAGCAACCGTTCGCGCGATCTTGACCCAGGCGTCGCGGGCACCCTCAGGCGGCAATCTGCAGCCTTGGCATGTGTGGGCGATAACCGGCGATGAGCTCAACCGCTTTCTGGCGATTATCAAAGAGAAAATGGCGGCCGGGCAGGTAGGCGACGGTCCCACCGAATATCACATCTATCCGCCTGAGCTAAAGGAACCTTATCGGAGCCGCCGGTTCAAGGTTGGCGAGGACATGTATGCCACGATTGGCGTGCCGCGAGAAGACAAGGCCGGGCGGATGGTTCAGTTCGCCCGAAACTTTGAGTTCTTTGGGGCGCCGGTCGCGATGTTCTTTGCAATTGACCGCACCATGCAGCAGGGCCAGTGGTCGGACCTGGGCATGTTCATTCAATCGATCATGTTGCTCGCGCGAGAGCACGGACTGCATACGGCGCCACAGGAGGCGTGGGCTATTTGGCACAAGACGGTCGGTGCGTTCCTCGACTTGCCGCCGGAGCTGATGCTGTTCTGCGGTTTGGGCCTTGGGCGGATGGATATGAGCCACCCAATCAATCGTCTGCGCACGGAGCGCGCGAGTTTGAGCGAGATTGCCTCACTGCGCGGTTTTTGAGGCAGGTTCCTGCGGGATCGCTTGCAATTGATTGCCGGCGGACAGTCCAGCAGCCAGGTCGAGCGCGGCTGCATGTTCGCTCAGTGCACTGACGGTGTGTAATGCTGCTTCACCTGCTGGAATGGCGTTTGCCTCTATTGCCCTATCGTTGCGGAAATGATCCGCAAGCTGCGCCGGCATCTGGGTGAATATCTCCAAGTTCTTTTGCAAATTGGCGTGCGTGATTCCACCATCGCTGATCTGATAGCGTACGAGGGCCAGCATGCCGCCCTTCATGAGCATCGCACTGGTGAAAATGCGGCTCTGATTAAATGTGTTGACCTGCTGAATGCCGTAGGGTTTGCCCTCGATCGGATTGAACATGATGCTGTTCAGAAGGCCCAAGCACCCCTTCTTGGCCGCGTCACAAACGCGGTAGGCCAGGATGTAGTTCAGCGGGTCAGCGCCGGCTGAATTCATCCGGTAAGAGGTAAAACGTTGGCCGTCGGACACGGTGTGTTTGATGTCCGTGGCGCCAAGGGCTTTCAAGGCCTTTTCAACGACAGGCTCGGAGAAATGGGTCAGAACGGTTTTGTCCTGAGCCTGCAAGGGAAGAGCAGATAGAGCCGCACAAAGGCTCGCCGCCGCAAACTTTCCAAGTAGCTTTACCATTGTGCCGCCCTTTCGTGTTTGTCCTGATTTTTGAGGCCGCGCTCGGCGCCACCAGCGTCTATGGCTTGGCAGGCGCGGCGGGCGGTATGCCAAGCGCTCCCAACTCGTTGCCCGCGGATACGCCGCTTAGCACTTCGATCTCTGCGCCTGCGCCGCTATCGGTTGCCTTGTCGCTAGCCAATTCAATGGCTGGAATGGCGTTGACTGGCGCGGACGGGGCCGCCGCCTCCAAATTTGCACCAGCCTTGCTCAAGTGGGAAATCAGTTCTGCTGGCATCTCCATGAAGACCTTGAAGTTCTGCTTCAGATTGTCAGGCATCATGCCACCATCCGACATCAAGTACCGTGACAAGGCCACTTTGTCGCCACTCACCAGCGAAGCGGCCGCAAAGGCGTAGCTTTGGTTGAAGCTGTTCATGGTGGCGGTGCTGTAGGACTTGCCATTGGTGCGGAAAAAAATGACTTGCAAAAGTCCCCGGCATCCCCCTTTGGCGCCGTCGCACAGGCGAAACACGAGGGCGTAGCTGAGCTTGTTGTGGGTAAAGGAAATCGTCTCCAACGTGCCCTGCTTGCCCGCCTTTGCGTCCTTGACGCCGAGGCCCGTCAGAGCCGCGATCACATTGTCCTTGGTGAAGTGAGTGAAGGGCTTCGCGTCTTGCTTGGCCATCGCGATGGATGACTGACCGGCGCTTAGGGCCGCAGCCATGAGGAATCCCAAAGCCAAAGTGATACACGATTTCATGCAGCCCCCAAAACTACTTCGTGAAGGTTGATCGTACAGCCAACTGAGTTTGCGTCAATCGCAATCCTGGCGACACTCGGGGGCACCGGGCAGTTTGATTTCAGGAAAAATACAAAAGCGGCCACCAGATGGCGGCCGCTTTGATCTTCCGTCAAACACTTCGAAGCCGCTGGTCACGGACGCGCGTGATCAATGACCGCCTGGCGGGGCCCAAGGGCGGGTCTTGCGGGGGATCAATGTCTCCAGCACCACGGCCATGGCAGGCAGGGCCGTAATCGCCATGAGCATGTTGATGACGAACATGAAGGTCAGCAGAAGTCCCATATCCGCCTGGAACTTCAGCGGCGAGAATGACCAGGTCGACACACCGATCGCCAAGGTGACCGCTGTGAAAATCACCGCATTGCCGGTCTCCGTGATCGCTTGTTTGTACGATTCGGTCACGTTTAGCCCGACACTCAAGTGGTACTGCAGGCGGTTGTAAATGTAGAAGGCGTAGTCAACGCCAATGCCTACAGCCAGCACCATCACTGGCAAGGTGGAGACCTTCAAACCAATCTCGGTATTGAGCATGAACCAGTAGCCAAAGAAGGTGGCAAAGGTCAGAGGCAAGCAACAACAGACCGTCGCGCGCCAGTCCCAATAGGTGAAGAACACCAAGATGATGATGACGGCATATACCGCAAGGGTCGTGGGCAGCTCTTGCTTCGAAATCTCTTCGTTCACCGCCGCTGCCACACCCGAATTGCCAGAGGCGAGCCGGATCAGCAATCCGTCCGGAACATCCCTGATCAAGAAGTGCGCGGCATTGTCCCATTCGGTCCCGCGAATGTTGGACAGAATGTCTACCCCCGCAGCACCCGTCTCATCCGGGTTGACCTTCACGGTTCCTTTGGCGATTGGGTCTCCCTTGGGCATCCCGTCTGCCGAGATCTCTGCGAAGCCCTCGACACGGAATTGCAACGGCTTGATCTCGCCAAGTGGCGGCGCATTGTATCTCAGATTGACCAGCTGCTCGCGCGTCAAAGTCCAGCTTGATGTGGGGTCTGACGACTCACGCTTCACGCGGCCACCCGGCAGAAACTCTACCGGGATCACCTTATCGCTATTGAAGGTCCCTGCGGACAGTACGGGTTTGTGACCCCGTTCTTCGATCCAAGCTTTCACCGCTGCGACGACCGGTTTGATGGTCTCAGCCTTGCCGTCAATCAAGTAGACCTGAATCGGCAACAGGGTACAGTCGACGTCCAAAAGGCCGCTCGACGTTCCAACCGGGCTTGTCGCCTGGACCAATGCAAACTGATTGCGCGGCAGGTCGCGGAACTTCAAATTCCCTTCATTCCAACCCGAATTGATTTGCTTGGCGACAAAGGGAAGGCTTTGGACGTCGCGCACGCCTGGTTGATTGCGCAGGAACCAGCTGAATTCATTCAGGTGCTTCATGTAGTTGTAGTTCACGCAGGCCAGCGGCGGCGTCTCAACGATGACAGTCAGCAGATCCAAACCAACCGAGAATTTTTGAGCGACCAATCGGCTATCGACATTGTAGCGTTCGTCTTGCCTCAGCTCCGGCGCACCAGGATGCAAATCGCCGACGTGGCGCTTCTCGCTCTCGTTTACGGCAATGCCGAACAACACCAAGTAGCCAATGAAGACTGGGAAGGCGATGGCCGGGTTGGCGACGTTGCCGAGGAACCTGATCGCACCGATCCGCGCGTCACGTGCAGCGTTGACCCGCTCGACAAAATTCTCCGGATATTTGAAGAACGACGCCACGATCGGCAACATGACCAGATTGGTGATAATCTTCAGCGCCACGCCGATCGAGGCGGTGATCGCCAATTCCTGGATCATCGCAATCGAGATGATGTAGAGAACGGCAAAGCCGACCAGATCGGTGATCAGGGCCATGGAGCCCG
The DNA here is from genome assembly GCA_003451645.1 of Alphaproteobacteria bacterium. Taxonomy (GTDB): domain Bacteria; phylum Pseudomonadota; class Alphaproteobacteria; order Micropepsales; family Micropepsaceae; genus DMER01. Next base: position 29,405 of record DMER01000225.1, on the reverse strand, counting down.
GGATTAGCAGGCCCCGGAAGGACGCGCGCGCAGCCCCTTCGCCAGAAGCCCCATTGGCGACTTCAGCCGTTATCAGATTGACCTGCTGCACGCCATGGCTCACGCCGATGGCGAAGACCAGGAATGGCACCAGGATCGCGAGAGGATCCAGGCCGAACCCGAGTACGGTGATAAGACCAAACTGCCAGATAACAGACGTAAGCGAGCAACCGACTGTGAGCCACGTCAACAGCCAGCTTCGGCTGTAATAATATACCGACGCCACGGTCAGCAAAAACGCGAGCGCGAAAAAGATCACAACCGATTGCGCACCATCGGCGATATCGCCAATCATTTTGGCAAAGCCGATAATGTGAATCTGGAAGTTGCCAGACTCATGCTTGCCGCGGATATCGCGCTCCAGCTTGGCCGCTAGCTCAAAATAGTCCAAGCGCTGCTGCGTTTTGGGGTCGATTTCCAAAAGTTCGGCGACGACCATCGAGGCAGAGAAATCGTTCGACACCAGCCGTCCAACGAGGTTGCCCTTCACGACGTCGTTTCGCAGCTGATTGATCGCCTGACCCGACATCTCGTCTGGGGTCACGGTCCCTGGTATCACGTCGCGGGCCGTTATGCCGTCTTCGGTGATTTCCAGGATACGGGTGTTCGGCGTCCAAAGAGACGTGACGGTGCGCCGGTCGACGCCGGGCAAGAAGAAGATATCTTGTGTGACGTCGTTCAGCTTTTTCTGGAAGGGCTGATTAAAGATCGTCTCGCTGTCGTCCTTGGGCTTTCCGTCCCCAATCGTGCTCGTGTCGCTTTTCTTGTTGCGGAGAACCACAATGATGCGGTTCGCACCGAACAGGCGATCCTGATACTGCAAGAATGTTTCGATATAGGGGTGCCCTTGGGGCAGCTGCTTATAGAAGCCAGCATCCATCTTAAGCTGCAATGCGTACCAGCCAAGCCATACGGTCAGGACCGCCAGAATAGCCAGGATCACGACGCGCGAACGGAATACAACGGTTTCTAGTGTTCTGATCATTACGCCCTCACTCTGAGCAAGGCTGGCCACATTTGGCCATCCGCCGCCCCCCTAGCCCTTGTTTATACCGGGTTTGGTTTACTGCTCCTGAAGCGGGAGACAGATTTCTCCGCTCCATCAGGCAGACCTCCCAGACTGTTGCGAGACTGTGCCTCAATCCTACGCAAAGGTGCCTGTCCATTTCGCGATTTTTGAACAATAGGTTGTGCGTGTTGCGTGATCGCCACATCGCGGGCGCCTAATTACACCACACCGGCGAGTGAAAACCGGCCTGACGCCCAGGCGACGGCCTGGAGTATTTGTTGACACAACCGTCACGAAATACATTGACGCTTACGTCATTCTTTCTACATTACGGTGTGAGAGGAACCAAAAGGGAAAAATGCACATGAACGCGCCGGCCCAGATCACCAAAGACAATGCCTATGATGCGGTCGATCCGACCGACTTCCCCGCCATGATGCAGGTGGAGCGGTATGGTCAGCGCTCAACCGCGTTCGACAAGATCATTTCCGCCACGCATGACCATTTCTGGGACCCGATGGACAAGAAGTACATCGACTTCTCAGAGCCGTTCGACATGACCAAGGACATGATCCTGCCTGAGGATTTCTTCCCGATCTTCCAGACGCGGTTGGGCGAGAAAATGAGCATGGCCGACCGGATCAAGTTCTCAAATGAGAGTGCGCGCTGGACGCTGTCGTCGATCCTGCATGGGGAACAAGGCGCGCTGTCGCTGTCGGCCTCGCTTTGTCACATTCTGCGCGACCCTGGCGCACAGGAATACGCTGCAAACCAAGCGCGTGAGGAGGCCCGCCATGTGGCCGGCTTTACTCGCTATGTCCAAGCGCGTTGGGGCACACCTTTGCCGGTTGGTCCAACGCTTGGCTCGCTGCTGACCGACCTCGTCAACGCGCCAGAGGTCTACAAGAAAATCGTCGGCATGCAGATGCTGGTTGAGGGCCTTGCCATGGGTGCCTTCGCGACCTTGTACCTCAAGTCGCGCGACCCTTTGCTCGTCAAGCTCTGCCAGTTGGTCATGACGGACGAGGCCTTCCACCATAAATTCGGGAAGATTTGGGCCGATCGCACGATCCCCAAGCTTTCCGCCGAAGAGCAGCATATTGTTGAGGATTGGGCCGCGTCGTGCTTCCAGACCTTGCTCTTCAACCTGATCAACCCTGAGCAGATGAAGGCGGTTTATGCCAGCGTGGGCCTCGACTGGCAGGACGCGCAGGCCGCGCTGCTGGAGGCCTTTGGCGATGATGAACGCCGCAGGCGCATGCAGGAAAACAACGATATTTTCCGTGTGCTGATTAAGACCTTGCTCAAGGCCGGGATTATCACCGATCGCACCAAGGCCTTCTACAGCGTCTATGTGAACATGGACGAGCTAAAGGCCGAGGGCGACCATATGGTCGGTGACGACATCGCGGAAGAAGGCATCAAGTTCCTGCAAACCGTGAACTTCGGCGCGCATAAGTCGTCCTTCGCGCAGATGGCGGCGGAGTAAGGGCTGAGCGCTCGTTGTAGAATTTGAGTTGGTGGGGGCGGGTCAAACCGCCCCCTTTTTCTTTTGCTGCGACCTGAAACTGGATACCGTCCGTCGTAAAGTGACGAAGCGAGGCCGGTGTGTTGGTGTATGTCTTTGAATGATAACCCGCTACTCAAGCGCCCAGACGTCACCCTCGCGGTGTCGCGCGGTGTCGTGCGGGCCCTGCTGGATCGCGGCTATATACCTCTTATGGAGCTCACGGTTGCCTCAGGGCGGCGGATCGACGTCGCGGGTCTTGGCCCCAATGGTGAGATCATCGCCGTGGAGGTGAAGTCCTCTATCGAGGACTACCGGGCGGACCAGAAGTGGCCCGAATATTTCGAATGGTGCGACAAGCTCTATTTCGCCACGGCCAGCGATTTTCCTCATGACATCCTCCCGAGCGAACCTGGTCTGATTATCGCGGATGCCTATGGCGGCGAGGTCATTCGCGAAACGCAGAGCAGGCCCTTGGCGCCAGCGCGCCGCAAGGCCATGACCTTGCGCTTTGCCCGTGTCGCCGCGGAACGGCTGCTCAGGCTCCCAGCCGTAACGCCCTGACGGGTGTTTCACAGTTTGTTGTGTGCGCTTGACCGGGGGGTGCGATCTATTTACGGTTTGCGAACGTAATTCGGGCAGTTCTCCGAGTTGGATTGGGCAAAAGAGGCTCCAAATCGTGCAAGGGCTTTCGGGCAAGCGCGTCCTGTTGATCATTGGCGGCGGGATCGCAGCGTATAAGAGTTTGGAGCTAATCCGGTTGCTGGCGCGCGAAGGGGTCAAGGTGCGCGCAATCCTGACCCGCGCTGGGGCGGAATTCGTCACACCTTTGACCGTTGGCGGGCTCTCGGGCGACAAGGTCTATCAAGACCTGTTCAACCTGACCGATGAGCACGAGATGGGCCACATCAATCTGT
>DMER01000225.1:25444-25721 GCA_003451645.1 Alphaproteobacteria bacterium | reverse complement strand
ATCAATCTGTCTAGGCGGGCCGATCTCCTTGTGGTGGCGCCGGCGACCGCGGATCTCATGGCCAAGATGGCGCAAGGGCGGGCCGATGATTTAGCATCCACCGCCCAGCTGGCGACCGACAAGCCAGTTCTGATCGCTCCCGCCATGAATGTGCGCATGTGGCACCACGCGGCGACGCAGCGCAATCTCTCCCAATTGGCGGCCGACGGTGTGCGGGTCGTGGGGCCCAATGAGGGCGACATGGCGTGCGGGGAATATGGCTTGGGCCGTATGGCGG
>DMER01000225.1:20357-25201 GCA_003451645.1 Alphaproteobacteria bacterium | reverse complement strand
ATTCGCGCTGCTTTGACTGGCACGGGCGTGCTCAGCGGGCTGCATGCGCTCGTCACCGCCGGCCCAACACAAGAAGCAATCGATCCGGTGCGCTATATCTCCAATCGCTCCAGCGGGAAGCAAGGCTATGCCATTGCGGGGGCACTTGCGGCTGCGGGTGCGCGCACGACGCTGGTGTCCGGCCCTGTTGAGATCGCTGCGCCTCACGGCACGACTTTGGTCAAGGTAGAGACTGCCGCGCAAATGCAAGCGGCATGCGAGGCCGCCTTGCCTGCCGACATCGCGGTGATGACCGCGGCTGTCGCCGATTGGCGCATCGCCAACAGCGCGAACGAGAAGATCAAAAAGCAGAATGGGCAATTGCCGGTCCTTAGCCTCATCGAGAACCCGGATATCCTGGCTGGTCTCAGCCAGCACGTAAGCAAACGTCCCCGTTTGGTGGTCGGCTTTGCTGCGGAGACCGAGAAGGTCTTGGAGCATGCGCGCGCCAAGCTCGCCAAGAAGGGTTGCGATTGGATCGTTGCCAATGATGTCAGCCCTGAGACGGGTGTGATGGGCGGTGACTATAATACCGTACACGTCGTATCATCGGCCGGGGTCGAGACTTGGCCCAAGCTACCCAAACGCGAAGTGGCCAGCCGGCTGACAGTTCTTATTGCGGCGCACTTTGGACGTGGGGGCGGCGCATGAATGTTCTTCGCATCGAGGCGCAGATCATGCCGCATGGCCGCGATTTGCCCCTTCCCGAATATGCCACGCCAGGCGCCGCAGGGATGGACCTGCATGCCGCAATTGAGCAGACCTTGGAGATTGCTCCGCAGGACCGCGTGCTCGTTCCGACAGGTCTTGCGTTTGCGATCCCTGAGGGTTTTGAGGGACAAGTCCGGCCGCGCTCCGGGCTTGCGTGGAAGCATGGTCTGAGCATCGTCAACGCGCCAGGCACGATCGACAGCGATTACCGCGGCGAAATTCAGGTCAACCTTATCAATCTGGGTCGTGAGACCGTCACGATCCGGCGCGGAGATCGCATCGCGCAGATCGTCTTTACACCCGTGATCCGCGCAGAGATCGTTCTCACCGATGCGCTTGGTCATACAGAGCGTGGCGCGGGCGGCCACGGCTCAACAGGGGTCAGTGGATGATCCGCCTGTCCCGTAAATCCATCTTCGCACTTGAGGCCGTTGTCGATATTGCTTGCAATGCACGGCCTGAACCTGTGCAAGCCAAAGAGATCACGAAACGTCAAGGCATCCCGCAGCGTTATCTTGAGAATGTCATGCAGAGCCTGGTCCATGCCGGTATCTTGCGCGGTGTGCGCGGGCCGCGCGGCGGGTATCGTCTTGGGCGGGAGCGGCGCAAGATAACGGCCGCCGAGATCGTGCGCCTTGTTGCTCAGATCGAGCAGGCCGAAGATGGCGACGGTAGTGGCGCAGCTGTGCCCGCCATGGGCCGGATTGTCGGTCCCGTGGTCGAAGAGCTGCAGGCCGAGTTGATGGCGCGTCTTGAGACGCTCACGATAGAGGATCTATGCCGCCGGGCTGAGGCTGCGGGCCTTGCCGAGCCGGCAGATCCGGCTGCTGATTTCGCGATCTGACCCCTACGAGTGCAAAGGACTTCCCCATGACCCACACGCCCGGCCGCGGAAAGATCTACGACAGCATCACCCAAACGATCGGCGATACTCCCTTGGTGCGCATTCCGCGCATGGCGCGGGAGGCTGGCGCACGAGCCGATGTCCTCTTGAAGCTCGAATTCTTTAATCCGCTTGCGAGTGTAAAAGACCGCATCGGGGTCAGCATGATCGAGGCGCTCGAAGCCCAAGGCGTGATCAAGCCAGGGACCACTCTGGTCGAACCCACGAGCGGCAATACTGGCATCGCCTTGGCCTTTGTTGCGGCCGCGAAGGGTATCCCACTCATCTTGGTCATGCCGGAGTCCATGTCCGTAGAGCGGCGCAAGATGCTGGCGCTTCTCGGCGCCAAGCTTGAGTTGACGCCAGCCGCACAAGGCATGCGCGGTGCCGTCGCCCGCGCCAATGAGCTGGTCAAAGATATTCCCGGCGCGATCATTCCGCAGCAGTTTGAGAACCCTGCCAATCCTGCAATCCACCGCCGCACAACTGCAGAAGAAATCTGGAACGACACCAAAGGTGCCGTGGATGCGGTCATCTCCGGTGTCGGAACTGGAGGTACCATCACCGGCGTAGGCGAGGTGCTGAAGGCGCGCAAGCCCGGTCTCAAAATGATTGCCGTTGAGCCAGAAGACTCCGCGGTGTTGTCGGGCCGTCAACCTGGGCCGCACAAAATCCAGGGCATTGGCGCGGGCTTTGTGCCGGGTATCCTCAACCGGTCCATCATTGATGAGATCGTCACGATCTCCAACGACACCGCCTTTGCAACGGCGCGCAAATTGGCCAAAATTGAGGGGATTCCGGGCGGCATTTCCTCAGGCGCCGCGACGGCCGCTGGCCTTGAGGTCGCCGCACGGGCGGGCATGGACGGCAAGACCGTCGTCGTGATCATCCCCTCTTTCGCCGAACGGTATTTGTCTACGGCCTTGTTCGAAGGGCTTTAGGCGCTAATTCCACCCTTGTTCGGCCGTACCCGTAAGGCCCGGTCAACTTTACTGTGACAGGCTTGTCCTTCTGGGTGTTTAGGGGGAACATAGGCTATGCGGTGGTTTTGGATGAGCGTCGGTTTTGTTGCGCTGGCCTTGGGCGCCGCGGGTGCGGTGTTGCCATTGTTGCCAGCGACGCCGTTCTTGCTGCTCGCTGCCTTCGCCTTCGCTAAATCCTCGCCGTTCCTGCATCACTGGTTGGTGACCCACAAGGTCCTTGGCCCGCCGATCCGGAATTGGCAAGCCTATGGCGCCATTGGCTTTCGCGCCAAGGCGTCCGCGATTATTGTCATGCTGCTGACCCTGGCGGCCAGTGTGTGGATGGCAATTCCCAGCTGGATCATTGCCTTGCAAGCCATCGCGATGAGCGGTTCGGCGCTCTTTATCCTAACGCGCCCATTTCCACCCGACACCAAACGCTGCCCGCTGCGTGTTGAAGACGAACGCTTACCTCACTCTGCCGGATAAACGCCCCACAGGCGTCCACGCGGGACAAAGCCGTCATAGCCGCGCGCCTCGATCTCGCACCATTGCGCTTTGCAGGACTGAAGCTGAGCGATCAGGCCCGGTGCCGCAAAGGCTACCACATCTTTGGGTGCGCCAGGGGCGCTTGTGATGGGTACATTGTCATGGCCCTGAACGATGACCGTGCGCTTGCTGGAGACCATTTGCTGAAGGACCCAGCCTGTTTCACCAGACCGGTCGCGAATGCGGCGCCAATTGTCGAACTCCGCGATCACTTCAACGGGCACGCCCGCACGGACATAGGTCCACAGAAGCGCGTGGTCGCGGGACGGACCCTGGCGGACATTGACCTTTGAGGCCTTGATCGACACCCAGCGCGGAACCGGGAGCTGCGAGGTCCCAAGCACTGGCGGGGAAGGGTTTGACTGGCGCAAATTGTCAACGCTCATGGCGGGACTGACGGCGCCGGCCGAGGTTGCAGATGCAGGTTTGATCAATAACTGCGGCTGGCGCTCGCGTGCTGTTGTTGGGCCGGACACCGCAAGAGCGCCTGTCAGACCGATCAATATCAACGAAAAGAGCCTTGCGCCCGATGACGCCGAAATGGTCCCCAACACGTCGCGCTATCACCCAGGTGTTAAAAGTGGAGAGCCAGCGTGCCCGCCCGGGATTGCTGGATGCTGGACCTGATTTCAGCGCCAGTAGGCTTAAGAATCAGTGAATAAGAATAAAGACTTAAGCCCCGTTTCGCTTTCGCTGCTGACAGCGGACCTCCCGCCTGCTATTGCGAACTGAGACCACAGCGGATGCGCCCCCATGCCAGCAAAAAAGCCACTCGTCATCGTCACCCGCAAATTGCCGGATGTTGTTGAAACGCGTATGCGCGAATTATTCGACACACGGCTCAATGTCGACGACACGCCGATGTCGCAAGCGCAACTGATTGAGGCTGTTGCGCAGGCCGATGTGCTGGTGCCCACCGTCACCGATCGGATCGACAGCAAAGTGCTGGCGCGGGCGGGCGAACGCTTGCAGTTGATCGCCAATTTTGGTGCCGGTGTTGACAACATCGACGTGGAAACGGCACGCAGCCGGAATATCACTGTCACCAACACGCCCGGTGTTCTGTCCGATGACACCGCCGACATGACCATGGGCCTGATCCTGGCTGTGCCGCGCCGTCTGGTCGAAGGGGCCGGCGTCATCGCCAAAGGTGACTTCAAGGGCTGGTCGCCAACATGGATGCTCGGTAACCGTCTTACCGGCAAGCGCCTTGGCATTATTGGCATGGGCCGCATCGGTCAGGCGGTCGCCAAACGCGCGCAAGCTTTTGGCCTGCAGATCCACTATCACAACCGCAAGCCCGTCTCTAAACAGATCGAAGAGCAGCTGGAGGCGACCTATTGGGAAAGCCTCGATCAGATGCTCGCGCGCATGGATATCGTGTCGGTCAATTGTCCGCATACGCCAGCGACCTTTCATCTTTTGTCCGCACGCAGACTAAAGCTGATGAAAGCTTCCGCCTTTATCGTGAACACCGCGCGTGGCGAGGTGATCGATGAGAATGCGCTGGCCCGGATGCTGGAGGCCGGTGAATTGGCAGGCGCAGGGCTCGACGTTTATGAGAATGAGCCTGCGGTCAATCCAAAGCTGTTGAAGCTCAAAAATGTCGTGCTGCTGCCGCATATGGGTTCGGCCACAATAGAGGGCCGCATCGATATGGGCGAGAAGGTGATCATCAACATCAAGACGTTCGCCGATGG
>DMER01000225.1:19360-20172 GCA_003451645.1 Alphaproteobacteria bacterium | reverse complement strand
ATCAACATCAAGACTTTCGCCGATGGCCACCGGCCTCCTGATCGCGTCATTGCCGCGATGCTCTAACTCCTGAATGAGCGCGGTCCCAATTGTCAGGCTGAAACCCAAGGCTGGGACGCGCGCACGCTTCGGCGCGCCGTGGATATTCTCCAACGAGATTGAGATGTCCCCGCAAGTAAAGCGGCTGGAGCCTGGCTCGGTTGTGGAAGCGTTTGCGGATGATGGCACGTTGTTGGGAACGGGGACCTTCAACCCCCATAGTTTGATCGCGGTGCGTTTGCTCCGTCAGCGGGCCCGAGGGCCCATCGACGCGGACTTTTTTCGGGCGCGCATTGCAGGCGCCTTGAGGCTTCGAGGGGCGTTGTTTCGCCAACCTTTTTACCGCCTCATCCATGCCGAGGCGGATGGTCTCGGTGGCCTCGTAGTTGACCGGTTTGGCGATGTGCTCAGCGTGCAAGTCAACACGGCCGGGATGGAGCGCCTGCAGGTGGAATGGCAAGCGGTCTTGATTGCCGAGCTGAATCCGCGGGCCATCATTCTGCGCAATGATAATCCGGGCCGGGCTCTGGAAGGATTGCCTGAGGCCAAGGGTGTCGCATCCGGCACATTGTCCGGGACCGTCATTGTTGAGGAGGGCGCATGCCGGTTTGAGGCCGACCTCTTGGGCGGGCAGAAAACCGGCTGGTACTTTGATCAGCGTGATTGGCATCTCTTTATGGCGCGGCTCGCCGATGGCGGGCGGGTCTTGGATGCCTATTGTTACGCGGGTGGCTTTGGCATCCACGCGCTTATGGCAGGGGCGGCATCCGTCC
>DMER01000225.1:17882-19189 GCA_003451645.1 Alphaproteobacteria bacterium | reverse complement strand
GCGCTTATGGCAGGTGCGGCATCCGTCACGTTTGTTGATTCCTCGCAAGGCGCCTTGGACTTGACCGCACGCAACATCGCGCTCAGTGGCATCACACGCCCCACATCGCTCGTGCGCGCGGACGCGATGGAGTTCATGGAGCGCGAAGCGCCGCAGACGCGCTTTGATATCGTCATTGCCGATCCTCCGCCCTTCATCCGGTCACGGAAGGATCTGGAGGCAGGCGCGAAAGGCTACCGCAAATTGGCGCGGCTTGCGGCAGGCCTGGTCACCTCAGGCGGGTTTCTTTATCTGGCGTCGTGTAGCCATGCCATATCAATGGAGCGCTTTGCTGAGGAGTGTGCCGCTGGCATCAGCAGAGCAGGCCGGAGTGCCCGGATCATCGCAAGCGGCGGGGCTGCACCTGACCACCCCGTTCACCCGCACCTTCCGGAAAGCGCCTATCTCAAGGCGATTGTCTATCATTTGGAGTGATTGCATCAGAGCGCAGTGGCTAACGATGCTGCGGTCAACATTGCCCAAATGCCCCAGACAAAAAAGACGCACGCCAGCAAACCCATGCCGCCGCGTGCAAGGTGCAGCAGGCCCCACCGGCCCATGATTGCCAGGTCGCCATCGCCCGCTGCACCCGTCTCTACCGCCTGCAGCTGGCGGTTCACTGGCATCATCAGATAATACGTGTACGGCCAATTCGCCAGGATGATGAGGCCGCCAACCAGGAACCGCCAGTACCAGCCATCAAAAAAGGCAATGAGGGCCGCGAGCCCCGCCAGCGCCGCAAGCGCGCCTTGGATGATGAAGCCCCGGAAGTATGCGGTCTTCCAATGGGCAAGGGCGGACGGCGCGATGAGCTTGAGGCGCGCAGGCTGCTCAGCGGCCGAGATGTAAAGCGCAATTGCCGTGAAAGCGACGCCTAGGATCAATGCAAGGAGGCCGAAAAACATAGTTGGATGTTTCCCTATTGCTGCTGGTCAAGCCATGCGAAGAGCGCGGTCTTGTACCCTGAAAAAGATTTGTATGCCTGCATGCCCGGTGCCATGGATTCAAGCGCCCCGCGCAAGCCATGGCACAGTGCCCTCTGGCCGGTGAGGCTGGCCAATGGGTCGATCAAGGTCTTGATTGTGAAGACCACCGCTCCGGTCCTCTCCAAACGGGTCAGTGTTTGGCGCTCGACCCGCAACCATAGGCGGCTGCCTGCATTGTCCGGCGTGATCCCGTCGCCCCGCTCTTTGGCAGCAGCATGTCCGCCAGGCATGAACAGCGTGGGCTCCGTGACAAGAACAAAATTCGCCCGCCATAGGACTTGA
>DMER01000225.1:8939-17679 GCA_003451645.1 Alphaproteobacteria bacterium | reverse complement strand
GTAAAAAAAAAAAAATCCCCCCGCCATAGGACTTGATCGGATCGCAAGCCCTCAAAAATGCGCTGCACCCGGTGGCCCAACTCCGCTTCGTAACCGGGAACGGGGGCGTGGATGCCTAACAGTGGCTGCCCCAGCTTTTCATGCAGGTGCCAGCCCGATGGCGCCGCCAAAGAGGCTGCCGTCAACACATAGGCGCCTTTGCGCAGTTCTAGCAAGGAGACGTCTTCTTGGACCAACCGGCCCGCCCGGTCGATGGCGGACAGCGCATTGTCATTGATCCCGCCTGGATGCAGATCCCGCAGGCGCATGCCTTCGGGTTCCAGTTGATACCGGCCGGGAAAGGCGAGCGGCAGATGGTCCCACATACGGCCCAAGAGCTCTTCTTGGGCGGGCCCAGAACCCGGCAAGGCTGCGACAACCGCATCATGCCGAAATCTGAGCAGCACGGCCTTGTTCGCCATTTGCTCTGCCCACTGATGATCGGGCTCGAACCAGTGGTGCGGGTCCGCGGGCTGCAACCCCACGGACAGTTTGTGCTGCCCGGATGCATAAGGCGTGTAGCGCGGGAGTGCGATGTTCATGCCAGAATCCCCGAAGCACGGGCGCGCGCGATGAGCCCCAAGGTGATGCCGTCATTGATCTCGCCGTTCGCGATGGCCTTGTTGATTTGGGATGAAGATAGGACCTTGTGGGCGACGATCCCTTCGCGGGCTTCCAAGACGCCTACATGGCCAATGCGCGCGGCAAAAGTGTTGATCCCGCCACCGACCAGACCGGTGTCCGAGTAGAGATGGCCAAAGGTGATGACCTCAGACGCAACGGCGCCCAATTCCTCGCGCAATTCTTGCCGGACAGTGTCTTCTGGAGAAAGTCCGGGCTCGCCATAGCCTCGCGGTATCTCCCAATGAAACTGGCGCGTGGCGTGGCGGAAATGTTTGATGAGGACGAGGTCTTCGCCCAAAAGCGGCAAGACCGCTATGCCGTCAGGACGTCCGATTGGTGTCAATAGGCGGCTGTAAACCCCAAAGCTGCGATCTGGAAAGCGCACCGCGTCTTTGACCAGCATGAAGTAAGGGTCGGCATACATCACGCCGGTTTCGCGCCATTGGCCTGGCGCTTCGTTGCCGAACCAGCTAGCCGTCGCTCGTTCCGCAGCACCGACATCTTCGGCCGCTAGCATGATTTCGATGCCATCGGGTCCTGGCTGCTCAAACGCTTGAGGGCGCTCCGCCTGCAGTCGCGCATAAAGCGTCTTGGCAGGGTTCATGCTGAAGAGGCCTCACGCGGCATCAATGAATCCGCCCATCTGCCGGTTCCAGAGTTTGGCATAAGCGCCTCCACGGGCCAGCAATTCGTCATGGGGACCCTGTTCCACAATCCGGCCGCCATCGAGATAGACGATCCGGTCCATGCCCGCAATGGTCGATAGACGGTGCGCAATCGCGATCACGGTGCGGCCCTGCATGAGGGTCCACAAGGCCTCTTGGATCAGGTGCTCTGATTCCGAGTCGAGCGAGGATGTCGCCTCATCCAGCACAAGGATGCGGGCGTCCTTGACCAATGCGCGCGCGATCGCGACGCGCTGGCGCTCCCCGCCGGACAGCTTGATCCCTTGCTCGCCCACGATGGTGTCGTAGCCCGTGGGCCGCTTGGAGATGAAGTCATGGGCATGCGCGTCCAGGGCCGCGCGCACCACATCCTCCTCCTCCGCCTCTGGCCGCGCGTAGCGGATGTTGTCACGCACTGGCCGGTGAAAAACGCCCGGGGTCTGCGGCACTTCCGCGATCGACTCATTCAAGGAATCCCACGTCACATCCTGAACATTCTGCCCATCGATGAGAACCTGGCCCGCCTGCGGCTCGAATTGCCGGCGCAGCAGTTTGACGAGGGTCGACTTGCCGGCGCCGGAGGGGCCAACCAGGCCGACCTTTTCGCCTGCCTGAATGATGAGGTTCAGCCCTCGGAATACGGGATAGCCATCCCCATGCGCAAAGTCGATGTCTTGAAACTCGATACGGCCAGCGGTCAGGGCCAAAGGCTTGGCGCCTGGCTTGTCGGCTATCTCGTGGGGTGTGGTGACCAGCTCGAGCGCCTCCGTCAGCGTACCGATCTGCTCAAAGAAGTCGAGGAGCCGGTAGGACAGCTCCTGCACTGTGCGCGCGATACTGGTGCCCAGAATGAACACCATCGTAAAACCGCCGACAGTGATCACGCCAGCCAGCGTATCGTGGATGCCCAAATAGAGCAGGCTCATCAGCAGAACCAGCATCATGGTCGCCATGAAGACGCGCATGAAGATCAAGAACCAGCGCAAGCGCTTCGAGGCATTCTGTTCATCAGCCAAAAAACGGCCTAGGAAGCGGCGCTCGAATTCGCGCTTGGCAAAGGCGCGGATCAGGTCAGCGTTGCCAATCGCATCGATCAGCCGGCCTGTTGAGGTCGAAACCTCGTCGGACAGCGCCTTTGACAAGGTCACGCAATGGCGCGCGATCATCGCGACACTGACGAGATAAATGATCGTCCATCCACCGAGCACGACGGCGTAGAATGGGTGCTGCGCAAAGAGCAGCGCGCCGCCAACCACCATGAGCACCAAGAGCCTGGTCGTTTCGAACCACACCATCTGCAGCACGCCGATGGACGTCTGACCCGCTTGCTTGACCTTTTGCCCCAATTTGCCTGCGAAGTTTTCCTGGAAATAGCGCGGGCTGTGGCCAAGCAGGTAGCCGAACAAGTAGTTCTGCACTTGACCACGCATCCGGGGGCTCATCGCGATGTCCACGGCTTCCGCCGCCCGGATGAACAGCGATGAGCCATACCAGACAAAGCCAAAGGCCAGAAACCACAGCATCACATCCTGTGCGGCCGCCGCGGCTTCGGCCGTGCCTTGAGCGGCGTTAAGTGTGTTGATGAGGTTCTTCAGGACAAAAGGCGCAAAGGCCTCAATCGTTGTTGCGATTGCAACCAACGCAACCAGGGTCCAAAACTTGGCAGCAAAGTGGTGGCGCACCACAAAAATCACAAAGGCGACCGGGTTGCGCGGCAGTGCCTTCACCGGTACCAGCTCGGCCAGCATGCCGTCATCGTCGCCCGATTTGGGCGGCGGCGGCCAGAGACGGGCAAAGTAGCGCGCGGGCGCGGCGGCGATCGCACTAAACATGGTGCGCAGACTCTCAATGATGGCTTGGATGATCGACTATAGAAGGCCACGGATCGGCCGGGCAACCCCTAACGACAGGGGATGATGTCGAGGCGCTGAAGCAACGCTTGCCTCATGTGCCCCCGAATTCCGAAGGACCGGAGGGGCCACCCCTCCTTTGTCATCCCGGCCAAGGCGCGCTTACGCCGCGAGCCGGGACCCATGCCAACCCAAAGCGCAATCTGACAGGCCAATGCGAGCCGGCCGGTGGGTCCCGGGTCTGCGCGCCAAGGCGCTTTGCCCAGGATGACAAGGTTGGTTGTTATCACTCTCTAGAGTCCACCCGTCGTCCCGGTCAGGACAGGGACGAGGGGGCGTCACAGGGGCCCTTGACATTCAGGACTTTTGTCCTATCTCTCAGCGTCACATAGCCGCTCTGGACGTTCGCGGCACGAGGCACTCAAAAAACACCGGCTTTTTCAGGTAAAAGCCGCGGAAATCAGCCAAAAAGGCCCGGATTTCTGTTTCGTTTTGTTTCGCTGGCGTTACGTTTTGTTACGTTGGGCCCAGAATTTCCGCGGAAATTCGGCCGCCAGAGAGCGGGTTTGTTACCGTTCTGTTTCGTTTTGTTGAGTCGATTCCCTGGGATCCGCTGCCTAGCCTTTGCCCGGCACGCCTATCTTTGGGTTGGGTCCGCAGAGCGCGCATGCAGGATCGGGCCGCAGGTTCACGGTCCTGAACCGGCTGTCCAATCCATCATAGATCAGCAACCGGCCCGCCAGGCTTTCCCCAATACCGAGCAGTTCCTTGAGCGCTTCCAAGGCCTGCAGCGAGCCCATCACGCCCGTCAAGGCGCCAAGGATGCCCGCCTCGGTGCAGGACGGTGCTGTGCCCTCTGGCGGCGGCTCCGGATATAGGCAGCGGTAGCAGGGGTGGATACGCTCGCCCCTTGGCCGGTCAAAGGCCTTGAAGGTGCTCAGTTGGCCGTCGAATTGGCCCACTGCCGCCGACACCAGGGGCCGCTGTGCGAAGAAGGCGGCATCATTGACCAGGAAGCGGGTTTGGAAGTTATCCGTTCCGTCGCAGATGAGATCATACTCCCTGAACAGTGCCACGGCCCCGTCCGCCACCAGGCGCTTGTCAATCGGGACGATGTTTACATCGGGGTTGATAGCGGCGGCGGCGCGGGCTGCACTCTCGACCTTGGGCGCGCCTATGTCCTGCGCGCGATGGGCGATTTGGCGCTGAAGGTTCGACAAGGATACGGCGTCATGGTCGATCACCCCGATGGTGCCCACTCCTGCGGCCGCCAGATAGAGGATCAGCGGGGAGCCCAATCCTCCGGCCCCTATCACCAAGACCTTGGATTTCAGCAGCTTCGCCTGGCCCGTGCCCCCCACCTCGCGCAGGATGATGTGGCGCGCGTACCGTTCCAATTGTGCGTCTGTCAGGGTCATGCGGGCAAGTTTAGGCCGAATATTGGGTCATCCGCCAGGGCGGTGCTTGCTCAGGGGCTTGCATTTGAGCAATGCTCAAGCCCGTCCAAGACTGCACGGCGGGAGGCCCCACTCATGTCAAGCCTGATGCAAATGACCCAGGCGCAGGTCGAGTTTGCGGCCATCGTCTTCGCTGTGATTGCCGCCAGTGCGGTGTTTTTGCCCGTGGTGCGCGGCGCGTTGAGCGCGGTGTTCGATGTCACCTATCGCTATGGGGTGCAGTACGTGGCGTGGGGCCTGGGCCTGAAATTCGGCAACAACCAGATGCTCATGCGCTATGGGCTTCTGATCGGGTGGCTGGTTGGGCTCAGCGCCGTGGCGGCCTTGGCCCCCTTGCCGATTGCCATCGTCGCAAGCCTAGCGGCCGTGTTTGCGGTCATCACAGTCTCATGGGAATGGAGCGTCAACGAGGCGCATCGCGAAGCCTTGATGCTGCATGGCGAGGGCGATCCGCGTTATTGGCTGCCAGCAAACCCCAAGAAGCCGGGGCTTGATGCCCGCCAGGACATCGACAATCTGCCCGATCTTTGGGACGAGGCGATTGTGAGCGCGGTGCTGATCTTTCCCTTATCGGCCTTTCTGGGTGCTGTGCTGCTCGTTGATGCGCCGGGCTTTCCCAAGGTGGAGACCTTGCAATTGTGGTTCGCGCATGCATTTGACCGCCTGCTGACGACCTTGCCCATCGACATTCTGGAGTTCTTCAACGCGCAAGGATTTGCCGAGACCATCGGTCAGCGCGAACCGAACACGGTTGCCTGGATTGGCGCTTTTGATTTGGCACTTAGCCTAACTTTGACCTTTGTCTTCGTGACTGGTTTTGCCCGCATCATCCAGCGCAACAGGCTGGTGCGTCTTGCGGCGTCGAGCTTCGACCGTAACCCGGCCATTGCGGCGCGTCTGGGCAAGCACCGCCTGCAGGACTTTACAAATGCTCTGCATTCGGAGCCAGTGCGCCCGGATAAGAACCATGCGCGCTACTCTCAGGCCATGATCCACTGGATGAAAGAGCGCGCCGTGCTCGGCAAAGGTCTGCTCGCGGTTCGCTGTGTTGATGCGCTGGGACTGTTGGCGCCTGCGGATACGGGCAATGAGTTGCTCAATCTCTTGCGCTCATCGCAGGACGACAAGGTGCTGGCGGCTGCTTGCCGAGCTGTCGAACGCCTGTTTGGCAATCCTCAAACAAAGGCTCAGATTGCTCTTGGTCAGTTCAAGCCCGTTCTCATCCAACTGATGAGCCGCCCGGATGGTTTGGCACCCGAGGCTGCAGCGCATTGCCTCATCGCGTTCAACGATCCGGCAACCCGGAACGAGCTTGCGGCACTGCTGCCGACCGTCAGTGATTTCCGTGTCCGGATTCCCATTATCAAGTGTCTGGGCAACTTGCGCAGTGGCTTCAACGTCGCCCCGGTTTTGGCGGCGGGGCGCGGTGCAACAGATGAGGCGGAGAAGCGCGTCATCCTTTCGTCGCTGGCTGACCTCAATATCGGCCAGAAGCAGCGTCTAAACACCCTTGTTTTTGTCATTGGTCAACTAGACCCGCAAGGCGACATCGACACGCGTCTGACAGCCGCTCGCACCATCGCTGTGAAGTTTGACGACGAGACCTATGACGACAAGGAACTAGGCCCTGCGCGGCCATTGCTGGACCGCTTAGCCATCGCCCTTGGCGCCGCAAGCCGGCCACAAGAGGCGGCGGAAGTGCGTGCGCTGATCAATATGATCTGGCCGCCTGCGTCTGCTTAAGCAAAGTCTTTGGCAAGCTCGGCGCGGGTTGCGGGCTGCAGCAAGGCTAAATGGCCATAATTCTCATGCTGGATGCCAACCGTGATCATTGTCGCCGGGTCACGGAACTTCGCACGCAGATCAGCAGGCACGGGGAAGCGTACGAAGTGGATAGAGGAGGTCTTCCCGTCATCATCCGTGCGGTCAACCTCGGTCTCCGACACGGCCTTGATCTTCACGCCTCCGACATCGAGGAAAATGGTCTCCTCAACACCGCTAAGCCGTTGCAAGACAGTCTTGCGCCGCACGGGGTCGTCAATTTCAAACATCACTGTCGCAATCAGTTCGCCGCCTTGCGGGATCAACGGATTATAGGCGCGCAATTCATCTGCCAACTGATCATCGCCGCCCTTCTCGATGAAGAGCATCTCCTGCACCTGCAAGAGCATGGTGTCGAAGTTCTCGAAATAAAATGTAGCGAAAGGGCCAACATCCACGCGGCGCAACTTCTTCATGGGCAAAAGGGCGCGGCGGCGTTCGCCCCGCTCCTTGCCATATTGCGAGGCAGGGACGATGTCGGCGGCAGTGATTTTCCGGGTCGTTGCGGGCATCTTCGGGTTTCTCCTTACTCGATCAATCCATAGGCGCGGGCCATAAGCTGAACCGGGTGCACAGGCTCGACTGGGCGTTTGGTGCCATCGGGCATGTCACGCACACCTTGCACAATATGCTTGGCGGCAAGCGGGCAGTCCGAGGCAATATGCGCGTTACCTTGTTGCGCGGCACTGCGGAACACAGGCTTACCCACCTTGGTGGCCAAGTCCCGCGTTTCCTTGAGCACGCCAAAGGTCCCGCCATGACCGGCGCAACGCTCAATCACGTCGACCTTGGTTTGCGGGATCAGCTTGAGCATCTCGGCTGCCTTGGGGCCCATGTTCTGCGCGCGGGCGTGGCAAGCCAAATGGACCGTGATGCCGCCCTCAACAGGCTGCATGCCAGGCGGCAAACCCTCCTTCTTGGCGATATCGACGACATACTCGTCCACATCAAAGGTCGCCTTAGCGAGAAGCTTCACATCCTCGTTGTCCGGCACTATGAGAGGCCACTCAAACTTAAACATCAGCCCGCATGAAGCCGTCGGTGTGACGATATCGTACCCCTGTTCGATAAGCGGGCGCAGAGCCTTGGCCACCTTGATGGCCTGCGTTTCGACGCGCTCAAGATCGGCTTGTTCCAGGAAAGGCATGCCGCAGCACGCTGGATAGGTGACCTTGGTTTCGACGCCCAAATGGTTGAGCAAGTTGCGCGCGGCCATACCGGCATCTGGCTTGTTGTAGTTGACGAAGCACGTGGCATAGATCGCCGCTTTGCGCTTACCAAAGCCTGGCGCCTTGTCATTGGCCATTGCGGGGTCGCCGCGGTCCGTCATGACAAAGGTCTTGGAATGGAACTTTGGCAAGTCTGCGCGGCTGTCGATGCCTACGGTCGCTTCCATCGTATTGCGCAAAAGGCGGTTCTGGGTCGCGCTCGCCCAATTTGCGGCTGGGGCCAAGGCAACGGCCAATGTGCCGTTGCGGTCCATCTCGGCAAGTTGCCCCGCGGTCCAATTCTTGGTCCCTTTACGCGCCTGCACCGCGCGATACCGCAGCATCAGGTGCGGGAAGTCGAGATTGAACTCATGCGGGGGCACATACGGGCACTTGGTCATGTAGCACATGTCGCACAGCGTGCAGGCTTCGACGACCGGTGCGAAGTCCTCTGACTTGACGGTGTCCAGCTCCTCCGACGGTGCGGCGTCGACCAAATCGAAGAGTCGCGGGAATGAGTCACACAAATTGAAGCAGCGGCGGCAGCCATGACAGATGTCAAAGACGCGGCGCATCTCTTCGTCCAGCGCCTTCTCGTCCCAAAATTGGGGTTCCTTCCAAGCCAATGGATGGCGGGTGGGCGCTTCGAGACTGCCTTCGCGCATGCGGATCCTACAGAGCGGCCAGACCGCTCTCTCTTACTGTTGGGTGTTGAGGGGTTGTTAGAGCAGAGGTGGAGTTGCGGGTGACGCGAACGCCACCCGCAGTCCTGTTGATGTTTAGTGGCCGAGCGTGTCGAGGGCCTTTTGGAAGCGGCCGGCGTGGCTCTTCTCCGCCTTGGCGAGCGTCTCAAACCAGTCTGCAATCTCGTCAAAGCCTTCATCGCGCGCGGTGCGCGCCATGCCTGGATACATGTCCGTGTATTCGTGCGTTTCGCCAGCAATAGCCGCACGCAGATTGTCAGCGGTCGCGCCAATCGGCTTACCGGTCGCAGGATCGCCAACCGATTCCAGGAATTCTAAGTGGCCGTGGGCATGGCCGGTTTCGCCTTCCGCGGTGGAGCGGAACAGCGCGGC
>DMER01000225.1:8207-8634 GCA_003451645.1 Alphaproteobacteria bacterium | reverse complement strand
AGATTATGCTCGGTCTTGGTTCCCGCCAGCTTCTTCATGACCTCGTGAGCTCCTTGCAAGTGTGATTAGTTGCCTGAAATTCGTGATGTGAGACAGGGCGTAAGCGATCCCCGAACCCGATATGGGCAACTTAGAGCGCTTCCAAGGACAGTCAACGCCTTAGAACACTTCTAAACAAAGATTTTTGGGTTGGCGGGCTTAGTGCCGGTCCTTCAGACGGATAATCACATCCACCCGTGCGATCGCGGTGCCCTTTGGCGCCGAAGGCATTCCGGACACGGCAATTTCGCCTGCCGGAATATCGATTAGCTGCTTCTGGGCCTCGTGGAAAAAGTGATGGTGTTCGCCGGTATTGGTGTCGAAATAGGTTTTCTCGCCGTCGACAATCACCTGGCGCAGCAGGCCCACCGCGGTGAATTGGTGCAGC
>DMER01000225.1:7738-7993 GCA_003451645.1 Alphaproteobacteria bacterium | reverse complement strand
ATTGGTGCAGCGTGTTATAGACAGTGGCCAAAGAGAGATCGAACCCTGCAGTCCGCGCCTCATCGTGCAAAGCCTCCGCCGTCACATGACGGTCTGGCCCATCAAACAACAAGGTGCTCAGAGCCAAGCGCTGACGCGTCGGGCGCAGACCGGCCGCACGAAGCTTGTCAATGGCTTGACGGTATGGGCGGCTCTGACTGATGGACACCTTGGCGCTCGCTCTCTCTTCCCTAATGGCCGCGCATACCGTCAAGC
>DMER01000225.1:6763-7614 GCA_003451645.1 Alphaproteobacteria bacterium | reverse complement strand
TCGTCGGCACCGGCCACGCTACGGGTCTCAAAGTCCTCAAGGGTGTCGATCGCGTCCGTCAATTTCGTCCACTTCCATTACGGCAGCCCGGCTAGAACCTTGAGACCCTTGCGCTGCCATGCTAACCGGTCATTCTTGCGCTCGTTGGATGCCAACATAACGCAAAGTGCTTGTGCGGCAAGGGCCGATGCACATTTGAATTATTCGAAACTACAGTTAACGACGTGGAAGGACGCTAAGGGAATGTCAAGGGCGCCGCATGCGGATGACACCGCGCCTCAAAGCCAGGCCGCATTAGGCCGATCCAGTTTCGATCTGGCGGGGTTGATGGAGTGCGCCCATGGACGCCTTTTTGGGCCTGGCAACGCGCGACTGCCCCTGCCACCTATGCTTATGATCGATCGCATCCCGCTCATTAGCGCGGCGGGTGGCGCACATGGAAAGGGTGAGATCAAAGCTGAATTCGATATCAAGCCTGACCTGTGGTTCTTCAAATGCCACTTTGAGAATGATCCGGTGATGCCCGGCTGCTTGGGCCTTGATGCGATGTGGCAGATGCTGGGGTTTTTTCTCGGATGGATGGGCGGCAAAGGTAAAGGCCGCGCACTCGGGGTTGGTGAAGTCAAATTCTCAGGGATGGTGCTACCCGATGCCAGCCGCATCTCCTATTTGATCGACCTCAAGCGGGTCATTATGCGAAAGCTTGTCATGGGGATCGGCGACGGGATCATGCTGGTCGATGGTAAGCCGATCTTTGAAGCCAAAGATTTGCGTGTCGGACTGTTTATCGACGGGACGCCAGAAGCAGCCGCGTGAGTCATGATTCTGCAATGGTCCGCAGCTCGGCCATC
>DMER01000225.1:3550-6578 GCA_003451645.1 Alphaproteobacteria bacterium | reverse complement strand
CAATGGTCCGCAGCTCGGCCATCTTGCATTCGTCCAACCAAGGAGAACAGCCACCATGAGACGCGTTGCGGTCACGGGGATGGGCATCATCTGTTCACTCGGCAATTCGCCGCAGGAAGTAACCGCAAGCCTGCGCGAGGCGCGGTCTGGCATCGTGCATGCGGAGGACTACTCGAAGTGGGGCTTCCGCAGCCAAGTCCATGGCAGCCTCAAGGTCGATCTCGATGCCAGCGTTGACCGGCGCGCGCGGCGTTTTATGGGCGATGGCGCGGCCTATACGTGGCTGGCTATGGAGCAAGCGCTGCGCGATAGCGGTTTGGAGCCCAAGGACATCTCTCATGAGCGGACAGGTGTGATAGCAGGATCCGGCGGTCCTTCGACCAAGGCGATTGTCTCCGCGGCGGACATCACGCGTGATCCGGGCAAAGGGCCCAAAAGGGTTGGCCCCTTTGCGGTGCCAAAGGCCATGTCGTCCACGCTCTCGGCCAATATCTCGACTTGGTACAAGACCAAGGGCGTCAATTACTCGATCTCTTCGGCGTGTTCCACGAGCGCCAATTGTATCGGCAACGCCTATGAGCTCATCCAGTGGGGCAAGCAGGACATTGTCTTTGCCGGTGGCGGCGAGGAGTTGGATTGGTCGCTGTCCGTGTTGTTCGACGCCATGGGGGCCATGTCCTCCAAATACAACGACACGCCTGCGCGTGCATCGCGTGCCTATGACAAGAACAGGGATGGCTTTGTGATATCCGGCGGCGGGGGCATCCTGGTTCTTGAGGAGCTCGAGCACGCAAGAGGGCGCGGGGCCAAGATTTATTGCGAGATTTCTGGTTATGGCGCGACAGCGGATGGTGCCGATATGGTGGCCCCTTCAGGGGAGGGCGCGGTACGCTGCATGCGGATGGCCCTCGAAACTGTCAAACAGCCCGTCGACTATATCAACCCGCATGCGACGTCGACCCCCGTGGGCGACATCCCCGAGATCAGGGCCATTGGCGAAGTCTTTGGCAAGCGCGTGCCGCCTATCAGCGCCACCAAATCATTGAGTGGCCACAGCCAGGGCGCCGCCGGCGTCCACGAAGCAATCTACTCGATCCTCATGATGCAAAACGGTTTCATCTGCGAGAGCGCCAATATCGAGGAGCTGGATCCTGAGGTTGGTGACGCGCCCATCGTCCGCAAGCGGATCGACAACGCGCAGCTAGACTGCATTTTGTCGAATTCCTTCGGGTTTGGCGGGACAAATGCATGCCTGGCATTCACCCGGTACCATGGTTAATATCTGCTGCGTGCGCGGGCATGAAGCTTGAATGACGCGTGTCTGGGCGTTGGGGCGTCGTGCCTAACTGTGCCGGATTGAATTGCGGCCCTACAATGTGAGTGAGTACGAATGGTTTCTGCGCCAAAGCTAATGACGGGAAAGCGCGGCCTCATCATGGGGGTTGCCAACGACCATTCAATCGCCTGGGGCATCGCACAGACCCTACATGCGCATGGCGCCGAGCTTGCCTTCACCTATCAAGGGGCCGCCTTTGAGAAACGGGTGCGGCCGCTCGCTGAAGGTTTGGGCGCCAAGATCGTGCTGCCTGCTGATGTCGAAGACGAGCAAAGCATGGAAGCCCTGTTCGGCACTCTGGAGCGCGCATGGCCGCATTTGGACTTTGTGGTCCATGCTGTGGCCTTCTCCGATAAAAACGAGCTCAAGGGCCGCTATGTCGACACCACGCGGCGCAATTTCCTGCGGACGATGGATATCTCTTGCTATTCCTTCACGGATTTAGCCCGCAGAGCGCAGCCGCTGCTCCGTGCCAAGGTGCCGGGAGAGGCGGGCGGCGCCTTGATCACGCTGACCTATGCTGGGTCGCAGCGCGTTATGCCCAACTACAATGTCATGGGGGTCGCTAAGGCGGCCCTTGAGGCCAGTGTGCGGTATCTGGCAGCTGATCTCGGGCGTGAAGGCATTCGCGTAAACGCTATCTCAGCGGGGCCGATGCGGACGCTAGCGGGATCAGCGGTTGGCGATGCCCGGCTCGTCTTCAAATGGAACAAGACCCATGCGCCATTGCGCAAGACCGTCGAGCTTGGCCATGTCGGGGGCGCGGCGCTGTATCTGTTAAGCGACCTGTCGGGTGGTGTCACAGGCGAAGTCCACTATGTCGATAGTGGTTATAATATCATTGGGATGCCAGAGACTGAGGCGCTGAAGGCCCTCACACCGGCCGATGCCCCCAATGGCCAAGATGAGCAACCTGCCCAGCGATCCAAGACAGTTTCTGCGTTCTGACCCGCAGGCTCAGTAGGTGCGCTTTTTCGGCGCAATGTATTCGATCTCATCGCTGAGCGTGTAGGTGTGGACCGGACGGTAGTCAATCTTGACCGTGCCATTGGCATAATCGAACCAAGTCAGCGTGTGCTTCATCCAGTGCTGGTCGTCGCGCTCGGCAAAGTCTTCGCGCGCATGGGCACCACGGCTTTCCTGCCGGTTGGCCGCGCTATCCACTGTCACCACCGCTTGCGAGATCATGTTGTCGAATTCCAGCGTCTCAACGAGGTCGGAATTCCAGATCATCGAGCGGTCGGCAACACCGAGATC
Organism: Alphaproteobacteria bacterium; assembly: GCA_003451645.1. Taxonomy (GTDB): domain Bacteria; phylum Pseudomonadota; class Alphaproteobacteria; order Micropepsales; family Micropepsaceae; genus DMER01. Next base: position 3,985 of record DMER01000225.1, on the reverse strand, counting down.
GGCCATGCCGGTCCAGACATCACGGATCTTGCGCTGACCCTGAGACAAGGTCTCACCGGTCCTGAAAACGGCCGCGTCTTCTTGCATGACCCGCTGCATTTGCTGGCGCAAGGCTGAGGTTGGGGTGCTGCCCTTGGCATAGCGATACCGGTCGAGTCGCTCCAGGGCTGCCTCGCCCGCATTGCGGGTCAAAGGGGCCTGCGCGGCCCCAGGCTTGACATCCTCGGCGCATTTGAGGCCCGCAGCGCGGCCAAAAACCACAAGGTCGATCAGAGAGTTTGAGCCTAAGCGGTTGGCACCATGGACCGAGACGCAAGCCGCTTCGCCCACCGCCATCAAGCCCGGCACGACGCTGTCTGGGTTGCCGTCGCGTAAGGTCAAGACATCGCCGTGATAGTTACAGGGGATGCCACCCATATTGTAGTGGACGGTCGG
>DMER01000225.1:1359-3344 GCA_003451645.1 Alphaproteobacteria bacterium | reverse complement strand
GGTCGGCAGGACCGGGATCGGCTGCTTGGTGACATCAACGCCCGCGAAGATCCGTGCGCTCTCCGAAATGCCTGGCAGGCGTTCATGCAGGATCTTTGGGTCCAGATGGCTCAAATGCAGGTGGATGTGGTCCTTGTTGGGGCCGACGCCACGGCCTTCGCGGATTTCGATCGTCATGGCCCGGCTGACCACATCGCGTGAGGCGAGGTCCTTGGCGTTGGGCGCGTAGCGCTCCATAAAGCGCTCACCATTCGCATTCGTCAGGTAGCCGCCTTCGCCACGCGCGCCCTCGGTGATGAGGACGCCCGCGCCATAGATGCCTGTTGGGTGGAACTGGACAAATTCCATGTCCTGCAAGGGAAGCCCCGCGCGCAACACCATCGCATTGCCGTCGCCCGTACAGGTGTGCGCCGATGTGGCCGAGAAGTAGGCGCGGCCATAGCCCCCTGTCGCCAGAATCACTTTCTGCGCGCGAAAGCGGTGGATGGACCCGTCATCCAGGCACCAGGCCATGACGCCACGGCACGCCCCGTTCTCCATGATCAGATCGAGGGCGAAATACTCGATGAAAAAGGATACCTCGTGGCGAAGCGACTGTCCGTAAAGGGAATGCAGAATGGCATGGCCTGTGCGATCAGCTGCCGCGCAGGTGCGCTGGATCGGGGCCTTGCCGAATTCTTTGGTCATGCCGCCAAAGGCGCGCTGATAGATTTTGCCCTCTGGCGTCCGGCTGAAGGGCACGCCGAAATGCTCAAGCTCATAGACGGCCTTTGGCGCGTTCTTGCAGAGATACTCGATGGCATCTTGATCGCCCAGCCAGTCCGACCCCTTCACGGTGTCATACATGTGCCAGCGCCAGTCGTCCTTCTCCATGTTCCCGAGAGCCGCAGAAATGCCGCCTTGGGCCGCGACAGTGTGGCTGCGCGTTGGGAAGACCTTTGTGATGTTTGCGGTTTTGAGGCCGTGGCGGGCAGCCTCCAGCGTCGCGCGCAGGCCTGCGCCGCCCGCTCCGACGACTACGACGTCAAAGGTATGATCGATGATCGAATAGGCGGACGCCATGAGAATGGGTGACCCTTACAAAGTGATCCAGCCTGCGAGCATGCTGGCGGCCAAGGCCGCGGCAACAGCCACGGCCAGAGAAAACAAGCGGGTGAGAAACATTAGCGCCATTCGGGAACCGGGCGCTGCGATGTAGTCCTCAATCACGACCTGCATGCCACTGGCGAAATGGTAGACGCCGACAAGGATGAGCGCGACCATCAGGCCCGCGTTGATTGGTTCGCCCAGGAACTCTTTGACCGTTGCGTGGTCGGCCCCAGTGTATCGCGCCACAACATAGACAAACCAGACCACGAGCGGGACCAGCAGGACCGCGCTAAAACGCTGCCGGAAGAAATGTCCTGACCCCTTGTGCGCGCTCACAATACGATGCTCCCCATCGACCAATAAGCAAACACCCAGATCGCGCCCGTCACGAGGATCGTGAGGGCGTAGGTCCAGAGGCCCGATGCAGTGGCGGTCGCCACCTTGAAGCCCATGCCAAAGTCCCAGGCCAAATGCCGGACGCCGTTCAGCATGTGATAGACCAAAGCTAAGGTGAAGCCGAACAGCACGAACCGTCCGAACCAGTGCCCGGCCAAGACTTGGAATTGTTCATATGCTTCTGGCCCCAAGGCCACTGTCACTAGCCAAATGGCCATGACAAGGGTCCCAAGGCCCAAGCCCAGGCCCGTAATCCTGTGCAGGATCGACGTGCCCATCGTCACGGGCCACTTATAGATTTGCAGATGCGGGCTTAATGGCCGCTCTCGCATGCTCGGACGTGCTTGATCCATCGCTCGACCCCTCGGACCGCGTCCTGTTGCGGTCGCGAAGCAGACTGTAAGTTTTGCGACCGCCAAGTCAACAATGCTGCGGCGTCTGGTCCCAGAGGCGGAACAATTGGGATGCTTGACCCGCGGGCCCATGGTACCTTTCGTTTA
>DMER01000225.1:0-1204 GCA_003451645.1 Alphaproteobacteria bacterium | reverse complement strand
GGCGTCTGGTCCCAGCGCCGGAACAAGCGGGATGCTTGACCCGCGGGCCTATGGTACCTTTCGTTTATGAACATCGCCCTTAAATTGACCGCCGCCCAAGAAGCCTGGATTGAGGCAGCCGCGGCGCGCGGGGCCTTCGCGACCCCTGAAGAGGCGCTCACCTCGATTATCGACCACGGGATCGTCGCTTTGGACACCGAGCCTGATGACGATAAGGACGAGGCGGAGTTGGCCTTTGTCCGTGCGCGCTTGGCCGAGGCCGAAGACGATATCGCGCATGGGAGAATCCTTTCGCGCGAAGACTCTGAAGCGCGAATTGCAGCGCTTATTGAATAATTCAAATCGTAATGGCTTCGGTCGTTGTTCTGCAGAGAGCGCAGTCCGATCTCGAAGAAATACTCCGTTATCTGTTTGAAAGGGCCGGTCTGGCGACAGCAAAGAAATGCGAACGTTCCTTTTTGGACTTGAACGATTGGCAGTCTAACCACCCGGAAAGCGGCGCCACGAGGTCTCGGCTTGGCCAGGGCATCGGGCTCAACGTCGTTGATCCCTATAACGTCTACTCGCGCTATGATGCCGCAACGCAAACCTTCATAGCCGGCGCGAGATTACGCGCACTATGATGCAGTTTTCATAGTCAAAAAGGTACAGCTCACCCCATGATCACTGCCGTCATTTTCGATTTCGGAGGCGTCATCACATCCTCTCCCTTCGAGGCCTTCAACCGCCTTGAGGCGGACCGAGGCTTGCCACTCGACTTCATCCGCCGGCTCAATGCCGCCAATCCTGATACCAATGCCTGGGCGCGCTTTGAGCGGTCCGAGATCACGGCTGTGCAGTTCGATGAGGCCTTCGACCAAGAGGCGCGCGTCGCAGGCCACAGCTTGCGCGGTGCGGATGTCATTGCCTGCCTCTATGGCAGTGTACGGCCGGACATGCTTGAGGCACTGCGGCGGATTTCTGCGCGGCTCAAGACCGGGTGCATCACCAACAATGTTGCGACCGAGCGGCCGGAGCAAATCGGCCGCACGGCCGCAGTTCAGGAGGCGATGAGCCTCTTCCATCATGTGATCGAGAGCTCGAAGGCAGGCATTCGCAAGCCCGATCCGCGGATCTATGCCATGATGTGCGAAGCTTTGGACGTCGCACCCGCCAACTGTGTCTATTTGGACGATCTGGGTATCAATCTGAAGCCCGCGCGCGC
>DMER01000246.1:5128-5691 GCA_003451645.1 Alphaproteobacteria bacterium | reverse complement strand
AACGCGATCAAGTTCACGCCGGAAAATGGCCGCGTCGAAGTGCGCGTGAACCGCCTGGGCGATGACATCGTACTCGTCGTCCAGGATACGGGTTGCGGCATCCCCGCAGACCGTCTGGACCATGTCTTCCTGCCCTTTGAGCAGATCGATAATCGCTATGCCGCGACCGCTGGCGGAACGGGCCTTGGCTTGACGCTCGTCAAGGCACTGACAGAATTGCACGGCGGGCGCTGCGTCCTCGACAGCGATGTTGGTCAGGGTACGGAGGTCCGCGTCTTCTTTCCGATCCCCAAAGCGCCAGCTTTGGTCGAAGCCGATCCGTCGCCGGCAAGTGCCGCGCCAATGCAGACGCGATTCGGCCGGCACGCTGTCTCCTGAGCAAAGTGACAGCTGTCTGTTGCGGCGCGCGCCCTGGATCGGAACACCAAGTGGCCCTACCTTGAAAGGGCGCTGGTTTCTTCCCCCGCTTTGGGTTGAACAACAGAGAACTGGCGTTGGGTTTGACGGCCGTTGTCTCTCTCCTGTGGTCCTGCGAACGGCCGTTGGATCCATTCGGGCGCCGC
>DMER01000246.1:3378-4960 GCA_003451645.1 Alphaproteobacteria bacterium | reverse complement strand
GATCCATTCGGGCGCCGCGCCTTGCGTATCATGGGCGCGGCGCCTTTCTTTTGCGGCCTTCCAGGCCTAGCGCTTTTGTGCTTTAAGCCCCGCCATGGGGAAGTACCTGGTCATGGGCTTGGCGATAGCATTCAGCGCTTTCGCGGCGCGTGCTGAGGTCGTGCGAACCCTCGTTCCCAATCCACACCGCCCCACGCAGATCGCCCTGACCTTTGATGCCTGCGAGGCCTGGGAGAGGGTCTCTTTCGACCGCAAGATTCTGGACTATCTCGTCCAGAACCAAATCCCCACGACGATATTCGTCACCGGCCGTTTCGCCCGCGACAACGCCAATGATCTTCAGGCCTTGAGCAAGCTGCCGTTTGTGGAGATCGCCAACCATTCTTGGAGCCATCCCAACACGATGGACCGCATGGCGCTTGACAAGGTCAAGGCCGAGGTCACCCGCGCGGAGGATGAGGTCTTGAATGTGACTGGCCGAAAGCCGTCCCCGTACTTTCGCTTTCCAGCAGGTGTTTATGATTCGGATACGCTCTCGGCTGTCGAGGAGCTAGGCTACCAAGTGGTGCATTGGCGTTGGGCGGTGGGCGATCCGGACCGCAGCATGACGGCGACAAAAATCCGAGCTCGGGTGGCGGCACAAACCAAACCCAACGACATTCTGATCTTTCACATCAATGGCCGCGGCTGGCACACGGGCGAGGCCTTGCCCGAGGTTATAGCTGACTTGCGCGCCAAGGGGTTCCAATTCGTGACCTTGAGCGAGGGTCTCGGCGGAGCCGAACATCAAGCCGCGCGCAAACCGTCCGATCGCTTCGTAGCCACCAACCCGTTTGACAGGATAATGCGGTGGGCGGTTAACAGACTTCTGTTTCCGGCGTCCGAGAACCGTAAGGACCGCTAGGCCTCTGCCGGCGTTCGCATGCACAAAGAAAAAGGAGCCCGCACAACTGCGAGCCCCCCGCTGAAAGACGTCCAGAGCTTATACGCTATAATACATCGCGAACTCGACCGGGTGTGGCGTGTGTTCGAAGTTGTAGACTTCCTGCATCTTGAGCTCGATCCAGCTGTCGATGAAGTCATCCGAGAACACACCGCCCTTTTTCAGGAACGAGCGATTGCGGTCCAGATTGTCGAGCGCCTCACGCAAGGAGCCGCACACTTGCGGCACGTCCTTCAGTTCCTCCGGCGGTAGGGCATAGAGGTCCTTGTCCATTGGCTGACCGGGATGGATCTTGTTCTCAATGCCATCAAGACCCGCCATCAACAGCGCCGCATAAGCGAGGTAGGGATTGGAGCCCGGATCGGGGAAACGGACCTCAATACGTTTGGCCTTGGGGCCGGCACCAAACGGGATGCGGATCGAAGCCGAGCGATTGCGCGAAGAGTAGGCGAGCAACACCGGCGCCTCAAAGCCTGGGATCAAGCGCTTATAGGAATTGGTCAAGCAATTGGTGAAAGCGTTGATCGCCTTGGCATGCTTGATGATCCCGCCAATATAATAGAGGCAGGTTTCAGAGAGGTCCGCATAACCGGTACCCGCAAAGAGCGGCTGCTCGTTCTTCCAGATCGACTGGTGCAC
>DMER01000246.1:2945-3125 GCA_003451645.1 Alphaproteobacteria bacterium | reverse complement strand
TTGATGGGCTTGGGCATGAAGGTTGCGGTCTTGCCATAAGCGGCTGCGACTTGATGGATGACGTACTTATAGATTTGCATCCGGTCGGCGGTCTTGACCAGCGTATTGAACTTGAAGCCCAACTCATGCTGCGAGGAGGCCACTTCGTGGTGGTGCTTCTCAGGCTCGATCCCCATCTCG
>DMER01000246.1:0-2624 GCA_003451645.1 Alphaproteobacteria bacterium | reverse complement strand
CCCATCTCGTAATCGCGGCCAGTGTTATAGGGGCCTTCCATGCTGTCGACCTCATAGCCGACCCGATGCATGTCCACATTGAAGCGCACATCGTCAAAGATGAAGAACTCGGCCTCAGGGCCGAAATAGGCGGTGTCGCCCACGCCCGTGGATTTGAGATACGCCTCGGCCTTCTTGGAGATCGAGCGCGGGCAGCGGTTATAGGGCTGATGTGTGAAGGGCTCCAGCACGTCGCAGACCATGATCAAAGTCTTTTGGGCGAAGAAGGGGTCAACCACCGCCGTCGAGGGATCGGGCAGGAGCGTCATGTCGCTCTCATTGATGGCCTTCCAGCCAGCAATGGACGAGCCGTCAAACATGGTGCCCGTTTCGAAGATGTCCTTATTGATCAGGCTCAGATCGAACGTTACGTGCTGCCACTTACCGCGTGGATCGGTGAAACGCAGGTCGACGAATTTGATCTCGTCATCCTTGATCATCTTCAGGACTTTTTCAGGGGTCGTCATCGTGTCTTACCTTTTCCCAGGTGGAGTGATCGAACTTGACTTGAACGCCTCAGATCGCAGACGAGCCGGTTTCACCGGTCCGTATGCGAATGATTTCCTCAACAGTGGAGATAAAGATTTTGCCGTCGCCAATGCGGCCTGTCCGGGCGGCCTTGGTAATCGCCTCAACGGCGCGGTCCACCATCGCATCTTCCAGGACGATTTCGATTTTCACTTTCGGCAAGAAATCGACGACATATTCTGCGCCGCGATAGAGCTCGGTGTGCCCCTTTTGCCTGCCAAAGCCTTTGGCCTCAGTAACGGTGATCCCCTGAATGCCGACCTCTTGTAGGGCTTCTTTCACTTCGTCCAATTTGAACGGCTTGATGATCGCTTCGATTTTTTTCATGGCTCATGCCGTCCGATCTGGCCGGTTTGATTGCGAGGGTTTTCGCTCCTTCGCATGTGCAAAGGGAAGCGGAATCAACCGGCACCTTAGCGAAGCGTATGAACTGGGCATACCCCCAACTGATGCAAAATGTGTGGGCAGCCTGCCTGCAATTTGTGCAAGAGTGCCACCCTTGCGCGACCCAGGCGGACTTTGCCATGGTCCCCACCGCTGCTCTTAGGAGTCTCGAGGCGATGAAGCCGCTCAATCCGATTTTTGCCGGTGCAGGCACAACGATTTTCACCACCATGTCCGCTCTGGCGGTTCAGCATCAGGCGATCAATTTGGGCCAAGGCTTTCCGGATGAGGATGGGCCCGAACCGGTCCGCGCCGCAGCCGCCAAGGCCTTGATGGACGGACCTAATCAGTATCCTCCGATGATGGGTATGTCGTCACTCAGGGAGGCGCTGGCACATCATGCCGAGCACTTCTATGGGATCAAGCTCGACTGGCAGACCCAGACGGTCGTGACCTCCGGGGCCACGGAGGCTCTCACGGCCAGCATCATGGGCCTTGTTAAGCCGGGCGATGAGGTTATCCTGATTGAGCCTGCCTATGATTGCTACAGGCCGGTTATTGAAGCGGTGGGCGGGACCGTCCGCCCGATCAGGCTTGGCCCCCCGCGCTGGGAGCTCACGGCGGACATGCTGGCTGCTGCGTTCGGGCCTAAGACCAAGGCCATCCTGATCAATTCGCCGATGAACCCTGCGGGAAAGGTCTTCTCGCCAGACGAACTGCAGGCGATCGCCGAGCTAGTGCAGAAACATGACTGCCTAGCGATTTGCGACGAAGTCTATGAGCATCTGACCTTCGAGGGCCGACGCCACGTGCCGCTCGCGACCTTGCCTGGCATGGCAGAGAGGTCCGTGCGGGTGGGATCTGCGGGCAAGATGTTCTCACTCACCGGCTGGAAGGTCGGCTGGGTCACGGGAGCGGCGCCTCTGATCGCCGCGATTGCCAAGGCGCATCAGTACCTGACCTTCACAACGCCGAACGCGTTGCAAGTTGGGATCGCCGAGGGCATTACGCGGCATATGGACTTCACGCTTGGGCTGACCCGCGAGCTTGAGGCAAAGCGGAATAAGTTGCGCTCAGCCCTGCAGGAGTTGGGCTTCGAGGCTTTGCCGTGTGACGGCACCTATTTCTTGACGGTCGACATTTCGGGCTTGCGCTTCAACGGCAGCGACGTTGAGTTTTGCAAAGCGATGACCGAGCGCGCAAAGGTCACCGCCATTCCGCTCTCGGTATTCTATTCCGGCGAGGCGCCGCTGACCTTGGTACGCTTTGCCTTTTGCAAGAAGATGCCCGTCCTGGAAGAGGCCGTGCGGCGTCTGCAAGTGCCCTGGCTTTAGGATGGATTGAGGATTCACCCATGACCGAAATGCTTGACCCCAGAATGCCGATCCTCGTGGGCGGCGGACAGTACACCCAGCGAACCGCTCAGAAGGGCGATTTCGCGTCCTCTCTCGATCCTGTGCAGTTGATCGTCAAAGCGGCTGAAGCGGCAGCGGCCGACACTGGGTTAGGTGAAAAACTCTGGGGCCGGGTGGATACGGTGTCGATCGTGCGCTTCACGGCGGATACGGGGGAGGGTGGGCGGCTGCCGGTTGGCCAATACACCAACCCGCCACGCAGTGTTGCCAAGCGTCTGGGTTTCAAGGCCGCACAAGAAATCTACACCGCTGTGGGTG
>DMER01000053.1:8320-8717 GCA_003451645.1 Alphaproteobacteria bacterium | reverse complement strand
ATGATCTGGCGGATGAACCCCTCGACCGAGTTCAACGGCGCCCTGCCCGCCCGCCATTCGGCCTCCGCCGCCCGGCACAACGCCAGGGGATCGAGCAGACCGACATTGATCAGGGGCGAGAGCACCGAATGAAACAGAAACTTGTGCCCGGAGACCATCGCGTCCTGATAATCGCCGAACTGAGGCAAGCCTTCGCGCATGAATTTCTCCGCCGCCGCGTTGGCGCCTGTGCGGATCACCGGAAACCAGAACGGTTCAGCGTCGCCGAAGTTCGCGGCAAACCGCTTCTTGACCGTCGCGATGACGGCCTGGGTCTCCGCATCGCGGTCCGCACGGAACGGCGTAGGCATCATCAGCGCGCCAGGCGGACCTTTGCGGTTGTCGGCGTCGAAGTTCC
>DMER01000053.1:7200-8096 GCA_003451645.1 Alphaproteobacteria bacterium | reverse complement strand
GTCGAAGTTCCACTGCCCGCCCGCCGGTTCCTCGCCCTCCATCAGCAATCCGGTCTTCCGCCGCATGTCGCGATAGAAGTATTCCATACGCAGGGATTTTCGCCCTTCGGCCCAGGCGGCGAACTCCTCCTTCGAACAGAGGAAGCGTGGATCGGGCAGGATCGACGTGGGGATGCCGAGTTCGGCGGACCAGGTTCGCTGCATCGCCAGGACGCGATGCTCGCCCGCCTCCATCGTCACGATCCGTTCGGGACAATGTTGCGCGATGGCTCGTTGGAGTTCGCCCGTGAGCGACCCTGTGTTGCCGGGATCGTCGAGCTTGACATAATCGACGCGCCAGCCTGCCTCGCGCAGTTCCCGCGCGAACGCCCGCATCGCCGAGAGGACGAAGATGATCTTTTTCTTGTGGTGGGGAACGTACTGCGTCTCGTCCGCCACCTCGACCATCAGGACGACGTCACGCGCCGAGTCGCCATCGGCCAGCAATGAAACGTTCGGCGTTAACTGATCGCCGAGAACAACACGGAGGGTGCGGGTTAACATTGGCCTTGTTCGTGACGCGCGGGCAACCGCTAGACTTCGTCATTACGAGTTGCGCGTCGGGTTGGATCAACGGCCTGGCCGCGGTTTGGTTGTTGAACTGGACAGGATGTAGGCACAATCGCCGACAGCGACAGTTTCCAGATATTCCAGGTACCGTTTCTCCGCTTCAGCCAAATGCCGCTTGAGTTTGCAACGCGGCGTGAGGACACAACTGCCGCCGTCGTTCCTGAAGCATTCGACCATTGGTTGGCCCCTTTCCAGGCGCCGGACGACGCTGCCGACGGTAATGGCGCTAGCATCTATGGCCAGTTTGAAACCGCCGCCCGCGCCCCGCACCGTGGCGACGAATCCGC
>DMER01000053.1:6125-6977 GCA_003451645.1 Alphaproteobacteria bacterium | reverse complement strand
GAATCCGCCGTCGGCCAGCGCACGGACGACCTTTTGAAGGTGATGCCGTGAAAGGGCAAACTCATCGGCGATCTGCTCAGAGGTGAAGAGCCGGTCCGGTTCGCCCGCCAGCCGCATCAGCACCCGCAAGCCGAAATCCGTGAACATGGTGAGGCGCATCGTCGCGTCGTCCCCTTTGTGATTTGCGCGCGCCGCCACGGCACGTTAAATTGGTATTACAAATTCCACTTTACGACAAGGAAGCAGCGATGGCCAGCCCTAGCGTTCAAGACTTCGCAAACACACATGTCGGCGAAATCGCGGCGGCCCTGCCCGGCGCGACGGCAATTTTCCGGAAGCACAAGATTGACTTTTGCTGCGGGGGTGGCGTTTCGCTCGCGGAGGCCGCAAAGGCGCGGAATGCAAGCCTCCACGACATCGAGGCGGCGCTGGCCGAACTCGGCGTCCAGTTCGAAAGGGTCGCGCCGCAAGAGACGTCGGCGTTGATCGATCATATTCTCGACCGGTTTCACGCCCGGCACCGAGCGGAGCTTCCCGAACTGATCAAGCTCGCGCGGCGTGTCGAGGCGGTCCACAAGGACCACGCGGACGCGCCTCGCGGCTTGGCGGCGCATCTTGAACATATGTTGGCGGAATTGGAGGCGCATATGCAACGAGAGGAACAACGGCTGTTTCCCATGATGCTGTCGGACGGATGCGCGATCCTGGCCTTCCCCGTCGGGCAGATGCGGCTCGAACACGACGACCACGCGGTCGCGATCCGGAGTCTAGACGTGTTGGCGCACGGGTTCGTGACGCCCCAAGGCGCCTGCCGTTCGTGGCAAGCGCTCTATGCGGGGTGCGCGAAGTTCG
>DMER01000053.1:2975-5967 GCA_003451645.1 Alphaproteobacteria bacterium | reverse complement strand
CGCGCGAAGTTCGTCTCCGATCTGATGGAGCATATCCACCTAGAAAACAACGTCTTGTTCCCGCGCTTCGAGCGGCGGCCCGATTGACCGCGCACTTATGATGAACCGGCCTCACATCGAATTCGTCCAGGCGCAGATGCTGCCCTGGCGGCGGATCGGCGCCGGACTGGCGCGGCCCGATGCAGAGTACAAAATGTTGAGCCGCGATCCGGACACCGGCGCCTGCTCGGCGCTAATCCGGTTTCCGCCGAGTTGGCACCGCGAAGGGCCGGAGCATCTAGCCGCAGCAGAGGAATTCTATGTCCTCGACGGCCAGTTCCATATGGACGGCACGACCTATGACGCCGATTGTTACGCCTTCCTTCCGGCCCTATGGCCCCGGCACACTATGTCGTCGACGACCGGCTGCACGATGCTGGCGTTTTACGACCGGGAGCCTGCATTGAGGGCGGGCGCATTCGGTCTGGTGGAAGAGGCCCACCGCAGAGTAATCCCCAAAATCGACGCGACCAAATTGCCTTGGGACATGACGTTGAACGACCCCAAACTCCGGCATCTGGGTATCTCGCGCAAGAACCTGCGGACCAATCCGGACACGGGCGAGCGGACGCTTCTGTCGCTGATCCTCCCGCAGAGCGCGCCCGAACAGGGTAAGGGCCCCCAAGAGATGCACCCATGCGTAGAGGAGGCGTTCGTTCTGGCGGGCGCTTTGTCGGGGCCGCAGGGCACCATGTATCCAGGTGCTTACTTCTGGCGGCCTGCCGGCATCCCCCATGGGCCGTTCGGCGCGCATTGGGGCGCCGTCACCTTGATCCGGTTCGTGGGCGGACACCATGTTAATGAATGGTCGACGCAGGAGATCGCCTTCGACATGAGGCCGTCGTACCGGCCCATCCTGCCGCCGCATCTTGCGCATCTCGCGAACGAGCCGTGGACGCCGCCGCCGAGCTATTGACGGCAGTCAGCCAATGTGCGGCCAGAACTCGACAAGGTCGCCGGCGTCGATCTGCGTCTGCTCAGCATCGAAACACAACAGCCCGTCAGACTCGGCCAGAGGCACGAGGCGGGCCGACGCGCCGCGCGAAAGAATCTTGGCGTGTTGCGACCCGTCCAAGCACTCGCCGATCCGTGCGGGCACGAACTCGATCGTGGGCTGCGCGCGGTGCAGGTCGAAGCCCGCCTCTACCGGTCTCCTGGCTGGAGCGACACTTGACAAGCCGCACAGGCGTCGCGCGAGCGGCAGCCCGACGATCTGCATCGTGACATAGGCTGCGAGCGGATTGCCGGGCATGCCTACTAACATCGACCTACGAAACGTGCCGATCGCCGAAGGTTTGCCTGGACGCAGCTTGAGCGGCAAAGACGACAACCAGCCGCCGAGCGACGGCACGGCTCGCCGCGTGGCGTCCTGATCGCTATGCGACATTCCGCCAGACAGGACTATGAGATCGCAGCGTTCGGACATCAATTCGAGGGCGGTTTGAATTTGCGCTTGATCGTCCGGCACGTAACGGATCGTTCGAACGTCTACGCCCTCAGCCGACAAAAGCTGCGCTGCCATGACGCCGTTACTGTCGTGAATCTGGACTCCGGAGAGCTTCGCGCCAGGCGGTGCGACCTCGTCGCCGGTGACCAGAATGCCGGCACGCGGTTTTCGCCAAACTACAACTCCCTTAGCGCCAGCGGCGGCGGCGAGCGCCGATGTCCGCGCATCGATGCGCTGCCCTGCGGGTATCACAGGACGGTCCTTCAACGCATCTTCGCCGCGCAAACGGATGTTCAGGCCCGAGTGCACGGGCCCTGAGAGATGGACCTGACCCTCCGCCGTGACGCAATCCTCCCAACGGACGACCGCCGACACCCAGCCGGGCAATGCTGCGCCAGTCGCCACCTTGACGACGCCTTGCCCGCCGGTCTGCACGGGCAAGCGACCCGGGCGGCACTCGCCGACGACCGGCTCGCAGGTTTCGACGCCCACCGACAGGGTCGACGCGTCGAGGCCATAACCATCCATGGCGGCCTGATTGAAACGGGGAATGTCGGTCGTCGAGCGCAAAGTATCGGCGCAGATGCGCCCGCGAGCCGCGCCAAGTCGAACGCGCTCGATCTGGGTGGGGCCAGAAACTCCGCGCTCGATAGCCGACCAAATATCCCGCAGAGATTGCACACGCGAGATCATGGTCTGCAGCGACGGGGTTTGTGCGCGCGCGCCGCTCTGAACCGCATCCGGCGTCACGTCAAGATTCGACATGGCCGACCTCCCTCATGTCGACGGCACGATCACCGTCTCTTTGGTTTCTTCGATGCTTTTTCCGTTACGTCTTCGATCCAGGCGAGGCCGCGCATGGCCTGGCTCCACCCCAAGGAGGTGATGCCCAGAAGCGCCACCTGTCGCATCGAGTGGGCGTCGAGCCCTTCCTTTTGCCCGCGCCGCGCATGGCTGTGCGTCGCGCCTTCAGAGCCGGCGCCAATGGCCAGCGCCAGTTTGACCAAGCGCTGCTCGCGCACCGTGAGTGGCCCCGACGCCGCCGCCGCGTCGCCGAGCGCGCTGTAGGCCTCCCAAATGTCCGGAAACCTTCCAGCCACATCGCCCGCGAAGGACGGGAGTTTCTCCTTTGCCGGATTACGCTTGGAGATCGCCATGGTTCGAGATTCCCTATTCCACTATTGAAGAAGCGGGCTGTCCGCCGCCCGAAAGGCATAGCCCTCGATCTGTGACTCGCCCGCGAGCAACGCGATATACTGGGCGACCGACCGCTGGCGGCTCAACCGTTCTAGCATGGACCGGACGCGGGGCCTGGCTGTGTCAAAGTCTAATTGCTGCGATGGCCATCGCCGATCCAAGCGCAGGACATGGAACCCGAACTCTGTCTCGACCGGCACCGGGCAAAGCTGCCCCTCCTCCAACTCGCGTAGGAAGGTTTCCAGCTCCGGCGCGACCTCGCCCTCGCCGATTTGGCCGAGGTTGCCGCCGTTGCACGAACTGGAACAG
>DMER01000053.1:345-2772 GCA_003451645.1 Alphaproteobacteria bacterium | reverse complement strand
ACTGGAACAGGCGGAGTGCGCCGCGGCCAGGGTGGCGAACGCTTCCGGCGACGAATTCAGCACTTCGATCAGTTTGAGGGCCAGCGCCCTTGCTTCGGTTCGATCCGTCCCTGCGGTCGCGAGCAGGATATGGGACGCCTCAAACAGAGCCGGGGTCCTGAACTTCGCCCGGTTGGCCTCGTAGTACCGGCGTAAAGCCTCCTCGTCCGCCACGGGCGACGACGTTTCACGTTCAATGAGTGAGGCCAGCGCCCTCTCTTCCGCCTCGGGGTCGTCATCGCGATGGTCTAGGAGGCCTAGTTGAGACGCTCGCTGTCGCAAGAGCTCTCGGACGATCAGCGCTTCGACGGCGGCGGTAAGCGCCTGTTCGCGCGCCGGGGCGGGATGATGCTGCATTTCTGTGAGGACATCATGATCGGCAATCGATACGCCGTTGACGACGATGGTCATGACACGGGCCTCCGCACGCCGCTGCCTGCCGTCCGACTCCGGACGATCTGCCAACCGGGGCGGCCCAGATACCAAACTGGCGCGGACCACATGTGTACGAGACGCGAGAACGGAAAGACGAAGAAGATGAACAGGCCCATCACGATGTGCGCCTTGTAGGCCCAGCCAACGTCGCGGATATGTTCGGCGGCTCCCGCCTGGAAGAAGACGATCCCTTGGGCCCAGTGGGAGAGCTGCAGCATCACAGACCCGTCGCGATGTTCAAAGCTGAACGGCAAGGTCAAAAGCCCAAGGCACAGCTGCGTCCAGAGAACGAGTAAGATGAAGATATCCATTGCGCTCGACGTGCCGCGAATGCGCGGATCGAAAAGGCGGCGATGGACCAGCAGAGTCAGCCCGACGAAACAGATCGCGCCGAAGATGCCGCCCGCAACGATTGCGATCATTTGCTTGAGCGCCGGCGTCAAGCCGACGGCCATGTAAATCTCCTTCGGCGTCAGGAGACCCACCGTGTGGCCCACGAACAGAAGCAACACGCCGACGTGAAACAGCACCGAACCGATCATCAATTGCCGTTTGCGTAGAATTTGGGACGAGCCGGACCGCCACGTATATTGCTCACGGTCGAAACGGATCACGCTGCCCACGAGCAACGTAACGATGGCGATATAGGGGAATACCCCAAACACAAAATGATGAAGCCAGTCGAGCATCGTCGTTACCTCGCTGCAAGTTGAGAGACTGGCGCGCCGCACTGCGCCTGGTCGGCGAATTGACCGTTAAAGGTCACGGCTTCTTCGGCCCAGGCGGCGTCGAGCGCCTCGAACGAAGGATCGCCTTCCTCGCCCTTCGACAACCGTTCGAGCAACTCCCGGTCGATCCGGCCCGGAGACACCTCCAACAAGGCGTCAAATATGGCGGCGTAGAGGCTTTCGCGCTTCGCCAACCGGTCCCGCAGCACCGTGAGCACCGTCGTCGCGTCGCCCAGCATATGCCGCGCCGCTTTTTCCGGCAGCAACGACAAGAACTCCAGGAATAGCGGCAGATGATCCGGAAGTTCGCGGGGATCGTGCTCCAGGCCATGAAGGCCATAGAGAGTTTGCAGCCTCACCATGGCCTGGCCCCGCTCACGTCCATCACCGTGAACATGCTCATAAAGATGCAATGACAATCGACGGTTCCGATCGAAGAGACCCGTGTAAGTCTCCTGCAGGTCGAGAAGGTCCATCGTCTCCAGATCGCCGATCAAACCGTCCAGCGCCCGAATTGCAGGCAACGACAGGCACGACCCATCGATCGCGGCGGCGATCTCGGGAAGCGTCTCCTTCAGGTCGGCCTCAGGGTAGGCCAGCAATCGGCCCAACGCGCGCAGCACCAACATCACATCACCTCCGTCGGCGTGTGGCCACGCCATTTCTTGACCCCAAACAGCGAGAAGTCGCTGGCGCCGTCCGAACAATTGTTCCCGAACGAAAAACCGCAGGAGCCGCGCAGATCATAGGCGTTTTCCGCGTATTCCCGGTGCGACGACGGTATGACGAAGCGATCCTCATAGGCGGCCAGCGCCATGGTCTTGTACATGTCTTGAACCTGAGCCACGGTGAGGCCCGCCTCGCCCAAGACCGCTGCATTCGCTTTTCGCTCGACATGCCGGCTACGCATGTAAATGCGCATGGCGAAGAGTTTCTTGAGGGCGGAGGCGATGGGCGCCTCGTCGCCTGCCGTCAACAGATTCGCCAGATACCGCATCGGGATGCGCAGCTTGCTGAGGTCGGGCAATGTTCCGTCGAAGCCGATATGTTTCGCTTCGACCGCCGACTGAATCGGCGACAGCGGCGGCACGTACCACACCATCGGCAGCGTGCGGTACTCGGGGTGCAGCGGCAGCGCCACCTTCCACTCCACCGCCATCTTGTAGACGGGGCTGTTGCGGGCCGCGTCCATCCAGGCATCGGGGATGCCGTCGGCGCGCGCCTG
>DMER01000053.1:0-185 GCA_003451645.1 Alphaproteobacteria bacterium | reverse complement strand
ATCGCCATTTTATAGACGGGCGAGGATTTGGCCGCTTCCAACCAGGCGTCGGGGATGCCTTCGGCCTTCGCCGCCGCGATTATCTTTGGATCATGCGGGTCGAGGAACATGTCCAGCTGGGCTTGATATAGCGCCTTCTCGTCCTCGACGCTCGCTGCCGCTTCGATCTTGTCGGCGTCGTAGAG
>DMER01000147.1 GCA_003451645.1 Alphaproteobacteria bacterium | reverse complement strand
GAAGTTCATCACCTGGCCGCTGGTGCACACCTTTCGCATCCGCGGACAAGAGGACTTTCAGCGTCTCCAACAGACGGGACGTCTGCACCGGCTTGAACAGCGAGGCGTCGCAAACCTTTGAGGCCTCGGCCCCCTTTTGGTTCGCCGCGCAGGTCATGGAAGACCAGAGGATCAGTTTGGGCGCAACAGTGAGCATCGCCCTGATCTCGCCCGCCAAGGTGATGCCATCCGTATCGGGCAATTTGCGGTCGATGAAGACCACATCATAGGCTGGCCCGTCGGCCTTCAGGGCCGCGCGGCCCATGCGGGCATTGTGCGCTTGATCCACCAGGAGGCCCCAGCGGGTGAGCCGGTCGGCAAGGATTGCGCGGTTGATGCCATTGTCATCGATAATCAGAGCGCGGCGGCCGCGCAGCGTGGTCACGTCCAACTCTTGCGCAGTGCCGGCCACAGGCAAAGTCACGTCAAAGCTGAACTGCGACCCTTGGCCAGGCGTGCTGGTGACGCCGATCTTGCCGCCCATGGCCTCCACGATGTGCTTGGCAATCGAGAGGCCCAGTCCAGTCCCGCCGAACCGGCGCGTAATCGAGGCATCGGCCTGGCTGAATTTCTGGAACAGGCGCGCCCGCACCTCCTCCGGCATGCCGATCCCGGTGTCCTCAACGGCAAAGCACAGCGAGAAATGGCCGGGCCCGGCGAAGCGGCCGCGCACCTTGATGAGCACCATGCCAGCCTCGGTGAACTTCACCGCGTTGCCGACTAGGTTCAACAGCACCTGGCGCAGCCGTGTTGCATCGCCCGAATACGAGCCTTCGCAAACACCGTCGATGTCGACAAAGATGTCGATGTCCTTGGCGTGCGCCTTGGCGGCGAAGGTTTGGGCCACGCCCTCGACAAGCGGCACCAGGTCGAAAGGCGCCTGTTCCAGTTCGAACGCACCTGCCTCGAGCTTGGACACATCCAAGATGTCGCCGATGACCTGCAGCAACTGATCCGCAGAGTTGCGCGCGATTTCGACCTGCATGCGCTGCTCGCCGGACAATTCGCTATCCAAAAGGATATCCGTCATGCCGATCACGCCGTTTAGCGGTGTTCTGATCTCGTGGCTCATATTGGCCAGGAATTGGGTTTTGACCTCGCTCGCCCGTTCGGCCTCGATCTTGGCGGCCTTGAGTTCGTCTTCCTGTGCGCGGGCATCGGTAATGTCGCGGTAGATGCACACAAAGCCACCCTCGGCAGTCTTGTGTTCGGTCACCTCCAAGAGCCGCCCGCCCACACGTATCTCGAAGGGCACGCCCGCCGCCAAACGCTGGCGGTGGCGGCGCTGGCGCCAATCAGGTTTCAGACAATCATCGCCAGGCGAGGCACTTTCTTGCGCCAAGGCACCCAAATCCCATTCGTCCATGCCCGCGCGAAGATGACCTCGCAAGCCAGGGATCATGCCCTCGAACTGTGTGTTCCAAATGACCAGCTTTCCCTCAGCATCATAGAGCGAGAATCCCGTATCCAAGACAGCGATGGCATCCTTGATGCGCTGGCTCAACGTGCCGATAGCGTCAAAGGCCTTTTTGGTTTGCTCCATTTGCGCGCGCAGCTTGGCTTGCGCGGCCCGCATTTGCGTGACGTCGCGGTGTACGACGGCGAGGCCGCCTTCCTTGGTCCGGTATTCGGTGATTTCCAAGGTCAGGCCACCAACGATCTGCTCAAAGGTGACGCCCAAGGTCTCGTGATGTTTGGCCCATGTGTCGAGCCAGTCCGGATCACCTGCCGAATCGCTTGGACTTGCGGCCTCCTGCATCCACATCAGCATGTCGAGCGCGGCCACACCGGGTGCCAGCTTATCCGTGAACATGGGGAAGAGCTCAGTGACCCGCGCATTCCATTGGATCAGGCGATAATCCGCGTCAAAGAGCATGTAGCCGTCGTTGAGCGCCTCTAGCCCCTCTTGGGAGCGCTGAATGAGCAGATTGATGCTTTCGTTTGCCGTGCCCAGTGCTGCGTTCTTTTCAGCCAGCCATTGCTCGCGCTGCTCTATCTCCTGAAACTGACGATCACGTTCTTCGACATGGGTCTTCAGCAATCGCGAGACATTCAGTCCGTACACGGTGGCGCCAAAGACCAGCACAATGACCATCGAACAGAAAAGTGCCAAGCTGTAGCGAAAGGCCTGAACCTTGCTGCCCGACTGCTCCAATTCGTGCAAGAACTGAGCTGTCATGCTGTCATTGATGGCATGCACTAGATCGTCCGTGTGGCTCGCCAGCTTGTCGCTCTTGGCCATCAATTGGCCGGCGCGTGCCTGATCGCCCTTTTCGAAACTGTCCATTACTGCGAGGGCCAGGATCTGTCCCTGACGCACATAGCGGGCCAACGCCTCGATCCGGCTTTGCAGATCGCCCGCCTCGATCTGGTCCGCGTCAGAGTCGTCGAGGTGGTCGAGCGCTTTGAGCACCTTAGGCAAGTTTGCTTCGAAGGCGGCAGTCAGCGCAACAGCGCGCGCGCGCTCCGCTGACGCATCCATGGACTGAAAAACATCATTGGCCGGCTCAAAGATTGCCCTCGATTGTGAGGCCAGATCATGGATCAGCTCCTGACGCTGATCCCAGAGGCGCGCCTCTGTCGTGCGGTCATTGAGTTCCTCGATGACCAAATGCGCCACAAAGAGCGCCGCCACGATGGTCGCGAGATTGAGGATCCCCAGGCCGATATAGACAAGGTTGAAATTCGAGCGCGAGCCGGTCGGGTGCCACACCCTGGCATCGCCAAAATCGGTTGAAAGCCGGGACGTCATGAGCGGGCGTCTTTCAATACTGGGGAACTAAGCGCGGGTCTTTTAAGCGTTCAGCAGTGCGTCAATCTGGGCGCCGAACTCCCGGCCGCGGAAGGGCTTCTCGATGACCCGGCTGGCGCCCATGACGCTGGCCGCCATTAACAGAGGGTCTTTCAGATCGCCCAAGCCGCCCGACATCGCGAGAACGGGAACGGCGCCCTGATTTTCCCGGATCGACTTGATGAGCTCCAAGCCATCAACACCTGGCATGACCAAATCGGTTACAACCATGTCGTAAGCGGCGTCCTTCAGCTTTTCGATCGCTTCCGCGCCATTGCAGGCAAAGAAAACCGTGTGCCCGCGTGTTGCCAGCAAACCGCCAGTCAATTCGCGGTAAACCGGATCGTCTTCACACACCAAAATTCTGGCCATAATGGCGCCCCTTGTTCCCATGCACTGGACGCCAGCAAAACAGAAATTGGAAAAGCAACTCTTAAGGCGAGTAAATTCGCATATTACACCTTGACGTGTGTGACCGGCCTCACTTGACCAAAAGTTAATGAATCTTCATGGTGCCTGCGGAATCAGTCTGGGCCAGTCCTTTGCGGGGAACCTCCGACATCGTGGGCGTCAGGCAGGCTATGTCGTGTCTTTCTTGCGCTCGATCCTTACAGTTCGCTCAATTCACAGGAGAGGTTGATCAATCATGTCCGGACCAGAACAGAATTCGGGTTCAAAATCGCTGCTGATTGGCGTCGCCGCCGCCGCCATCGGCATTGCGGGCGTCTTTGGCGTCTATTCGCTTTGGCCATCTAAGAAGGGCGAGCCCGGCGCGCCTAGCACGCTTTCGGGGTCCACTGAGACAGCACCTGTGGGCAGCGGCCCCGCCGTCGATGCGGCCTTGCTCAAGACGCGCATGACGCAAATCGTCGAGACGATGACGAAGGCGTCGGACACGGACGTCACGGTGACCGCCGACGGTGAGCCGACCGTTGAGTCGAAGGACGATGGCTCGGTCGTGGCCACCACGCCCAAGCTCACCATCAAGTCGAAAGAGGGCGAATCGACCGAGCTCGGCGCGGTCGTCATCACCTTCAAGCGCGGCAGCAGCGCCGACCACATCCCCTTTAGCGTGGTTCTGCCCTCAAACTTTGCTGCCAAGGATGCCTCGGGCAAAACAGTCGCCGAAGCCAAGCTGGGTGGTCAGACGATCGAAGGCGTGTGGCGCGACGATCTGCAGACCGTTGACCAGCTCAACATGAAATTGACCGATTTCGAAGTGATCCCGCCCGAGGGCAAAGGCTCCCTCAAGCTGGGCGAGATGTCGATGACCGGCGGCCTCGAAGACAAGGGCAATGGTCTTTATGACGGCAAGTATACCGGCCGCATGGCGAACTTCGTGCTCAATGACACGGAACAAAAGTTCGACATGAAGATGGCCGAGATCGCCATTCGTGCGAACATGGGCGGCGCGCGGCTCAAAGAATACGCCGCGGCGGCCAAGGAAGCGGGCTATACGCTTTCCAATCCTGATATCTTCAAGGTTTGGACATCGGGCAAATTCGACGACAAGATGATCGCGTTCCTGCGCCGCATGCCGGAGTTCTTCAGCTCGTTGGACTATGGCTATTCGGTCAAGGACATTTCGGCCTCTGAGAATGGCAAAGAGCTGTTCCAACTTGCCAAGGCCGATGTTGGCTTTGGACTGGCGGCCGATGGCGCGGACAAGGCCAAGGCTAAGATGACCTTTGGCTTTGGCGGCCTCAAGGCCCTGGGCGAAGATGGCCAACCGGTGGTGCCGCCTGAGGCATCCATCAATGACTCGCTGGTTGATGTCGATGTGAACGGCCTGCCCGCACGCGAAATCTGGGACATCTATATGCAGATGATCGCGAACATGCCCGCCGTTTCGTTCAACAATCCTTTGGGCAATGTGAGCCCTGAGGACCAGGCGAAAATGGACAAGATGTCCGAAGAAGCGGGCGTTAAGTTGCTTGAGTCGCTGCAGAAGTCGACGCTGGGCATCAACCTCAACAAGGCTGATGTGATGACGCCGACCGTGGTGATGGGTGGCGACGGGTCCGCGACCTATACGCCGTCGCCGACGAGCCTGCCGGTTGGCAAGTTCGCGTTCCGCTTCTCCGGCATCGAAGCGCTGAGCGATGCGATGGCCAAGCGCGGTCAAAACGACCCGATTGCCCAGCAAGCGCTGGCTGCGATCATGGGCCTGAAGGCGATTGCCAAGCCCGATCCCAATGCCGCGGCGGGCAAGCCCGGCTACATCATCGAGGTCGAGATGACCAAGGACGGCAAGGTCCTGGCCAACGGTCAGCAGCTGATGTAATTGCGCGACCCGCGTTAACTCCACTTTCGAGAGGGTCCGGTTCGCCGGGCCCTCTTCTTTTTTGGGCCTGCGGCATGGTGGCGGCTTGCGGTGTTCGACATATCTGATATTTCTGTCTTTACAGAAATTGGAGATGTGCATGCACTTCACACCTGCGATGGAGGCCTTTGTCCGGCATTGGGGCGAGATGGGCGCGCGTTGGGGGGTTAGCCGCTCGGTCGCACAGATCCA